>JAZJZB010000167.1:3531-16694 GCA_040390085.1 Pseudomonadota bacterium | reverse complement strand
GCGCAATATCTGGAGATGCGGACCAACATCACCCGCTACCTCTCCGATTCCAGCCCGGCCACCGCCAAGCTGGCCAAGGACAATCTGCTCGATCTCGAAGACGGGATGGACGTCCTGTTCGAGAAGCTGAAGGGCACCAATCTTTCAAGCGCCGCGGACAAGGTGATCATCGAGATCGTCGCCTATGACAAGGCGTTCGACAAGGTCATCGCCGCAACTCAAGTCCGCAACCGCGAAGTCGACCGGACCTTGCATGTGACCGGTCCGACCCTGGCGAAAAACGCCGACCAGATCGTGGGCGCGATCAACAAGGTGCAGGGCCGCGCGACGCTTGCCGCCGAGGCCGCATCGCTCAGCGCGATCCTGATCGTCCTGATCGCATCGGCAGCTGGAATCGCCGTGGCGTTGGTCGCGGGCGTGTTGAGCCAGCGCCTCATCGCTCAGCCCATCATTCGAATGGCAGAGCGGATGCGCTCCCTCGCGGCCGGAGATCTCGGCGTCGAGATCAGGGAAACGAATCGCACCGACGAAGTCGGGGACATGGCCCGCGCGGTCGAGATTTTCCGAGCCAACGCTCGTGAGGTCGACGAGCGGCGGGCGGCTGCGCTTCAAGCGGAGCACCGTGAGCTCGAACGGGAACAGTCGCTCGCTCGGGAGCGCGAAGCGGCCCAGGCGGAACGGCGCGAGGCCATGTTGGCCCTTGCCGACCAGTTCGAGGCCAGCGTTCGCCACGTCGTTGAAAGCGTCGGCGCATCGGCCAAGCAGATCGAAAGCGGGGCACGCCTGGTGTCGGCCAACGCCGATGACAGCGGTAAATTGGCGGCTGGGGTTGCCAGCGCAGCCGCGCAGGCAAGCGAAAATTCGCTGATCGTCGCGAGCGCAACCGAGGAAATGTCGCTGTCCATCGCCGAAGTTTCCCAGCAGATCGTCGGTGCCGCCAAGGTCGCCCAGGAGGCTTCTGACCGGGCGCGGTCCACGGATTCGATCGTCACCAACCTGATGGCGGACACGCGCACCATTGAGGATGTGATCGCGCTGATCGCCGACGTCGCACGACAAACCAATTTGCTCGCGCTCAACGCGACCATCGAGGCGAGCCGTGCCGGCGACGCCGGCAGAGGCTTTGCGGTCGTCGCAAGCGAGATCAAGACTCTGGCCGGCCGAACCGCGAACGCGACCGAAGAAATCGCCAGCAAGATCGCGCACACCCGCGACACCACCGCGCAGGCTGCAACCGCGATTACCGATGTCGCCAAGACGATCGACGAGATCAGTGGCATCGCGACCGTCGTCGCCTCGGCAATGGAGCAACAGAAACTGACCACCGCGCAGATCGCCGAAAGCACAAGCCAGGCGGCGCAAGGCTCTCAGAATGTCGCCTGGAACATCGACAAGGTTCACGAAGGGGTCGGGGCCACCGGCCGGGCCGCGCAGGAATCGTTGCGAGCCGCCGATGACCTCAACCAGCAGGCCGAAGCCCTGATGGGCGCGGTCGACGGCTTCCTTGCGACCGTGAGGGCCGCGTGATGGGCGTCAACCTTCTCTTAATAACGCTCGGTTATCGACGCACCATGACGTCAAGAACGAACATGACTCGTGTTGCAATGCTGGCGATTGCCGGGCTGACCGCCCTGTCCGTGGTCGCACCGGCGCACGCGAGCGATGCCGATTGGAGGCACAAGGTGTCCCAATTGATCACCGCCAACTACAGCTATCCGCGGTCGGCGCAATTGCGCGGCGAACAGGGCAACGCGAAGATCAAGGTCGCAATCTCGGGAACCGGGAAGGTTTTGTCGGTCGACCTGGTGCAGTCGAGCGGATCGGCGATTCTCGATCGCGAGGCGGTGCGCATTCCGACGAAAGTCGGCGCATTCCCGCCCCCGCCGACTCACGGCAACGTCGAGCTCGTGTTCCCCATCAGCTGGCGGATCGACGACCAGTAACGCGGCGTCGCCGCGACTGCGACGGATTCGAGCTTTACCCGACCAATGCGAGCTTCGGTCCTTCATGGGCCGCAAGGTCGACGCTGCCTTCCCCAGTGATCCGCTCGATCCGCGCGGCAAGCTCCCCGTCGAGCACGAAATCGCGGCCGGCGACGACTACGGCTTCGCCCCCGCCCTCAATCGGTACGATCAGGCGGATCTGCCCATTGCCGCCCCGCGCGTCGGCAAGTTCCCGGCTTACCAGTTTGGCCGTTTGAGCATCGGCCACACGCACGGTCATTTGCAGCCTGGTCCGCTTGGCGAGATAGCTTAGCGGCTGGAATCGCCTGATCGTCACTCGCGGCGCGTCGTCGCCGGCGCGCCGGTCGAGCTCGACTCCGAGCAACCCGCACTGCCCCGCCTTGGCCGCCGCTTCGAGCGCTGCGGTGGCATCGTCGTCGAATGCGGTTGCGATGAACTGGCCGGAGCTGTCGCTCAGGGTCGCCATCATGTAGCGCCGCCCCTTCGCAGAGGTCCGCCAGCGCGCCTCTTCAACCAGGCCGGCCATGGTCGCCCCGACCCGCTCGCCCTCGTCGACCCGCATCTCCCCGATCTCGGCGAAAGTTTTCACCTGGTGGGCTGCGAGCAAATGCCTGGCGGCGTCCACCGGATGCGCCGAATAATAGAAACCGAAGGCGTCACGCTCGGCCGCCATGCGCTGGGCGATGGTCCATGAAGCGTCGCGCGGCAGCCGGATCGGCGCGGCTTCGGCGGAATTGGCGCCGAACAGTCCGGCCTGGCCGCTGGTGCGCTGGTCATACGCGCTTGCCGCGTGGGCAAGGATGGTCTCGGCGCCGGCGAAGACTGCGGCACGATCCGGCTTGATGCTGTCGAACGCCCCGGCTCCGGCAAGACTCTCGAGCTGGCGGCGGTTGAGCACGCGGGGGTCGATCCGCGTAGCGAAATCCTCGAGGCTGGTGAACGGGCCGCCACGGGTTCGTTCCTCGACCAGCGTTTCCATCGCTTTCTCGCCAACGCCCTTCAGCGCGCCGAGCGCATAGCGGACCGCGCCGTTCTCGACCGTGAAGAAGGCGTGGCTGGCGTTGATGTCCGGCGGCAGGACCGCGACCTCGCCGCGGCGCATGTCCTCGACGAAGGCTGACAAGCGGTCGGTCTGGGCCATGTCGAAGCTCATCGACGCCGCGTAAAATTCGGCGCGGTGGTGAACTTTCAACCAGGCGGTGTGGTAGGCGACCAGCGCGTAGCCGGCGGCGTGGCTCTTGTTGAAGCCGTAGCCGGCGAACTTGTCGATCAGGTCGAACAGCTCGTTGGCCTTCGCCGCAGGGATATTGTTGTGGGTCGCGCAGCCGTTGACGAAGGTCGCGCGCTGGGCGTCCATTTCCGACTTGATCTTCTTGCCCATCGCGCGCCGCAGGAGGTCGGCTTCACCGAGCGAGTAACCGGCGAGCAGCTGCGCCGCCTGCATCACCTGCTCCTGGTAGACGAAGATTCCGTACGTCTCCTTGAGGATCTCCTCGAGCAAGGGATGCGGCGTGTCGATTGGCACCCGGCCGTTCTTGCGGTCGCCGAATAAAGGGATGTTGTCCATCGGGCCCGGCCGATACAGCGCGACGAGCGCGATGATGTCCCCAAAGCCGGTCGGCCGCACCGCCGCCAGAGTCCGCCTCATGCCTTCGGATTCGAGCTGGAACACGCCGACCGCATCGCCGCGCTGGAGCAGCTCGTAGACCGCCGGATCGTCCCACGGCAGCGCCGCGAAATCGACCTCGACCTCCTGCTCCGCAAGCAGTCGCTGCGCTTCCTTCAACACCGACAGGGTCTTGAGGCCAAGGAAGTCGAACTTCACCAGCCCCGCCGCCTCGACATATTTCATGTCGAACTGCGTGACCGGCATGTCCGAGCGCGGGTCGCGATAGAGCGGCACCAGCTCGTCGAGCGGGCGGTCGCCGATCACCACGCCGGCAGCGTGGGTCGAGGCGTGGCGCGGGAGGCCCTCGAGCTTCATCGCCAGGTCGAACAGCCGTTTGACGTCCGCGTCGCTGTTATACTCGGTGGCAAGCTCGGAAACGCCGTTGAGCGAACGCTCCAGGGTCCACGGATCGGTCGGATGGTTCGGGATCAGCTTGGCGAGGCGATCGACCTGGCCGTAGCTCATCTGCAGCACGCGACCGGTGTCCTTGAGCACCGCCCTCGCCTTCAGCCGCCCGAAGGTGATGATCTGGGCGACCTTGTCGCGGCCATATTTGCCCTGGACGTAGGTGATGACCTTGTCGCGATGGGTTTCGCAAAAATCGATGTCGAAGTCGGGCATTGATACGCGTTCGGGGTTGAGGAAGCGCTCGAACAGCAGGCCGAGCGCCATCGGGTCGAGGTCGGTGATGGTCAGCGACCAGGCGACGACCGAGCCCGCGCCCGAGCCGCGTCCGGGTCCGACCGGAATGTCGTTGGCCTTGGCCCATTTGATGAAGTCGGCGACGATCAGGAAGTAGCCCGCGAAGCCCATGTTGGTGATGACGTCGAGCTCGAACTCGAGCCGGTCGCGATACGGCTGTTGCTCATCCGCCGAGCGGCCGGTCAGCCGCTGGTCGAGCCCTGCGCGCGCATCGCGGCGAAGCTGCTCGTCCTCGTCGTCGCTGAGCCGCGGAAGGATCGGCCTGCGCTTGGGCGCCGCCACCGCGCAGCGCTGGGCAATCACAATTGTGTTGGCGAGCGCTTCGGGCAAATCGGCGAACAGCTCCGCCATTGCAGCGCCATCCTTGAGCCACGCCTCGGGCGACGAGGTCGGCCGGTCGGCGCTCTCCACGTAAGCCGAATTGGCGATGCACAGCATCGCGTCGTGCGCCGCATGGAAGCTGGGATCGGCGTATGCCGCCGGATTGGTTGCAACCAATGGCAGGTCGCGCGCGTAAGCGAGATCGATCAGCGCGCCTTCCACCACCTCTTCCACGGCATCGCCGCGACGCGATAGCTCGATGTACAGGCGATCGCCGAACAGGGCCTGCAGCCGGTCGAGATAGGCTTCGGCCTTGAGCTGCTGGCCATCGGCGATCAGCCTCGCGAGAGCCCCCTCACCGACCGCGGTCAGTGCGATCAGTCCCTCGCTCAACCCTTCGAGCGCGGCGAACTCGACGTGCGGCTCCTGCTCCAGCGGCCGATGGAGGTGCGCCGTGGACACCAGCTTGCACAAATTGGCATAGCCCTGCTCGTCCTTGGCGAGCAGCGCGAGCCAGTCGATCGCTGCTTCGCCGCCGATTTCGGGCGGGCGCGCCACCGCGAGCATTGCGCCGATAATCGGCTGCACGCCCTTGGCGAAACAGGCGTCGCTGAACGGCATGACTCCGTACAGTCCGTTGCGATCGGCAAGCGCGATTGCCGGAAAGCCGAGCTTGGCCGCGCGCTCGGCGATCGTCTTCGGCTCCATCGCTCCCTCGAGCATCGTGAAGGACGAAAAAACGCGGAGCGGAACGAACGGCTGAGTCACTGCCCGACTATGGGATTATGGTGGGCAAGTGGAAAGATTTGGGCCGGCACTTATCCCCAGCAACCTAGCGCGGCGGCGTCCAGCGGCCGGCCATGATGTCCGAGATTTCGCGCATTCGTCCGCGATAGGCATCCGCGATGCACGAGTCGGAACGGCAATTGTCGCGAAATCCGAGGAACCGGCTGCGGGTCGACTGAAGGAGCGCCCGCTGTCCGGGGTCGGCGCGCGACATGGCGCTTCCATATTGCGCGGCCATTTGTCGATCGAGCGCCGCCAGGCCGGAATCCCGGCAGACCGCGACCTCGCCACGGGTGCGCGCATTGGCGCAATTGAAGCTTGGATTGGCTCTGGCTGACGGTTCAGGCTGCGGCGAAGGAGGTGTTGCCGCAGGTGGCGCAAGGGTGCCTTCCTCACCCGGGCCAGGCGCTGGAATCGGGACCGGCTCGGCGCCAGGCCCCGGCGTCTGCGCCGGCGCGGTCGTGGTCGTCCGGGCCAGTGTTGCCAGCGGCGCGATGATCGCATCCGCATTGCGCAACATGACGACCGTGCCGCTGCCGTCAGCTGCCGGCTGAACCACATAATCCACGTCCGACATCAAGCTGCGCCGACCGCCCACCGCCGCCACCCCCGGCGGCAGGTCGAGTGACAACGACCCCGAGCAATTGACCGCGTGGGTCGAGTTGTCCTCGCTCTCCATGACCGGATTTTCCATCCTGAGCGCGGCGTAGGCGGAAAGCTTGTCGAAGGCGGCCTGGTCGCTTCCGCGCAGCTCTGCGGCGCGGCGGAACAGCTCGCGCTTGATGAGGTCGTAGGTGGTCTTGCTCGCGCACAGCTTCTCGCCCGACGGCGCGCCGGCCGTGGTCAGCGCCCCGTTGGTGAGCTTGTCCTGGTCGGCGTTCCGCCCGGTCGCGAAAAAAGCGATGACCAGGATCAGCAGCAGAAGCCCGCCGATCAGCGCGATGGTGGTCCAGTTGAGCTTGGGCACGGGCGCTTGAACGCCCCGTCGCCGCTCCGGCTCCACTATTCGAGGCGTCCTTCGTGCAGCCGGACGACGCGGTCCATGCGCGACGCGATGCGCTCATTGTGGGTTGCGACCAGCGCTGCGCAGCCCTCTCCGCGGACCAGCTTGACGAACTCGGCGAACACGATGTCGGCGGTATGCTCGTCGAGGTTGCCGGTCGGCTCGTCGGCGAGGACCAGCGGCGGCTTGTTGGCGAGCGCGCGGGCGACGGCGACCCGCTGTTGCTCGCCGCCGGACAGCTTGGATGGACGGTGATCAAGTCGCTTGGCGAGGCCGAGCGTGCCAAGCAGCTGCTCCGCGCGGGTGCGGGCCGCATCCGGCCCGGCGCCGCGCACCAGCTGCGGTAGCACGACATTCTCGACCGCGTTGAACTCGGGCAGCAGGTGGTGGAACTGGTAGACGAAGCCGAGCAGCTCTCGGCGCAGCCGGGTCCGGCCGTCGTCGTCGAGCGCCGAGGCTTCCTCGCCGTTGAGCTGGATCGACCCCTTGAAGCCGCCTTCGAGCAACCCGACCGCCTGTAGCAAGGTCGACTTGCCCGACCCCGACGGTCCCAGGAGGGCAACAATCTCGCCCGGCGCGACGTCGAGGTCGACTCCGCGCAGCACCTCGATCGTCACGTCGCCCTGGACGAAGCTGCGCTGGAGGTCGCGAGTACGGAGGACCGGCTCACTCATAGCGAAGCACCTGGACCGGATCGGTGCTCGCCGCTTTGTACGCGGGGTAAAGCGTCGCAAGGAACGACAGGATCAGCGCTATGAGCACGATGGCGGTGACTTCGAATGGATCGGTCTTCGAGGGCAGTTCTGTCAGGATGCGCACCGAGGGATCCCACAGGTTCGCGCCGGTGACCGCTTGGATGCCGTTTACGATGTTTTGTCGGAAGAAAAGGAAGATCGCGCCTAGGATCACGCCAAGGACGATCCCGAGCGAGCCGATCGTCACGCCGACGGTGACGAACACTTTCATCATGCCGCGCCGGCTCGCCCCCATAGTGCGCAGGATTGCGATGTCGCGGGTCTTGGCGCGCACCAGCATGATCAGCGACGACAGGATGTTGAACACCGCGACGAGCACGATCAGCGAAAGCACGACGAACATCGCCACGCGCTCGATCTCCAGTGCCTGGAACAGCGCGGAGTTCATTTGTCGCCAGTCGCTGATCACGCCCTTGCCCTGGACCAGCCGCTGCAACGGCGAGAGGATTTGCTGGACCTGGTCGGGATTGCTCGTCTGGATCTCGATCATCCCGACCTGGTCGCCCATCAGCAGCAGCTGCTGAGCGTCCTGCATTGGCATCACAACGAAGATCTTGTCGTAGTCTTCGACCCCAATCTCGAAGACCGCGCCGACGGTATAGGTCACCTCGCGCGGCACCGTCCCGACCACGGTCGAGCGGCCTTCCGGGTTCCACAAGGTGATCTGGCTGCCGGGAAAGGCGCCGAGCGTGTCGGCCAGGCGCGAGCCGATCGCCACCCGGTTGCTGCCCGGAGCAATCGACTTGATGTCGCCGGCAAGGACGTTCGAGGTGATGGTCTTGTTGGCGCGGATGTCCTCGACCCGCATGCCCCGCACCAGGACGCCTTCGAAGCGGCCGTTGGCGGTGGCCATCAGCGGAGTCTCGATCAGCGGCAAGGCGGAGGTCACGCCGGGCGTCTTTTTCGCGGAATCGGCAATTCGCTGCCAGTCAGGCAGCCGTCCGTCGTAGCCCTGCACCACCGCATGGCCATTGAGGCCGACGATCTTGTCGAACAGCTCGGCGCGGAAGCCGTTCATTACGCTCATGACGATGATCAGCGCCGCAACGCCGAGCGCGACCGCGAGCAGGCTGATGCTCGCGACGAGGAAGATGAATCCTTCGCCCTTGCCGGGGAGCAGATAGCGTCGGGCGAGCATGCGCTCGGCGCGGTTGAGGATCATGCGGTCAATCTCGCGAGTGCGCTTTCAAGGCTGAGCTCCTCGCGCTCTCCGGTTGAACGGCGCTTTAACTCGACCGTGCCGGCGGCAACGCCGCGCGGGCCGACGATCAGCTGCCAAGGCAGGCCGATCATATCCATCGAGCCGAGCTTGACCCCGCCCCGCTCGTCGCGGTCGTCGTAAAGCGTCTCGACCCCGGCAGCGATCAGCTGCGTGTAGAGCGAGTCCGCCGCAGACACGGTGGGTTCGTCGTCGGCGCGCATTGTAACGATGCCAACGCGCCACGGCGCGACCGCTTCCGGCCAGACGATGCCGGCCTCGTCATGGCTCGCCTCGATGATCGCCCCAACCAGGCGCGAAACGCCGACTCCGTAGCTGCCCATGTGCGGAGTGACCGGCGTTCCGTCGCGGCCCGAGACCTTGAGGCCCATCGACGCCGAATATTTGTCGCCGAAATAGAAAATGTGCCCGACCTCGATCCCGCGGCCGGTGCGGCGCTGGTCCTCGGCCAGGACCTCCCACTTGGCGACGTCGTGATTCTCGTCGGTCGCAGCGTAAGTCGAATTCACCCGGTCGAAGAGGCCCTGCAGGCCGGCTTCGTCGCCATAGTTGAGATCGGCCTGGTGCCAATCGAACTCGTCATAGGCGGCGTCGTAAAAGACCTCGCTCTCGCCCGTCGGCGCAAGCACGATGAATTCATGGCTGAGATCGCCGCCGATCGGGCCGGAAGCGGCCTTCATCGGCACCGCCTGGATGCCCATGCGCTGGAAGGTGCGCAGGTAAGCGAGCATCTGGGTGTAATAGCTTTGCCGGGCGCCGGCTTCGTCGAGGTCGAAGCTGTAGGCGTCCTTCATCAGGAACTCGCGGCCGCGCATTACGCCGAACCGGGGCCGCACTTCGTCGCGGAACTTCCACTGGATATGATAGAGCGTGCGCGGCAAATCGCGGTAGCTCTTCACGTCATCGCGGAACAACGCGGTGATCATCTCCTCGTTGGTCGGACCGTAGAGCATTTCGCGGTCGTGGCGGTCGCGGATGCGCAGCATCTCGGGCCCATAGGCGTCGTAGCGCCCGCTGGTCCGCCAAAGCTCGGCCGACTGGAGCGTCGGCATCAGCATTTCCTGGGCGCCGGCGTGGTCCTGCTCTTCGCGCACGATCCGCTCAATCTTCTTGAGGACTCGGAAGCCGAGCGGCAGCCACGCATAAATGCCCGCAGCGGTCTGGCGCACCAGGCCGGCCCGCAACATCAGCTTGTGGCTGACGATCTGGGCGTCTGCGGGACTTTCCTTGAGAACCGGGAGAAATGCTTGGGACCAGCGCATCGCGTGGGCTCTACGGATCGCACTTGCGGCTTGCAACCGCAGCGGGCCGATGATCGCTGTGGCAGAGCCGACACAGGGCGCGCACAAACGCAACGCGGGTTAATTAAGGGCCGTGACAAAGGGGCTGCCCCGGTCCTAGTCAACGCCATCCGGACGAACTGGCTCTTGGGTCGCGTTCGGGGGTTGCGGTGGCGACTGGGGACGTTTCGCCGCGACAGCATCCAAGGGGGCTGACGAGCAATCGTCACGCAGGGCGCCCGGACCGAGACGTTGGTCCGGGCGTTTGCTTTTTGGACCCTCGCCCTTTCCTCATCGGGAACATTGTCGGTCGGACAGTTGTTGGCCTTCGCGCGCGAAGTACGCGCGAAAGGGAGGCCGCAATGCGAATGCGCATGTTGCTCTCACTGCTCCTGATCACGGCAGCAATTGGTCCCGCCAGCGCACAAACTGGACAGCGCGGCGGAATCCGAACCGAAACCATGAACCGCCTGGCAGCTCAGGGGTCAGGCAACGACCTGATCTGGAACCTCATCGGGCTGCTCGGACTGGTCGGGCTGCTTGGCCTTGGCACTGGGCATCCGGACGACAGCTATCATCCCTCATCGATCGACTGAGTCGGACAATAGTTGACCGTCCCTCTTGATGATGGGATCAGCCGTCACGCGCCGACCGGCGCGACGCGCCCCGACATGAGGAGGGAAGCATGGACTTGGTTTGGAATCTGGTCGGCCTGCTTGGGCTGATTGGCGTCTACGGGATGTGGCGCAACACCGACAATGACGGTTACACCGACGATCCGATTTGATCCGGACAAGGCAATAGGGGACTTTTCATATGCGCATGACAACCCAGTTCACGATTGTTGCAGCGGCATTGCTCGCCGCCACTCCGGCGCTCGCCCAGAATGAGGCGGCGCCGGCCAACACCACCGACGTGACGGCCGTCAATACGGTCGAAACCAACGTCACGACTAACGAAGTCGCAGTGACCACCGCGCCGGCAACGGTGCCGGTCGACAATGCGGCCGCGGCCGACACTGGTTATGCAGAGCCGGCCAAGGAGGAGCACGGATTTCCGTGGGGTGTCCTCGGCCTGCTCGGCCTGCTCGGCCTGATCCCGCGGATGCGCCGCGGCTGAACGCCGGCGGTGAACCGTTTGTCTTCGGGGGCGGCCCTGCGATAAGCGACGCCGCCGCCCCCGGAGCGAACGGATGAGCAAGCGTAAATTAGGGCAGACGACCCAGCTGATCGAAGGCGGGCGCCGCAGGGAATGGCGCGGGCCGCTGGTCAACGTGCCAGTCGAGCGAGCCTCGACCATCCTGTTCGACAGCGTCGCCGAGCTTCGTTCGAGCAAGCCGGCGCTCGGCGCCTACCGCTATGGGCTCCAGGGTACCGCGACGCATTGGGCGCTGTCGGAAGCGCTGACCGAGCTCGAGCCTGGCTCAGCGGGGACTGCGCTCTTTTCCTCCGGGCTTGCTGCGATCACCAGCGCGTTGATGGCCGTGCTCGACGCCGGTGACGAGCTGCTCGCGCCCGACAGCGTCTACGGGCCGACCCGCAAGTTCTGCGATACGATCCTCAAGCGCTTTGGCGTTGCGACGCGGTATTACGACCCGCTGACCATCCCCAACCTTGCCGAGAAGACCCGCGCGATCCTGCTCGAAAGTCCGGGCTCGCTGACCATGGAGGTGCAGGACGTTTCGGCCATTTGCGCCGCCGCGCGCGCGCGCGACGTCACCACCTTGATCGATAATACTTGGGCGACGCCACTGCTGTTTCCGGCAATTGCGGCGGGTGTCGACATCACCATCCTCGCCGCGACCAAATATGTCGGCGGCCACGCCGATGTGATGCTCGGTACAGTCACTGCGACCGCCAAGCATTTCGATCGAATTCAGCAGGTTGCGTGGGATCTTGGTCATGCGGTGTCACCCGACGATGCATGGCTCGGCTCACGCGGGCTCAGGACCATGGCGGTGCGCCTGAAGCAGCATGAGGAAGGTGCGCTCAAGGTCGCACGCTGGCTGAAGCAGCAGCCGCAAGTCGGGCTGGTCCTTCACCCGGCCCTGCCCGATTGCCCCGGCCACGAGCTTTGGAAGCGCGACTTCAAGGGATCGTCAGGCCTGTTCTCGTTCGAGCTCAAGGATGCCGGCAAAGACGCGCGAGCAGCCTTCGTCGACGGCCTGGAATTGTTCGGGATCGGCTACAGCTGGGGCGGGTATGAAAGCCTGGTGCTCCCGATCGATCCGCACCGCACCGTGTCGAAAGCGCCGGCACCCAACCTCGTTCGGCTGCACATCGGCCTCGAGGACCCCGACGACCTCATCGCCGACCTCGCCAACGCGTTCGGGGCCGTTGCAGGGTAAAAAGAATGAAGGTGGTAGCGGAGGAGGGACTTGAACCCCCGACACGCGGATTATGATTCCGCTGCTCTAACCAGCTGAGCTACTCCGCCCCAATCCTTGGGAGGCGCCGCACCAGGCGCCAGCGGCGCGGGATATAGGTGCGTGACTTAAGCCGGTCAACGCGAGGAACCGCTAACGGCTGCTCTCGTTGAGCGTGGAGTAGAAAAGGCTTTTCGGATGGACCCGCTGACCCCCCTCGACACCCTGTGCAGGATCATCCTTCGCGCCCGTGAATATGAAGCGCAGACCGCGACCGACTATGACGGCAACGAAACCGCCGACAATGTCGACGACGAAGAGGAAGGGACGCTGTCCGTCCTCGACGACACCATCAACGACAGCGTCGAGGAAGAGCTTCGGGCGGTGTTCGAGGACCTGGGCGAAGACCAGCTGGCCGAAGTGATCGCCTTCTGCTGGGTCGGACAGGGCACCTATGAAGCGGCCGACTGGGACGAGGCGATGACCGAGGCCCAGGACCTGGTCGGCGAAGGCACCCAGGGCGCGCTCGACGAGCTGATGGAGCAGCCGATGCTCGCCTCGGTGCTCGAGACCGGCCTCGCCGCCTTCGACCTCAGCTGCGATGGGGTCGGCGACCTCTCCTAGCGTCCGCGAAAGGCATAGGCCGCGAGTTTTTCCCACGGGCCGCCAAGGTAGCGGTAGAGGCCGAGCCCGCTGATCGCCAGCGGCCGCGGACGGAAGTCGCGCTCGAGCGAGGCAATCAGCGCCTTCGCCTCCTTCGGCGGCACCTTGTTCTGGATCGTCACGTGCGGTCGCCAGCCGCCCGAATCCTGTGCCCCGAGCAGGCCGTGAAAATCGGCGCTGAGATCCCGGCGGATGCGGTCGAGGTCCGGTGAGACCACCCGCAGCGCAACCCCGCCACCGAGATCCATCAACCCTTCAATGGAGGCGCTTGGCGGCCGCTCGGCGCCAAACCGCGACAATGTTGAGCGAACCTCCCCTTCGGCTGAGGGGGGCAGTGCGTGAAACATCGTCAAATGGGCGGGAAGCCGGTTGAGCTCGGTCGGATAATGAGCCCGGCGCAGCCGGTCGAGCCACGCGAGGTCGCGCGCCGCGTCGG
>JAZJZB010000167.1:0-3521 GCA_040390085.1 Pseudomonadota bacterium | reverse complement strand
GCCGCAATCTCTGCAGTGACGATCAGCGCGCCGGCCATTGGTCCCGGGCAATCTCGTCGAGGCTTGCAAACCGGTCGGCGGACAAGCCCGTGACGACGCGCTCGCCCTCCACCCGCACATCGCTCCAGGGGAGTCGCCGAAGCGTTTCGCCGACACCCGCCACGCCGCCTTCGGACACGACGACATAATCAATGGCACCGCTGCGGCTGCCGGCCATGGCGTCGACGCAATGACCAAGCTCGGCCTGGGAACCGGCGACAAGCCCGTGGGACAGCAGCGAGACCGGGAACAGCGCCTCACCGGGCGTCAACTCACTCGCTTCGGCCGCAGTGCGAGCGCCCTCCTCCACTTTGCTCTGGCGCCCGAGCCAGCGCCAGATTCCGAACGCGTTGAGCACGGTGAGCACGACGTTGGTCCACACCAGTGCCGGCTGCTCCGTCAGCAATCCCGTTGCAAGCCAGGCGAGCGATCCGATCAGGAACACCGCGAACCCGTAACCGGTGACCCGCGAGCCGAGGTTCGCTGCGGTCATGAACGCCGCGACGATGGTCGCGATGGTCGCGACCCAGGGAATGATATCGACCATGCGCGGCAAAAGCGCCGGGGCGACGGAAGGTTCAGATCTCGACCTGGCTGCCGAGCTCGACCACCCGGTTGGTCGGCAGCTTGAAGAATTCCATCGCGCTTTCCGCGTTGCGCAGCATCCAGGCGAACAATTTTTCGCGCCAGATCGCCATCCCCGGCCGCGACGAAGCCAGCAGCGTCTGCCGGGCGAGGAAGAAGCTGGTGTCCATCATCTTGCACTGGCTGCCGATGTCCTTGAGCTGCGCGAGCGCCGCGGGAACGTCGATCTCTTCCATGAAGCCGTAGCGAAGGATGACGCGGAAGAAGCCGGCGCCATAATCCTTGGTCTCGAGCCGTTTCTCGGTGACCACATAGGGCACGTCCTCGACGCGCACGGTGAGCAGGATCACCCGGTCGTGAAGCACCTTGTTGTGCTTGAGGTTGTGAAGCAGGGCGTGCGGGACTCCGCTCGCCGAGCTGGTCATGAACACCGCGGTGCCGGGGACTCGCGCGGCGCTAGGCGCGGCTGACTTGATGAAAATCTCCATCGGCAGGCTGGCCTCGTTCATCCGGCTGATCATCAGCTGGCGGCCCTTCGCCCAGGTGGTGAGGAAAGTGAAAGCGATCGCGCCGACCAGCAAGGGGAACCAGCCTCCGGCGGGGATCTTGAGCAGGTTCGCCGACAAATAGGTGAAGTCGACCGAGAAGAAGAGGACGAGCAGTCCGCCAACCACGAACCTGTTCCAGTTCCACATCTGCCTCAAGACGACCGAGATCAGCACGCTGTCGATCAGCATCGCGCCAGTAACCGCGATTCCGTAGGCCGCCGCCAGGTTCGACGAGCTGCGGAAGGTGAGCACCAACAGGATGACCATCGTCAGCAGCGCCCAGTTAATGATCGGGATGTAAATCTGCCCGGCGGCGCTTTCGCTGGTGTGGGTGATCCTGAGGCGCGGGACAAAGCCCAGCTGGATTGCTTGCTGGGTGACGGAGAAAGCGCCCGAGATGACGGCCTGGCTGGCAATGACCGTCGCTGCAGTGGCGAGCAGGACCAGCGGCAATCGCAGTGAGTCCGATGCCATGTAGAAGAACGGATCCTTGACCTTGGCCAAGGCCGTCGTCGTGTCCGCCGACAGGATCATGGCGCCTTGGCCGAGATAATTCAGAAGCAGGGTCGGAAGAACGAAATAGACCCACGAGATGCGGATCGGCTTGCGGCCGAAATGGCCCATGTCTGCGTAGAGCGCCTCGGCGCCGGTCACCGCGAGAACCACCGAACCCATTGCGATGAACGCCCGCATGAAGTCCGCGGTGAAGAAATGGACTGCGTTCAACGGATTGAGCATGGCGATGATGACCGCCGGATAGTCCATGATGTGGACCACGCCGAGCACGGCAAGCGTGACAAAATAGATCAGCATCACCGGGCCGAACATCAGCCCGACGCGCGCCGTCCCGCGCGACTGGATCGCGAACAGCCCGACCAGGATCCCGACCGCGATTGGGACGACGAACGGTTCGAGGCTCGCATTGACCGTCGTTAGACCTTCGACCGCCGAAAGCACCGAGATCGCCGGCGTGATCATCGAATCGCCGTAGAACAGGGCGGTCGCGAAGACGCCCATTAGGATCACCCCGCTGGTCCACTTCTTCTTGCCGCTCAAAGTGCGGTTGATCAGGGCCAGCAGCGCCAGGCTGCCGCCCTCACCCTTGTTGTCGGCGCGCATGATGATCGTGACATATTTGAGCGTCACGATGATCATCATCGACCAGAAGATCAGGCTCAGCACGCCATAGATGTGCAGCTGGTCCGGAATCAGCAGGTGGTGGCCCGCGAACGTCTCGCGGAAGGCGTAGATCGGCGACGTGCCGATATCGCCATAGACGATGCCGATCGCGCCGATGACCAGCTTGTACAGCGGCCCCTGGGCGTGACCATGCGCAGCGTCGTGCGGGGCTTCGGCTACTGCGCCCCCGGTCGCGGTGATGCTCATGTTCTGAGGTTCAAACTCGACAGACTGCGCTTTCGCATCCCCTGCGCCGCGAACGGTTTCCTCGGCCACGGACGCGCCCCACTAGCACCGCGCAAACAGCGCCGCAATCGGAGGGGACAGGGCCGAAAAGCCCGTCTATAGGCCCGCGCAAACATCAAGCGGAGCGAACGAACTAATGCGCATCGGGGTGCCCAAGGAAATCAAGGTTCATGAATATCGGGTCGGGTTGACGCCCGCCTCGGTCGCGGAGCTGGTCGCGCATGGCCATGAGGTCGTGGTTGAAACCGGCGCCGGCAAGGGCATCGATTGCCCGGACAAGGGCTATGAGAAAGCCGGAGCGACCATCCTCCCGGACGCCGCCGCAGTGTTCAAGGCGGCCGACTTGATCGTCAAGGTCAAGGAGCCGCAGCCGCAGGAGATCGCGCTGCTCGAGCCGCGGCACATCTTGTTCACCTACCTCCACCTCGCCGCCGACAAGGCGCAGGCCGAGGGCCTGATGAAGTCGGGCGCGACCTGCATCGCGTATGAGACCGTCACCTCGAACTCAGGTTCGCTGCCGCTGCTCAAGCCGATGAGCGAAGTCGCTGGGCGGATGTCGGTCCAGGTCGGCGCCCATTACCTCGAGAAAGAGCAAGGCGGCCGCGGAGTCCTGCTCGGCGGAGTCCCGGGCGTCGCACCGGCCAAGGTCGCGATCCTCGGCGGCGGCGTGTCCGGCGTGAATGCTGCGCAGATGGCCGTCGGAATGCGCGCGGACGTCACCATCTACGACATCAACATGGAGCGGCTGGCAGAGCTCGACATGTTCTTCTCGAGCCAGATCAAGACCGCCTTCGCTTCGCGCGCTGCGATCGCAAGCGCGGTCGAAAAAGCGGAGCTGGTGATCGGCGCGGTACTCGTGCCAGGCGCCGCCGCGCCGAAGCTCGTCACCCGCGAGATGCTGAAGACGATGAAGCGCGGGTCGGT
>JAZJZB010000166.1:0-19646 GCA_040390085.1 Pseudomonadota bacterium | reverse complement strand
TTGAATCACGCTTCAACCAGTTTGGGAATCCTGTTTATGGGTATGCGACCTAGACCACAGATGACGCCACTTTGAAAAGCGGTCATGCCGCCTCTGGAACGGTGGCGGCTGGCAGGGGTTAGTAGTGCCCGATGGATGAGCGGCGGAAAGGCCAAGGATTCGCTGTGCCCGACGGCAGCCACACGATCGTCGTGACCCGGTCCCGCTGGGGCCGGATTGCCAAGTTCGTCGCGCTGGTGGCGCTGATCCTGCTCGTCGTCGCAATAGCCATCGTGTGGATCGAGCGCCGATCGATCGCCATCCACTACCTGAAAGGCGAGTTCCAGCGGCGCGGAGTGACCGCCAGCTACCATCTCGATCGCGTCGGCCTTCGCACGCAGGAGGTCCACGACCTGGTTATCGGCGACCCCAGGCGGCCGGACCTGGTTGCACGGCACGCGATCATCCAGATGCGCCTGCGGTGGAACGGCAGCTTCGAGGTCTATCGCATTTTTGCTCGAGGAGTCCGGCTGCGTGGGCGGCTGATCAACAATCGCGTCAGCTGGGGCCAGCTCGACAAACTACTGCCGCCGCCGAGCGACAAGCCCTTTGCCTTGCCCAACTTTGCGCTCGACATTGCCGACAGCACGATATCGCTCACGACGCCGTTCGGCCCGATCGGTTTCGCGCTGGCCGGCAACGGCAAGCTCAGCGGAGGCTTCAAGGGCCACGCGGCTCTGGTTGGCCCGCGGCTGATCCCTGGACGCTGTGCGGCAACCAACTTGCGTGCCAACGTTGCCGTGGCTGTGGTCGCCCGACGGCCCGGCATCGACGGTCCGGTAACGCTCGATCGCTTCACCTGCCCCGCGAGCCGCTTCGACATCGTCGCGCCGCGGTTCGATGCGAAGGCCAGTTTCAACGAGTCCTTCACTGCGATCGACGGCAGCGGGCGCATGGCGATCTCGACCATGACCGCCGGCGCCAACGGTCTTGCCGCCTTCGCCGGCGAGCTCACCTATCGCGGAGAGTTGGGCGACGTTCGCGGCGGCGTGAAGCTGGCGGCGCAAAGCTCGCGACTGGGCACGATCTACGCTGACCGGACGCGGCTGTCCGGCCGATATCGGCTCGGGATGCGGACAGGCACTTTCACCATGCTCGGCGACTTCGCGGCCGAAAGTGCCGCGCTCGACCCGTCGATGCTCGCTGGCGTGACCCAGCCGCTTGCGGCCGCCGCCAAGACTCCGATCGGGCCTGTCGCGAGCAGCATTGGTAATGCCGTCCTGCGCACAGCCCGCAGCTTCAACTCTGCCGGCCACATCCATGTGGTGAACTTCCCGGGCGGCGGTGCGGCGCGCATCACCGAGGCCAATGTGATCGGGCCCGGTGGCGCTCGCGCGCGGGTCCTCGGCGGCAGTGGCGTAACCTATTACTGGCCTTCGGGCGGGCTGCGAATTGATGGCGACATTGAAATGGCCGGCGGCGGGCTGCCCAACGGGAGAGTGAGCCTTCGCCAGCCGCGCGCCGGAGCGCCGATGAGCGGCGTCGCCGACCTCGCGCCTTATTCCGCCAACGGCCAGCGGCTCGCACTGGCGCCGATCCGCTTTGGCCCCGGGCCGGGTGGATCGACCGCCGTCAGCACAGTCGCGCAGCTCGATGGGCCGTTCCCCAACGGTCGCGTGCAGGCTTTGCGGCTTCCAATCACGGGCCAGATCGGCCGCGGCGGAAGCTTCGCCTTCGGCACTTCGTGCGCAGTGGTCAGCTTCAATTATCTCAAGATGAGTGCGCTCCAGCTTGGACCGACGCGGCTTCCGGTGTGCCCGATGGGGCCGGCGATCATCCGCAAGAGCCCGGGCGGCCCGGTTCTGGCCAGCGCACGCATCAACGGGCCGGTGCTCAATGGGCGCATCGGCAGCTCGCCGTTGCATCTGCAGGCGGCAAACGGGCAGTTCGTTGGCCAAAATTTCGCATTCAACAGCCTCGCGCTGCGGCTCGGCCGGCCGGCCTCGCCGATCGTGTTCGACGCAGCTCGGCTGAACGGCAGTTTCGCAAGGCCTGGCGCGGCCGGCAATTTCAGCGGCGCGCGAGCCACCATCGGGACGGTTCCGGTCCAGCTCGGCGACGCGGCGGGCAAGTGGCGCGTCAAGGGCAGCGCGATCGCGCTGAATGGCGCTGCGATGATTTCGGACCGCAAACCTGACGCGCGTTTCTATCCTCTGCGCACCGACAATTTGAAGCTCACCATTGCCGGCGACTTTGTCCGGGCGACTGGCGGGCTTCATCACCCGGCAAGCGGCGCGCTGGTCACCAACGTCAGCATCGAGCACCGCTTGTCGACCGCGAGCGGCCACGCCGAGCTCGACGTGCCGGGCCTGACCTTCGGAAGGAGCCTGCAACCCGAAGAACTCACGCGGTTGACGGAGGGTGTAATCGCCCTGGTCAATGGCACCATCAGCGGCCGCGGGCGGATCAATTGGACCGGCAGCGGCAAGGTCACGTCGAGCGGCGATTTCTCGACCAATGGCCTCGATCTCGCCGCTCCCTTCGGCCCGGTGAAGGGGATGAGCGGGACGATCCACTTCAACGACCTGCTTGGCCTCAAGACACCTCCGGGCCAGCTGATGTCGGTCCAGTCGATCAACCCCGGCATCCTCGTCGAGAACGGGGTGATCCGCTACCAGCTGCTGCCCAATCAGCTGGTCAAGATCGAACGCGGGGAATGGCCGTTCATGGCCGGCCGCCTGATCCTCCGCGAAACCGTGCTCAACTTCGGCAAGCCCACTGCCAAGCGGCTGACGTTCGAAGTGGTCGGGCTGGACGCGCACACGTTCGTCCAGACGCTCGGATTCAAGGAGATCGACGCGAGCGGGACCTTCGACGGCGTGCTGCCGATGATCTTCGACGAGAATGGCGGCCGGATCGTCGGCGGGCGGCTCGACAGCCGGCCCGGCGGCGGATCGCTTGCTTACAACGGGGTGGTCAACAAGGCCGACCTCGGAACGATGGGCAATATCGCCTTCAACGCACTGAGGGACCTGCGCTTCAAGTCGATGATCATCCGTCTCGACGGCGACCTTGCCGGCGAGTTCACCACGCGGATGGCGATCGAGGGCGTCGGGCTCGGCCAGACCAGCACCCAAAAGATCATCCGCGGCCTGCTGAGCAAGATCCCGCTCAAGCTCAATGTGACCATCAGCGGACCGTTCCGAGCGCTGATCGGAATGGCCAAGTCAGTCACCGACCCACGCCAGGTGATCAACGACGTGCTTCCGCGGCCGATCGAAGACGTGCCCGGGATCGTGACCGAGGTCCGCCGCGTCGAAGAGCAAAAGCAGCAGAGCCAGACCAAGCCCGACGAACAGGTCAATGTCGCACCGCCACCCAAACCAACCGAGAGATGAGCCTATGGAACGCGAATATCTACGCCCCGGACTGCTCGCCGCAGCGGCGCTTTCGACGCCGCTCGGCGGCTGCATTTCGGTCAAGGCGCCTGAGAAGCCGATCGAGATCAACCTCAACGTCACGATCCGCCAGGAAGTCCTGGTGCGGCTGCAGCGCGACGTCGAGCAGCTGATCAACCAGAACCCGCAGGCCTTCCCGCAGAAGAAGCCATGAAGAAGCTGCTTGCTCTGGCGATCTTGGCCGCAGTCCCGGCGACCGCGCAGACTCCCGCCGTCGACGCAGCGCGGGCCGCAGGCGGCGTCGGCGAGCGGTTCGACGGCTATATCGGCGTAAACGGCGCGGTCAGTTCGGCGGTGCGCAGCCAGGTCGCGACCATCAATATCCAGCGCCGCTCTCTGTACAGCAACCTCGCCGCAAGGAAGGGCGCAAGCCCGCTCGACGTTGGAGTGACCGCCGGCTGCCACCTGCTGGCACGGATCGCCGTGGGTGAGGCATACATGCTGGGGGATGGCGTGTGGCGCCGCCGCGCGGCTGGCCAGCCTGCGCCAACGCCCAATTACTGCCGCTGAGCAAAGCCGCCGGCGGTTGACTATCGCAAGCCCGCTTCATAAAGGGGCCGCGCCTTGGCGGTGTCGCTTTCCGCCATGTTCCTCGTCCCGTGCTGGCCCTTGATTCAACCGGGGGCGACGCACAGGGGAGACGCATGGCAGAGGACGAAACCGGCGAGGTTCCGAAGCTTCCACCAGATGCACGGCTCGAATCGCTCGATCAGCGGCTCGAGCGTTTGCAGCAGGCGGAAGCGAAGCGGACCCAGAGAGCGCAGCCCAACCCGAGCGATCGGCTGTGGCAGCAGCTCTTCGGGCAGCTGATCGGTGCTCCCGTTGGGGGAGCGGTGATCGGATGGGGTTTGGATAGCTTGGCCGGGCTTTTCGGCAACCGAACCTTTCCGCTGTTCTTCCTGCTGATGCTGTTCTTCGGATTCGGCGTCGGTGTGAGGAACATCATGCGACTTTCCAAGACCGGTACCGGTCCGGGCAACGAGTAGAGACAAGAGGCAAGCGTGGCGGCCGAAGGCAAAATCGACCCGATGCACCAGTTCACGGTGGAACCCCTGGTCCCGCTGCACGTCGGCAAATATGACGTCAGCTTCACGACCAGCTCGGCATGGTTGCTGGTCGCGCTCGCCCTCATCGTCGCCTTCGTGGCGATGGGCATGAAGCGCCAGCTTGTGCCCGGCCGCTGGCAGATGGCGGTCGAAGGGCTCGCCGGCTTTATCGACGACATGGTGAAGGTGAACATCGGCCCCGAGGGCAAGAAGTTCGTGCCCTACATCTTCTCGCTGTTCACATTTATCCTGGTTTCCAACCTGCTCGGGCTGCTGCCTGTTGCGGTCATTCCGGGCCTGCACAGCTTCACCACCACGAGTCACTTCTCGATCACCGGCGTGCTCGCCGTGATGAGCTTCTCGATCGTGCTGATCGTCGGCTTCTGGCGCCATGGGTTGCACTTCTTCAGCCTGTTCATTCCCCACGGCACCCCCAAAGTGATGATCCCGCTGATCTTCCTGATTGAGTTTATCTCCTTCATGGTCCGCCCGTTCAGCCTCGGCTTGCGACTGTTCGTGGCGATGATCGCCGGACACATCCTGATGGAAGTGTTCGGCAGTTTCATCGTCAGCGGCCTTAACGGCGGAGTGCTCGGCTGGGGTGTCGGAGGCTTGAGCTTCCTGTTCATCGTCGGCGTTGCCGCGCTCGAGCTTCTGGTCAGCGCCATCCAGGCCTATGTGTTCGCGCTTCTGACCACGCTCTATCTCAACGACGCGATCAACCTTCACTAAGTTTACGCAAAGGAGTTTTCAGATGGATTTCGCTTCCGCTCAGGTCATTGGTGCCGGTCTTGCGGCAATCGGCGTCGGTGCCGCCGCAGTCGGCGTCGGCAACGTCTTCGGCTCGTTCCTCGAGAGCGCGCTGCGCAACCCGGCCGCTGCCGACAGCCAGCAGGGCCGTCTGTTCATCGGCTTCGCCGCCGCCGAGCTTCTCGGCCTCATCGCCTTCGCCGTGGCGATGATCATCCTCTACGCCCGCTAAGCGGCGAACGGCGCAGGCCCGGGACCCCAATGCCTCAGATCGAGCAACTTCCGGAGATCTTCTTCTCGCAGCTGTTCTGGCTGCTTCTGGTGTTCGGCATCATCTTCTTCGGCATCGGCCGGGGGATGCTGCCGAAAATCCAGGGCACCGTCGACCTGCGCGAGAAGAAGATTGCCGCGGATCTGGTGCATGCGCAGACCGCGCGCGCCGAGGCGGAGGAAACCGAAGCCGCTTGGCGTGCCCGCATGGATGCCGCACGAGCCGAAGCGGCGCGGCTTTCCCAGGAAGCCAAGCAAGCGGCGGCGCACGACACGGAAGCGAAGGTCAGGGACGCGGCCGACAAGATCAACCTCAAGGTCGAATCGGCCGAAAGCAAGATCCGCGAAGCACTCGCGTCGGCGCGTGAAGACATTGAGGCCGTCGCGGCCGAGGTCACGCGAGAAATGGTCGAGCGGCTGACCGGCATTCAAGTGGACAAGAAAGAGGCCGTCGAGGCGGTAAAGGTTGAATTTCATGCTTGACGCGCAAGTGATCGCCGCCGCGCCTGAAAGTGGAGGGCACGGCACAGGGATCGCCCACCATACCGACGCGACCCATGCGCCAGAAGCGAAGGCCCTTGGCCTCGATGCCCCGGCGTGGATCGCGCTGGCGATGATCGTGGTCATCGCCGTCATGCTGTGGAAAAAGGTGCCCGGCGCGATCGCCGGAGCCCTCGACGCCAAGATCGCCCTGATCCGCGACCAGCTCGCCGAGGCCGAGGCGCTGCGCAAGGAAGCCGAGGCCCTCAAGGCTGAATATGAGAAGAAGGCCAAGTCGGCCGACAAGGACCGCGATGCGTTGATCGAGCGCGCCCGCCACGAAGCGGACGAGATCGTCGCCAAGGCCCAGTCCGATGCCGAGGCGCTGATCGAGCGCCGCACCCGGATGGCCGAGGACAAGATCGCCGCCGAGGAGCGCCTGGCGGTTGAGCAGCTACGCTCGGCTGCCGCCGACGCGGCCTCCAAGGCCGCGGCCCGGCTGATCGCCGAGCGTCACGACGCCAAGAGCGACGCGAAGATCGTCGATCAGGCGATCGAGGACATCGTTTCCCGCTGACGATTACTGCTGGTGCTGCCCACCCGGCTGGCTGACGCCTTCGAGCGCTTCGGCCGCGGTATCGTCGTCGGTTTGGCGGCTGAGGTCGCCGAGACTGACGATTCCGCACAGCCGCTCCTGTTCGTCGATTACCGGCAGGCGGCGCACCTGCGCCTCGCTCATCCGAGTGGCTGCGTCTTCGACGTCGTCGTCGATCCGGGCGCAGACGATGTCGTTGGTCATCAATTCGCGCACCAGCGTTTCAGGACCGTAGCCCTTGGCGATTCCGCGCACCGCGATGTCGCGATCGGTGATCATTCCGATCAGCCGATCGCCCTCGGCCACCGGAATCGAGCCGGCATCGCTGCTGAGCATGAACGATGCGGCTTCCTGCACCGGCTGGTCCGGACGCACTGTCTGGACTTCGCGCGTCATCACTTCGCTAACTTTCATGGTCGCTCTCCCTGTCGGAAACTCGCCCTGAAAACGAACGGTGATGCGCGAGGTTGCGGCCTAGGGAACGTTCTCGGTCAGGAGGTCATAGGTCGCGACCAGCTCGTCCTTCTGGTTGAAGACCTCGACCGCCCAGCGAACGACTCCGGTCTCTTCGCTTTTCAGCGATTTCGAACGGACGGTGAGCTCGACCCTCATCGAATCGCCCGGATAGAGCGGGGTGAGGAAGCGCAAATTCTCGAGGCCGGTATTGGCAAGGACTGGGCCGGGGTCGGGGTCGACGAACAGCCCCGCGGCGAAGCTCAGGATCAGATAGCCATGGGCGACGCGGCCCTCGAAGATCGGCGACGCCTTGGCCGCCTCCTCGTCCATGTGGGCGTAGAATTTGTCGCCGGTGAAGTCGGCGAAATGCTCGATATCCTCGATGCTGACGGCGCGGCTTTCCGTCTTCCAGGTGTCGCCGATGTGCAGTTCGCTCATCGTCAGCCGGAATGGGTGGACGTCGATGATGCGCTTCGGCGCGCCCGGCACATATTGATCGGTGATCGCGGCGATCATCGCCGGCGACGACTGGATCGCGGTGCGCTGCATATAGTGCTTGACGCCGCGCACCCCGCCCATCTCCTCGCTCCCGCCGGCGCGGCCGGGACCGCCGTGGACAAGCACCGGCAGCGGCGATCCGTGGCCGGTCGATTCGGCGGCGTTGGTTCGGTCGATCACCAGCATCCGTCCGTGATAGGCGGCCGCGCCCTGGACGAACTCGCGCGCCGCCTCGGGCGAATGGGTGAACAGCGACAAGACGAGGCTGCCGCGTCCGCGGTTGGCGAGGGCAATCGCGTCGCTGATGTCCTTGTAAGGCATGATCGTCGACACCGGCCCGAATGGCTCGCAGTCGTGGACCGCGTCGGTGCCCCAGGGATCGTCGGTGCGCAGGAGCACCGGCGGAAGGAATGCGCCGCCCGGAATCGGCGGTTCGGCGGATGGATCGCCGGCGACGATCCGGGCGCCCGCGGCCTCGAGCTCGCGGATTTTGTCGCGCACGTCGTCGCGCTGGCTGATGCTGACCAGCGCGCCCATCCGCGTATCCTCCGCCCGTGGATCGCCGACCTTGGTCTTGGCCAGCCGTTCGCGCAGCGCCTGCTCGACCGCGTCGAGATATTGCCCGGGCGCCATCGCGCGCCGGATCGCGGTGCACTTCTGCCCCGCCTTGACGGTCATCTCGGTTGCCACTTCCTTGATGAAGAGGTCGAACTCGGGCGTGCCCGGTGCTGCCTCCGGCCCGAGCAGCGAGGCGTTGAGGCTGTCCTGCTCGGCCACGAATCGTACGGATTCGCGGACTACGGCCGGATGAGTCCGCAGCTTGAGCGCGGTCGAGGCCGAGCCGGTGAAGCTCACGATATCCTGGCCGGTCAAATGATCGAACAGGTCGCCGACTCCGCCGACGATCAGCTGGATCGCGCCGGCCGGCAGCACGTTGGCATCGATCATGATCTTGAAGGCGGCTTCGGTCAGGTACGACGTTGCCGAAGCCGGTTTCACGATCGCCGGCACCCCCGCGAGCAGGGTCGGGGCGAGCTTTTCGAGCATTCCCCACACCGGGAAATTGAAGGCGTTGATATGGACCGCGGCGCCCTGCAGCGAGGTGTAAATGTGCTGGCCGACGAAGCTGCCTCGTTTCGACAGGCCCTCGAGCTGGCCGTCGAGCAGGACATGCGCGTCGGGCAGCTCGCGGCGCCCCTTCGACGAGAAGGAGAACAAAGTGCCCGCGCCGCCCTCGATGTCGATCCAGCCGTCCTTGCGCGTTGCCCCGGTCAAATAGTTGAGCTCGTACAGCTCTTCCTTGCGGGCCATGATCGCCAGGCCGAGCGCTTTGACGATCCGCGCGCGCTCGTGGAACGTCAGCTTCCGAAGCGCCGGCCCGCCGACCTGGCGGGCATGCCGAAGCATGCCGCCAAAATCGAGTCCGCCCGAGCCGGTGGTTGCCACTGGCGCGCCGTCGATGGCGCTCGGGAGCTCGGCGAGATTGCCGTCGCCCGCGATCCAGCGGTCGCGCTCATAATTGAGAAGCTGCGGGGTTTTCATCACTCTGATCCGTCATTGCGAGCGTTGCTGCCCAATCGCTAGGCGTCTCGCAATGACGGGTCGAGTGTGAGTTTTTCTTCTTACAGTCGCCCGAGCAGCAGCAGGACGACGACGATGACCAGTATCAGGCCGAGCAGCCCCGACGGGCCGTAGCCCCAGCTGGCGCTGTGGCCCCAGCGCGGTAGTGCGCCGATCAGAAGCAGGATCAGAAGAATGATGAGGATTGTGCCGATCATTGGGCGCCTCCGTTGTGGTTATTCGGGAGACGTAACGGCTCAGCGGCTGACGGGTTGCAGCCTGGTCATGACGAACGCTAGCCTGACCGGTGGAAGGATGACCATGCCGCAACCAGTACGGCCGATTGTGCTCGCCGATATCGAAGCGGCGCGTGAGCGTATTGCGGGCACGGTGTTGCGAACGCCACTGGTGAAGCTCGATGTCGGCGGCACGCCCGAAATTTATCTCAAGCTCGAGAATCTGCAGCCGACCAACGCTTACAAGATCCGCGGCGCGGCCAATGCGGTCGCCGGGCTGTCCGGTGAGGAGCGCGCGCGTGGCGTGTGGACCATCAGCGCGGGAAACGCCGGGCAGGGCGTTGCCTATGCAGCGCGCGCGTTCGGCGTGCCTTGCTCGGTCGTGGCGATCGAAACAGCACCGCAGACCAAGCTTGACCGAATGCGGGCGTTGGGCGCCAGGATCGTTCCGGTTTCCTACGAGGACGCATGGCGAGCCGCCGAAGCCCATGCGTTCGAGGGCATGGACGGGACGTTCATCCATCCGTTCGACAATCATGATTTCATCGCCGGCCACGGGACGATGGGCCTCGAGATTGTCGAGGATCTGCCGGAGGTGCGCACGGTCATCGCGGCGATCGGCGGTGGCGGGCTGATCACTGGCGTCGGCAGCGCGATCAAGGCGCTTCGGCCCGGAACCGCGGTGATTGGCGCCGAGCCGGACACTGCCGCTCCTTACGCTTATTCGCTCGAGCATGGCGGGCCGCGGCGCTTTCCCGATTGGCAGGCATCGTTCGTCGATGGCGCCGGCGGCAAGAGCGTCACCGATCGGATGTGGGAGCGGATGCGGCCGGTGGTCGACGGGGCGATCACGGTCACGCTCGACCAAACGCGCCAGGCGATGCGCCTGATCGCGGACAAGGCGCGGGCAGTTGCCGAGGGCGCCGGTGCGCTGTCGCTCGCCGCCGCGCTCACCGGCAAGGCCGGGGAGGGGCCGACCGTGTGCATCGTGTCCGGCGGCAATATCGACCTGGCGAAATTCGCCGAGCTGGTCACCGACCGGTAAAGTTCGGCGTCCGCTTTTCGAGGAAGGCGGCAACGCCTTCGCGGTAATCCTCGGTGAAGCCGAGGCGGCGCATTGCGCCAGCCTGGCGCTGGAGATCCTCGTCGAGGCTATACTGCCAGGTAGAGCGGATCATGTCCTTGATCGCTGAAAGTCCTAGTGGCGGAAGCGAGGCGAGCTTGCCGGCAATCGAATCGACTTCGTCGTCGAGCGCTTCGTCATCGACCGACTTCCAGATCATGCCCCATTGTTCCGCTTTCTCGGCCGGTAATGGTTCACCGGTCAGTGCCAGGCCAAGTGCGCGCGCCTGGCCGACCAGCCGCGGGAGTACCCACGTCCCGCCGCTGTCGGGGATCAGGCCAATCGCCGAAAAGCTCTGGATGAACTTTGCCGACTTGGCGGCGACCACGATGTCGCAGGCGAGCGCGATATTGGCTCCGGCGCCGGCGGCGACGCCGTTGACTCGCGCGATCACCGGCTGCGGCAGCGAGGTCAGCGTCCGGATCAGCGGGTTCCACGACTGCGTGACCGTTTCGCCGAGGTCGACCGCCTCGCCAGGCGCAACCGCGCGGTCGTTGAGGTCCTGACCGGCGCAAAAGCCGCGGCCCGCGCCGGTCAGCACGAGCACGCGCGAGCCCTCGATCGAGCCGAGCGCATCGCGCACTTCGTCGTGCATCTTTGCGGTGAAGCTGTTGAGCCGGTCGGGGCGGTTGAGCGTGAGCCGCGCGATCGCGCCGGTTCGGTCGAGCTGGATGGTCTCGTAATTCGCCATGACTGCTTGCTAGGGACAAATCGCCCCAAGAAACAAGCTAGGCTGCGACCCTCGCGTTCGGCCGGAGCAGCGGCACCTCCGCGGCTTCGACAGCCGCGCCGAACAGATGGCCTTGCGCCATGTGGCAGCCCATCGCGCGGAGAAGGTCGAGCTGGTCGGTGGTCTCGACGCCCTCGGCGACCACCTTGATCGACAGGCTGCGCGCGAGATTGACCACCGCCGCGACGATCGCCGCCATTTCGGAGTCCCGGTTCATTTGCTGGACGAACGACATATCGATCTTGAGCAGATCGACCGGGAAATCGCGAAGGTGCGACAGCGACGAGCAGCCGGTTCCGAAATCGTCGAGCGCGACCATCGCGCCCGCAGCTTTCAACTGTGCGAGGGCGCGGGCGACATATTCTGGGCCGCGGCCAAGCAGCGCATGCTCGGTCACTTCGATTTCGATCAGGTCGGCGGGGACTTCGTGGGATCGCAGGACCGCCAGCAAGCGCTCGGCATAATCGTCACGCAGGAATTCGGCCGGCGCAGCGTTGATCGCCACTCGCCCGAACCCGACTCCACTGTGAAGCCAGGCGCGCATATTTTCAGCGATCCGCTCGTGCATCAGCTCGCCAAGCCGTGCTGCGAGCTCATAATCCTCGAAGGCTTCCTCGAGCGTTGCTGGAGCCTGGAGGCCGAGCTTGGGATGCCGCCAACGAAGCAGCGCCTCGAAGCCGATCAAAGCGCCGGATTCGATATCGATCTTCGGTTGGTACACCGGAACCAGGGTGCGTGCGCTGACCGCGTCGCGAGCGAGGGTCAGCTGCGAGGCGGTGCGCTCGGCGTCGTCGAGCATGTAGCCATCGAACAGGCGAGTGCCGCCGCGGCCGCTCTGCTTGAGCGCGTAAAGCGCGGTGTCGGCGTTCTTGAAGAGGTCATCCGCACTCGCCGCATTGGTTGGGAACAACGCTGCGCCGATGCTCGCGCTCGCGCTGAACGCGCGCCCGCCGTCCTCGACTGGCGATTGCAGCAAGCGGTGAATCTCGCTTCCGACGTTGAGGAGGACATCGGCGGACCGGACCTGCTCGAGGATCACGGCAAATTCGTCGCCGCCGATGCGCGCGACGAAATCCTCATCGCGAACGCAGCCGCGAAGCCGCTTGGCAACGGTATAAAGCAGCTTGTCGCCGGCCGCGTGGCCGAGACTGTCGTTGACCTGCTTGAAATGGTCGAGATCGATCAGCAGCAGGCCGATCTGCCCACCGCTTTCCATTGCGCGGAAAGTGGCGGCCTGGAGGCGCGCTTGAAACGCCCGGCGGTTGGGAAGAACGGTGAGCGGGTCATGCTCGCTCGCCCAACGAAGCTGTTCGGACCGCTCGCGCTCGGCGGTGACGTCGCGCGAAACGGTGAGGATTCCTTTGAGCGAGCCGCCGTCGTCGAACATCGGGGTGACGATTGCATCCCAATAGCGCGGCGTTCCTTTCGCGGTCGGGCCCGGGCCGCGCAGGCGGACGGTTTCCCCCTCGCCGGCGCGGCGCAGTGCGTCGGCGATTTGGGGGACGCACTCACCACCCCATAGCTCGGTCCAGGACTTGCCGCGGGCCTCATCGAGCGGAGGCAGTTCGAGATCGCGCTGGCCAGCCGAATTCACGAACTCGATGTGTCCATTGCGATCGAACAGCACGATGCAGTCGGTGCTCGTTTCGAGAATCGTCCGGTGCAGGCGCTCGCTCTCGCAAAGAGTCTGTTCGGCACAGCGCTTGAGCGCCGTGATCTGGCGCCGCCGCTGGACCATCAGGGCTCCGATCAGCAGCCCCCAAAGCGCTGCGAGCGCACCATAATATTGGTTGGCATCGACGATGTGGCGCTGGAACTGGATGCGATCGATACGAAGCCGTTCCGCGCCGGACTTCTCGCCCGACCCGGTTACAAACTCCATTGCGACGACGTTGCGGAAGGTGGGGCGAGCTAGGTCTGCAGGCGCTTTCGTCTGGTCCTTCCACCATTCGGCCACTGCGAACGAGTCGAGATCCATTCGAATCGTCTGCCGTCCAGTCTCGACCGGAACGCTGGCCTGGATGACCTTGTCTGGCGCACCGGCACTGGCGGTCGGGAAATGCTCCTTCAGCACGACACGGAACATCTTGCCCGTGCCGGCATAGTCGGTGGTGACCTCAACCGAGCGATATTTGCTGAGGTCGATGCCCTGACCGTTGTTCTTGAGATCGAAAATCAGCCCGAAGCCGCAATAAGGCCAGGCGAATGAACCGCCGAGCTGGCACGACCAGGACAGAGGTCGGCGACGATCGATCAATGCGGTCGATCCGCCCTGGTTCGAGCGGTCGTCATATGCGTAAGTGTAAAATGTCGTTCCGGCCGAGGCGGGACCAAAGTCCAGCGTCTGCTTCGTCAACGCTTCGCGATAGCCGACTGCTAGAATCGTGATGGCCATTGCAAGAGCGACGATCAGTTCGTGGCTGAACCAACGGCGCAACTGTGACGGTCGAGCCGCCGCCGGCCGGTCGCCATCCGTGTTCACGCACGCTTCCCACGCACGGCCGATCGCATAGCTGCGGTCGGGCGCCGCGCCGTCATCCGGGCGGAAGGATTGCGAATTGGCAGATGGCAAGCGCGCTAGTCCCCACTTTCGCCAACTGGTGCCGCAGGAGGCGTTAAGGGGGTGTTACCGCTCGCATGTCACCGCGTCGTTAACCGGCACGATTTGAACCTCGCCACCGGCGGCGCTACATCGGTTTCCATGTACACCACCGAGCTCCAGAAGACGGCCAAGATCGAGAATCTCGAGGATTCCAAGCTGCTCGAAGAATTCGAGGCGCGGGTCGCCGCGGACGACTTCATCGAGCCCAAGGATTGGATGCCCGAGGCTTACCGGCGCACACTGACCAGACAGATCAGCCAGCACGCGCACAGCGAGATCGTGGGCATGTTGCCGGAGGGCAATTGGATCACGCGCGCGCCGTCGCTTCGGCGCAAGGCGATCCTGCTCGCCAAGGTCCAGGACGAGGCCGGCCACGGGCTCTACCTCTATTGCGCGGCGGAGACGCTCGGCACCAGCCGCGAGCAGATGATCGAGGCGCTGCACTCGGGGAAGGCGAAATACTCGACCATCTTCAATTATCCGACGCTGACCTGGGCCGACATCGGCGCGATCGGGTGGCTGGTCGACGGCGCGGCGATCATGAACCAGGTCCCGCTGCAGCGAACCAGCTATGGCCCCTACGCCCGAGCGATGGTCCGGGTGTGCAAGGAGGAAAGCTTCCACCAGCGCCAGGGCTACGAAATCATGATCGCGCTCGCGAACGGCACGGCCGAGCAGAAGCGCATGGCGCAGGACGCGCTCAATCGGTGGTGGTGGCCGAGCCTGATGATGTTCGGCCCGCCCGACGCCGACAGCCCCAATACCGCCCAGTCGATGCGCTGGCGGATCAAGCGCGAGACCAATGACGAGCTTCGCCAGAAGTTTGTCGACATTACGGTGCCGCAGGCGGAGTTCCTCGGACTGACCGTCCCGGACTCGGACCTCAGGTGGAACGACGAAAAGGGCGGCTACGACTTCGGCGAAGTCGACTGGGAGGAATTCTACGCGGTCGTCCGCGGGGAGGGGCCGGTTGCCAAGGAGCGGATGAAAGCGCGCCGCGACGCCTGGGACAATGGCGCCTGGGTGCGCGAGGCAGCACAGGCCCACGAAGCCAAGCGCAGGCAAAGGAAAGCCGCTTGACCCTCGTCATTGCGAGGAGCGAAGCGACGCGGCAATCCACCTGCACGAGGCTGGATTGCTTCGCTGCGCTCGCAATGACGGAGGAGTAGGTGTCCAGTGACTGGCCGCTTTGGGAAGTCTTCGTCCGTGCCAAGGGCGGTCTTGCGCATCGCCACGTTGGCAGCGTTCATGCTCCTGACGCGGAGCTCGCGCTCCGGCACGCGCGCGACACCTACACGCGGCGCCTTGAAGGGGTGAGCCTGTGGGTCGTGCCGTCCGCCGAGATCGTTGCGAGCGATCCCGATGAGGCGGGCGAGCTGTTCGAGCCGGCGGAAAGCAAGATCTACCGCCACCCGACCTTCTACGACATCCCTGACGAGGTAAAGCACATCTGATGGCGAGCGTTGTGGACGCGCCCGATAGGGCGCGCGTGGACTATCTGCTGCGCCTCGGCGACGACGCGCTCGTGCTCGGCCAGCGGCTTGGCGAATGGTGCGGCCACGGGCCGGTGCTCGAGGTCGACATCAGCCTTGCCAACCTCGCGCTCGACCAGATCGGCCAGGCGACCTTGCTGCTCGGCGCCGCCGGCGACGCCGACCAGCTCGCCTTCCATCGCGACGTGCTCGATTATCGCAATTGCCTCTTGGTCGAGCAGCCCAACGGTGATTTCGCGCAGACCATAGCGCGGCACTTCCTCTATACGACGTGGCAGCATTTACTGCTTCAGCGGCTGGCCAAGTCGACCGACCAGTTCCTGCGTGAATTTGCGGCGAAGGCGGTGAAGGAAGTCGCCTATCATCGCGAGTTGGCGCGGGAGTGGACCGTGCGCCTTGGCGACGGCACCGAGGAAAGCGCGCGGCGCATGGCCGAGGGGCTCGACTGGTGCTGGCGGTTCGTGCCCGAGCTGTTCGAGGTCGACGCGACTCTGCAGGCCGTGATTGACGCCGGGATCGCGCCCGACCCGCGCGAGTTCGAGGAGGAATATCGCGGGTCGGTTGCCGCAGTCCTATCGGAAGCGCGGCTCGAGGCGCCAGCGGAGCAGCGGCCGATCCTCGGTGGTCGTCGCGGTCACCACAGCGAGCATCTCGGCCACTTGCTCGCGGTCATGCAGTTTTTGCCGCGCACTTATCCCGACGCGGCCTGGTAAATGGCCGAGCATTTCCACGCGCTTCGAATCGCCGAGATCGTGCCGGAGACGGCTGAAGCCAATTCGATCCGCTTCGAAGTCCCGCCCGAGCTGCGCGACCGGTTCGCGTTCAAGGCCGGCCAGCATCTGACGCTCCGCGCGACCCTGAATGGCGAGGAAGTGCGTCGCAATTATTCTTTGTGCTCTGCGCCCGACGAGAATGACTGGCTGGTGACGGTCAAGCGCATCGGCGGCGGGCTGTTCTCCAACTGGGTCGGTGACGAGCTGAAGGCCGGCGATACGATCGAAGTCATGCCGCCGCACGGCAGCTTCACGACCGAGTTCGAGGCATCGAACAAGCGGCATCTCGTCGGAATCGCCGGCGGCTCCGGAATCACCCCGGTGATGTCATTGGTGCGGAGCCTGCTCAAATACGAGCCCCACAGCCGCTTCACCTTGCTCTACGGCAACCGCGACAGCTCGTCGGTGATCTTCCTCGAGTCGCTCGCAGCGCTCAAGGACAAGCATCTGGGACGGTTCGAAATCTATCATTTTCTCGACCAGGAAGAGCAGGACATCGAGCTGTTCAACGGAATGCTCGACCGCGCGCGCTGCGACGAAGCGATCGCGCACCTCGTGGCCGATGCCGCTGATGTCGATGGCTGGTTCATTTGCGGCCCCGGGCCGATGATGGACGCCGCCGAGGGCGCGCTCCTCGATCGCAACATTCCCAAAGAGCGCATCCACATCGAGCGCTTCACTGCCGACCGCCCGCCCGACGCGGTCACGCGCGAGATCGCCGAGCTCCAGACCAGGGCGGAAGGAGTCAGTGTTTCGGTGACCCTCGACGGCCGCACGCGCCGAGTCCCGTTCACCGCCGGCAACATTCTCGACAGCGCGCGCTCGGCGGGACTCCCGGCCCCCTTCGCGTGTAAGGCCGGCGTGTGCGCGACCTGCCGTGCACGGGTGACCAAGGGCAAGGTCGAAATGGCCGCGCGCTACGGCCTCACCGACGAGGAAGTGGCCGCCGGCTATGTGCTGACCTGCCAGTCGGTGCCGCTCGGCGACGGAGTCGCTGTGGATTACGACGCGTGACTTCGCTAATCGCGCTTCCATGCTGACCGAGACCACCAAGGCAAGGGGGCTTGCCGATCTTCCGCCCGTCCAGAGCGATTCGCTGCTTGCACTGATCGCGCTGTGCAATGCCGATCCGCGGCCGCACAAGATCGACGTCGGAGTCGGCGTGTTCCGCGACGGCGCCGGCAACACTCCGATCCTGAAGGTGATGAAAGAGGCCGAGCAGCGACTGCTCGATACGCAGGTGACCAAGGCCTACCTTGGAAGCGCCGGCGACAAGCGTTTCGCCGAGCTTCTTCGTCCGATCCTGCTTGGCGAGCATGCCAGTGACGAGCGGATCGCCGGGCTTCAGACGCCGGGCGGCTGCGGCGCCCTTCGGCTCGGATTCGAGCTGATCGCAACCGCCAATCCGAGCGCCCGCGTTTTCCTTGGCACGCCGACCTGGCCGAACCATCCGCCGATCGTTCGGGCGGTCGGGTTGGAAGCGGTCGAATATCCCTATTACGAGCGCGGCCAGGCCGCGATCCGGTTCGAGGACATGGTCGCGGCGCTCGAATCCGCGCAGGCCGGCGATGTCGCTCTGCTGCACGGCTGCTGCCATAATCCGACCGGCGCCGACCTCAGCGAGGACCAGTGGCGCGAAGTCGCGCGGGTGGTGGTCGATCGTGGCCTGATCCCGTTCGTCGATATCGCCTACCAGGGCTTCGGACGCGGGCTCGACGAGGATGCGTTCGGAGTCCGGCTGATGCTGTCTTCGTGCGACGAGGTGATCATCGCCCAGAGCTGCGACAAGAATTTCAGCTGCTACCGCGACCGCGTCGGCTCGCTGTTCGTGAAGACCGGCTCGACCGGCGCGACGGCGACGGCGATGGCGCACGTCTTCCAGCGCGCACGCGAAATGTGGTCGATGCCGCCCGATCACGGCGCCGCCTGCGCGCACATCATCCTCGAGGACCCCGAGCTTCACGCACGCTGGCTGGTCGAGCTGGAAGCGATGCGTGACCGGATCAATTCGGTCCGCCAGCGGATCGCGTCCGCCGACCCGCGGCTCGGCTTCATCGGCCGTCAGTTCGGGATGTTCTCGATGCTTCCGCTGTCCAGGGAGCAGGTGCTGAAACTGCGCGAGGACCACGCGATCTACATGGCCGACAGCGGCCGCTTCAACGTGGTCGGCATGGGCGACGATCAGATCGATCGATTTATCGCCGCCGTGGTTGGCGCGCTGGACGCCTGACCATGGCCGAGCGCGACCCGGGCCGGGTGTCCGCAAAAGTGGATTGGCGCGAGGTCGCGAGGCTGGTCCTGACCAGCCGCGAACTGGACCGTTTGGAAGAGCAGGAGCTCGTCCCGGCCAAGAAGGTCCTCTATCAATTTTCGGCGCGCGGCCATGACCTGGCGCAGGTGCTGCTTGGGCTTCAGCTCAAGGATGGCGACGGTGCATTCGGCTATTACCGTTCGCGACCATTGCTGCTCGCGCTCGGGGTGCCGCTGGCGGATGCGCTCGGTTCTGGCATGGGGCTGGCTGGCGGCTATTCCGACGGGCGCGATATCGGCGTCGTGTTCAATTATCCCAATCCGGGCGGCGCGCACGCGCTGCCGATGTGCGGCGGGGTAGGGGCGCAATATACGCCGGCGGCTGGCTGGGCGCAGGCCATCGCCTACAAGCAGAAGGTGCTGGACGGAGGGCCGGGCGATGCCATCTCGCTCGTGCTCGGCGGCGACGCCAGCTGCGCGACAGGCGGATTTTGGTCGGCGCTAACTATTGCTACAACACAACAATTGCCGCTATTATTCTATGTCGAGGACAATGGCTACGGCATCTCGGTTACATCGGATTATCAGACCCCAGGGCGCAACATTGCCGCAAACCTCGCGAGTTTCGCCGGGCTGACGATCTTCAACGGCGACGGCACCGATCCGGCCGAAGCGTCGAAGTTGATCGAGGAGTCCGTCGCTCACGTGCGCACCAAGCGGACTCCGGTGCTCCTGCGCCTGACGGTGCCGCGGCTCGAAGGCCACAGCTTCCAGGATACGCAGACCTACAAATCGAAAGAAGAGATTGACGCGGAATGGGCGCGCGATCCGCTGCCCCGGCTCAAGATCCAATGCGCCAAGCTGCAGATCGGCGACGACGCATGGGAAGACCTCGAGCGCGAAGCCGCGTGGCAGGTCGAGGCCGCTCGCGCCGAGGCCGAAGCCCGCGGCGTTTCCTCGCCCGACGCGGTGACCGATCACGTTTTCTTCCAGGGTGAGCTGCAACAGGTCGGGGGGCTGTGGAACAGCGGCTACGTCGCGCCGCAGTTTACCGCCGAGCCCGCGGCTTCCGGCCAGCGCATCAACATGGTCACCGCGATCCGCCGGGTGCTCGACCAGGAGCTCGAGGCGAACCCGCGCGTGGTGGTGTTCGGGGAGGATGTCGGGCCAAAAGGCGGGGTGCACGCGGTCACCCTCGGGCTCCAGGAGAAGTTCGGGCGCGAGCGGGTGTTCGACACCAGCCTCAACGAGGAAGGGATCGTTGGCCGGGCGGTTGGAATGGCGCTTGCCGGGCTGATGCCGGTGCCGGAAATCCAGTTCCGCAAATATGCCGAGCCCGCGACCGAG
>JAZJZB010000165.1:0-10030 GCA_040390085.1 Pseudomonadota bacterium | reverse complement strand
ACGCAGGTTACCCAGCGCGTCGAATCCGCGATCCGCGGAGTCAACGGCGTCGACGAGATCAACAGCTCGGTGCGGGAAGGCAACAGCCAGACCTTCGTCCAATTCCAGATCGGCACGCCGACCGACCGGGCGGTCAACGACGTCCGCAACGCGATCGCGCAGATCCGCAGCAACCTTCCCGAAGGCATCCTCGAGCCGCGAGTCGAACGCGTCGATATCGCCGGCGACCCTATCCTCTACGTCGGTGCCGCGACCACCGACATGAGCCTCGAGGAACTGAGCTGGTACGTCAACAATACGGTCGCCAAGCGGCTCCTCGCGGTTCCCGGTGTCGCGGCCGTCAACCGCACCGGCGGCGTTGACCGCACGATTCGCGTCATCCTCGATCCGGCGGCCCTGCAGTCGCAGGGAGTCACCGCGGCGCAGGTCAACCAGCAGCTTCGCCAGAGCAATATCAACGCCGCCGGCGGCCGCGCCGAGATCGCCGGGTCCGAACAGTCGGTTCGCGTGCTCGGCAACGCCCGCGACGCCTATCAGCTGAGCCAAACCCAAATCACGCTGCCGGGCGGCCGGTTCGTCAAGCTCGCCGACCTTGGCGAAGTGAAGGACAGCTATTCCGAACAGCGGACCCTTGCGAAGCAGGATGGCCAGCAGGTCGTCAGCTTCGAAGTCCAGCGCGCCAAGGGTGCCTCGGAAGTCACCACCTACGACAAGGCCTGGGCCGAGCTGAAGAAGGTCCAGGCGGAGAATCCCAAGGTCAAGTTCGCCGAGATCTTCAATCAGGTCGACTACACCAAGGCGCAGTACAAATCGGCAATGGAAGGCCTGATCGAGGGCGCGATCCTCGCGGTCCTCGTCGTTCTCCTGTTCCTCCGCGACATCCGCGCGACCTTGATCTCCGCGCTTGCGATCCCGCTTTCGGCGATCCCCGCCTTCTGGTTCATGGACCTGCTCGGGATCACCCTCAACTTCATGTCGACCATGGCAATGAGCCTGGTCGCCGGCGTGCTGGTCGACGATGCGATCGTCGAGATCGAAAATATCGTGCGCCACATGCGCATGGGCAAATCGGCCTACCAGGCCTCGCTCGACGCAGCCGACGAGATCGGCCTTGCCGTGCTCGCCACGACCATGGCGATCGTCGCGGTCTTCCTGCCGGTCGCGCTGATGCCCGGAATCTCCGGCCAGTTCTTCAAGGCGTTCGGCTTCACCGTCGTCGTCTCGGTGATGATGAGCTTGCTCGTCGCCCGAATGATCACGCCGCTCGTCGCCGCTTATTTCCTGCGTTCGCACGGCGTTCAGCCGCACGCGAACTGGAAGTGGATGGATCTCTACCTCAAGGTGCTCAACTGGAGCCTCGACACGCGCAAGGCGCACGCGATGCGCGAAAAGCTGCCACCGGCGCCCCGCAAGATCCGTTACTACGCGCTCGGCGCACTGCTCGTATTGATCCTGGTGGTGATCTTGCTCGCCGGCACCGGTGCCGCAATGAAGGTTCTTGGCGGGCTTGGCATGCCTAGCGTGATCACTTTTGTCATCGCGCTCGCGGCCGGCAGCCTGATCGCTTACGCGTTCGGCAAGCTGATCGGTTTCGCCAGTCAGCGCGTTGGCAGCGGCGGATTTGCCCAATGGCAGAGCGTCGCGGCCGGTCATTGGGACGCGACCCTACGCGACCATCGCAGCGTCATGGTCGGCGCCGGCCTTGGCACCTTGCTGCTCAGCGTCGTCCTGTTCGGGACGCTGTCGATGACCTTCCAGCCGCCGCTGAACCTCGACTTCTCGGCGATCAACGTCACACTTCCGCCGGGAACCACCCTCAAACAAACCGAGGCGGTCGAGGACAAGGTCGCGGCGATCGTCAAGCGCGATCCGAACGTTGAGCATGTGTTCGAGCGCGTCCGGGTCGGCAATGGCCGGGTCAACGTCGTGCTCAAGAAAAAGCGCGACAAGACCAGCACCGAATTCGAACGTTCGCTAGCGCCGACGCTTGCGGCGATCCCCGACGCGCGGGTCAGCTTCCAAAGCCAGAACGGCGGCGGACCCGGCGGCGATAGCCGCGACGTCATGCTCTACCTCGGCGGCGACGATCCCGAAAAGCTCAACCAGGTCGCAAACAAGATCGCCGATGAAATGGCGACCATCCCCGGCCTTCGCGCACCGCGCGTCGGCGGCGACCTCGCCCAGCCGGAAATCACCATCCGCCCGCGCTTCCAGCTCGCCGCCGACCTCGGCGTGACGACGGCCGCGCTGAGCCAGACGATCCGCATCGCGACCCTTGGCGACATCGAGCAGAACAGCGCGAAGTTCTCGCTATCCGACCGCCAGGTGCCGATCACCGTGTCGCTATCGGAAAATGCCCGGCGCAATATCGGGATTCTCGAGAACCTGCCGGTGCCGACGTCGAGCGGCGGCTCGGTTCCGCTCAAGGCCGTCGCGGACATCGGCTTCGGTTCGGGCCCGACGACGATCCAGCGCACCAACCAGATTCGCCGCACCGCTGTCGGCGCGGATCTCGCACCGGGTCTGACGACCGGCGACGTGTGGCCGAAAATCAACGAGCTTCCGACCATCAAGCATTTGCCGCAGGGCGTTCAGAAGCTGAACCTCGGCGACCAGAAGTGGCAGGGCGAGTTGATCTATTATTTCGTGCTCGCGCTCGCTGCCGGCGTGCTGCTGGTGTTCGCGGTCCTGGTGCTGCTCTACCGCCGGCTGCTCGCGCCATTCGTCAACATGGGCTCGCTGATCCTCGCGCCGCTTGGTGCGGCGATCGCCCTGCACGTCGCCGGGCAGCCGGTCTCGCTGCCGGTGCTGATCGGAATCCTGATGCTGTTCGGGATCGTCGCCAAGAACTCGATCCTGCTGGTCGATTTCGCGGTCGAGATGATCAATCACGGCATGGAGAAGGACAAAGCGATCTGGGAAGCCGGCCACAAGCGGGCGCAGCCGATCGTCATGACCACGGTCGCGATGGTCGCCGGAATGCTGCCGATCGCGATGTCATTGACGGGTGACGGAAGCTGGCGCGCGCCGATGGGCGTGACGGTGATCGGCGGCCTCATCTTCTCGACGCTGCTGACGCTTCTGCTGGTGCCGGCATATTTCTCGATCGCGATCTCGATCGAAACTCGGATCGGCAAGCTGTTCCACCGCTTCATCGGCCACGAAGCGCACCAGCAAGGCCACGCCGTTCCAGCGGAGTGAACCTGAACGCATGCTCGGCTATTGAGCCGGCATGAAGCCGATGACCAACAGCGCCTTCAACCGCTTCAATCCGGCGCAGCCCGGTGCGCGGGGGATGAAGGTGGCCGCGACCGGGCTGCTGGTGGTGATGGCCGTGGTGTTCGCCGCGAGTCGCGCGTTCGAGCACCGCTACCCGGCGCTCGGCTACCTCAAGGCGTTTGCCGAGGCGGCGATGGTTGGCGGCCTGGCTGACTGGTTCGCGGTCACCGCCTTGTTCCGCCACCCGCTCGGCCTGCCGATCCCGCACACCGCCATCATCCCGAGGAACAAGGACCGAATCGGCCAGGCGCTGGCCAACTTTCTCAAGGAGAATTTCCTGATCCCGGCGGTGGTCGCCCGGCGGATGCAGAACATCGACGTGGCCGGAGCGACCGGCCGCTTCCTCCGGACTCCAGCGGGCGAGGGCACGCGGATCCGCGCCGGCGCCTCGCGGCTGATCGCCGACATTTTCGAAAGCCTCGACGACGAGCGCCTCGGTGGCATCGTCAAAGGCGCGATCGCCACGCGCCTGCGCAAGATGGAAGTCTCGCCGCTGCTCGGCCACGCGCTTGCCTCGGCGATCAACGAGGACCGCCACGTCCCGATGCTCGAGGCTGCGATCCGCTGGATGGCCCGCGCCCTCGACGCCAACGAGCCGCTGATCCGCGAGATGGTCCACAAGAAGGCCAATTGGGTGCTCAAGCTCGCCGCGCTCGACACCAAGCTTGCCGACGCGATCATCGACGGGCTTCGCAAGCTCACCGCCGAAATGTCGACCGACCCCGCCCACCCGGTGCGGATCAAGGTCGAGGAAGCGCTCGCCCAGCTTGCCAACGACCTCCAGACCCGCCCCGAAACGCGCGAGCGGGTCGAGGCCATCAAGGACCAGTTGCTCGATAACCAGTCGGTCAGCCTGTGGCTCGACACCCTGTGGCAGAAAGGTCGTGAAGCGATCATCCGCTCGGCGCGCAACCCCGACGCGGTGCTCGCGGGCAAGCTCGGCGAAATCCTCAAATCGATGGGCAGCACCCTCGAAAAGGACCGCCGGATCCGGGCCGCGATCAACCAGTTCGCTCGTCGCGCGGTGGTCGGCATGGCGGCGAGCTACGGCGGCTCGATCGTCAAGCTGGTGTCGGAAACGGTCCGCGGCTGGGACGCCCGGACGGTTACCGAGAGGCTCGAGGCGGCGGTCGGCCGCGACCTTCAATATATCCGCATCAACGGCACCCTGGTCGGCGGCCTGGTCGGCCTCGTCCTCCACCTGATCGACACGCTGTGAGCGACCTCGACGAGCTCGCCGAAAGCGCCCGCAACCGCGGCCTCAAGCTGGTCCGCTCCCGGGTCCGGACACCGGGCAAGCGCCGCTTCGGCACGGTCGGCCTCGCCGACAAGAGCGACAAGGCGGTGTTCGGAATGGATTCGAAGGGGCCCATCGGGAAGCCGGAAGAGGTCGAGGATTTCCTGCGCAACCTCGGCGCCAGGGATTGGGGCGCATCGCTCGACGTCGCGGTGCTGCCGCGCAAGCGGAAGCCGAAGAAACCCATCCGCGAATCCGCCAACGACCGCGAACCCAAACCGAAACCGAAGGCCCCGCCCAGGCCGCAACTGCGCGCGGCCAAGCCCGGCGACGCCAAGGCGATTTCGGCGCTGCTGGCCTATCTCGGCCATCCGCTCGGCGAGGCCGCGGTGCGCAAGAACCTCGCTGCGCTGGCCCGCCTCAAGGAAACGCCGATCGTTGCCACGCTCGACAAGAAGGTCGTCGGCCTGGTCGGGATCCACACCATGTCCACCGTCCACCGCGATGCGCCGGTCGGGCGAATTCCGGTGCTGGTCGTCGCCGTGGAAGCGCACGGTCACGGAATCGGGCGGATGCTGGTCGAGGAAGCCGAAAGGCGGCTGAAGAAGGCCGGCTGCAAAATGGTAGAAGTCACCAGCAACGATCGCCGCGCCGAAGCCCACGCTTTCTACCGCCACCTCGGCTACGAGCGCACCAGCCTGCGCTTCATGAAAAAGCTCTAGCCGGCAGTCCTGCGCTCGATCGTCGCTCCGACCGCCGACAATTTCTCCTCGAGCCGCTCGTAGCCGCGGTCGAGGTGATAGACCCGCAGCACCTCGGTCTCGCCTTCGGCCGCAAGGCCGGCGAGGACCAGGCTCATCGACGCGCGCAGGTCGGTCGCCATCACGCTTGCGCCGGCCAGCCCCTCGACTCCGTGGACGATTGCCGAGCGGCCGTGGATGTCGACGTCGGCGCCCATCCGGCGAAGCTCGGGCACGTGCATGTAGCGGTTCTCGAAGATCGTCTCCTCGAGGAAGCTGTCACCCTCGGCCAGCGCAAGCATGGCCATGAATTGGGCCTGCATGTCGGTGGCGAAGCCCGGAAAGGGCGAGGTCGACAGCGCCAGCGGCTTCAGTCCGCCGTTCGCGCTGACCTTGATCCCGCGATTGTGGAATTCGATCACCAGCCCGGCATGGGCGAGCGCGGTCAGGGTCGCGCGCATGTCGTCCGGGCGAGCGCCGATCAGGTCGATCGACCCGCCCGTGATCCCCGCAGCGCAGGCATAGCTGCCGGCCTCGATCCGGTCGGGCATCACTTCATATTCGGTGCCGTTCAGGCCCTCGACGCCGTCGATGATCAAATGCGACGAGCCGATTCCCGAGATTTTGCCGCCCATCGCGACCAGCAGGTTGCACAGGTCGACGATCTCCGGCTCGCGCGCGGCGTTGAACAATTGCGTGCGGCCCTTGGCCAGGACCGCGGCCATCACCGCATTCTCGGTCGCGCCGACCGAGACCACCGGAAAGCTGAAGTCGCCGCCGGGCAGCCGGCCCTTGGGCGCGCTGGCCTTCACATAGCCGGCGGCAAGCTCGATCTCCGCGCCCATGGATTCGAGCGCCTTCAAGTGGAGGTCGATCGGCCGGTCGCCAATCGCGCACCCGCCGGGCAGCGACACCGTCGCTTCGCCCATGCGCGCCAGCATCGGCCCGAGCACAAGGACGGAGGCGCGCATCTTGCGCACCATGTCGTAGGGGGCGACGGTCGAGACGATGTCGTCCGCCTGCAGCGTCATCCGGCGGCCGTACTGCCCCTTCTTGACCCCGGCGACGCTGGTCGAGACCCCGAGCTGGTTGAGCAAATGGCTGAACGTATCGACGTCGGCGAGCCGCGGCAGGTTGCTCAGAGTCAGCTTGTCCTCGGTGAGGAGCGCGCACGGCAGGAGCGTCAGCGCAGCGTTCTTCGCACCGCTGATCGGGATTTCGCCGTTGAGGCGGTTGCCGCCCTTGATCCAGATGCTGTCCACGTCGCGGGATTTAGCTTCTTCTCCCCTCCCTGCACGGGAGGGGTCGGGGGTGGGTCGAGCGAAGCGAGGTTCGGCCTGACAAGCACTCGGCCAGCATCGAGCTGGCCGCGCGCTTACCCACCCCTCTCATCCCCTCCCTTGCAGGGAGGTGAGGCAATCACGCCTTCTCGAGCGTACATTGCAGTGGGTGCTGGTTCTCGCGCGCGAAGTCGATCACCTGGGTGACCTTGGTCTCGGCCACTTCGTAGGTGAACACGCCGCACACCGCGACGCCCTGCTGGTGGACCTGGAGCATGACCCGCGTCGCGTCCTCGATGCCCATCGAGAAGAAGCGCTGCAGCACCAGCACGACGAACTCCATCGGCGTGTAGTCGTCGTTGAGCATCAGCACTTTGTAGTTCGACGGCTTCTTGGTCTTGGGTCGCGTGCGCGTCGCGACGCCGGTCTCGGCATCGTCGAGGCCGTCGTCGTCGGGGCCGGCCGCCATCTGGATCAAACGCGAAATCATCTCACTCTAAGATATGGCAACCCGCGAAAACGCGGCAAGGCGGCAATAAGCAGCAATGGGGTAAAAAAATGGCGGCCGCCCCCTTTTGGGGGACGGCCGCCGGAGTTCGTTGCCCTGACTTAGGAGGGGAGAGGGTCAGGCAACGAGGGTGTTGAAGCGCTCGGCATTGGCCGAAGCGCGGTTCGAAAGCGGCTGGAACGCCTCGCCGGCGAGCTTCACGAATGATTCCGTCAGGCGCGAGCTCTCGGCGACCGCACGGTCGAACGAGGCGCGGGCGAAATCGCCCTGAAGCTGAAGATATTCGGTCGGCGACTTGGCCTCGGCGAGCGAGCGAATCGCGTCCGCTGCCTGCTCGAAGCCGGTGCGGCCGGTGCTGACCGCGTCCTGGCCGATGGCGCGGGCGCCTTCGGTCGCAACGCGGCTGGCCTCGACGACGGCCTCGACATTGGCGCGGGCGAGATCGGCGAGCTCTTCGGCGACCTTCTGGCTCTTCTTGGCCAGGTCCTGGCTGCGCTGATTCGCGTCGGCGAACAGCGACTGGAACGGCGCGAAGGCCGGGACGGCGTCAAAGCCGCTGAAAAAAGCGTTGTTGGTCACGGTCTCAATCCTTTGTTTGGTCGCCGCACTTTTGCGCGCGGCGATGCGAACCTTGCGGCGGGTGGTCTTGCGGCGGCCCAATTTACGGGAACTGGGAGCCACCTTTTCGACCACCGCCTTGATCTTCGCCTTGGGAGCGGCCGCTGCGCGGGTGCGCTTGGCGGTCTTTGCGCTGTCCTTGACGATCTTCTCGACAGTTTCGGCAACAGCCTCGACGACCTTGGCGGGAGCGTCGGCAGCTGCCTGCGCTTCAACCTGGATTTCGTCTGCCATCACTTCGATCCTCTTCATTTGTTGCACTGCACAATATAGGGTGCGCCGCAGCATTTCAAGTGCTTTTTTGTGCAGTGCGTCATGGGCTCGCTTGACGGCCACCGCCCGGCCGAAGCAAGAGCGCTTATGGACCCCATTACCGACCAGCCGACCCGCCTGCGGCGCGGCCTCCTGATCGTCCTTTCGAGCCCGTCGGGAGCGGGCAAGTCCACAATCGCCAGGATGTTGCTCGAGGCCGACGAAGAGGTGACGATGTCCATCTCCGCGACCACCCGGCCCAAGCGCCCGGGCGAAATCGACGATGTCGACTACCATTTCGTCGATGATTCGGGATTCGACTGGATGATCGAGAGCGGCGAGTTCGTCGAATGGGCGCCGGTGTTCGGCTTCCGCTACGGCACGCCCAAGGCGCCGGTGAAGCAGGCGCTGAGGGACGGCCGAGACATCCTGTTCGACATCGACTGGCAGGGCACCCAGCAGCTCCATTCGGCGATGGGCGAGGATTTGGTGCGGATCTTCATCCTGCCGCCCTCGATGCCCGAGCTCGAGCGGCGGCTGCGCGAGCGCGGCACCGACCCCGAAGAGGTCATCGCCGACCGCATGCAGCGCGCCGCGAGCGAGATCAGCCACTGGGCCGAATATGATTATGTGCTGGTCAACCGCGACATGGATGCGTGCGTCGCGCGGGTCCAGACGATCGTCGCCGCCGAACGGCTCAAACGCGCGCGCCAGGTCCGCCTCGTCACCTTCGTCCGCGACCTCGTCGGTCCGTCGCACTGATTTCATCCTCCCCTCGATTTCGAGGGGAGGGGGACCAGCGAAGCTGGTGGAGGGGCCCCTCCGTCACGGCTCCGCCGTGCCACCTCCCCTGCAAATGCAGGGGAGGAGGATTAGTCGAGCAACCCCAAAAACCGCGCCGCCGCCATGAAATCGCGGCGGCGATTGGCAAGCGCATGCTCGGCTTCGGAGTCGGCGCCCCACTGCTCGAGCTGCCAGCGCTCGTCGACGCTCACCGCGTTCCACGCCTGCTCAGGCGTGATCGCTCTCTCCAGCGCCGCCAGCGCTGCGATCAGGGAGCCGCCGATCGTCACCAGCGGCGACAAGCCGGCAAGCCGGAATGCGTCGAGCGCGGCGACCGCGTGGCTGAGCCGTTCGACGGTCGCCGGCGGTTGTGCGACATGGAGCATGCCGGTGGTGGTCACGAAGTCGAGGTCGAACCGCCGTCGCGCCCAGCCGAGCAGCGGATCCCACTGCTCCTCCTGCCTGGCGACCAGTGCACTGGGTCCTTCGGCGCGGTAGCAGGCGAGGTCCGCCTCGGCATAACGGGCAAGGCCGGCGGCAAACGCCTGCCGGTCGGGCGTGACCCGGTCGATCGCCGCATTGGCGAGACCGGTCAGCGGCATCGCGCGCGGATCGATCTGGCCCTCGACCGAACGCCATTCCTCGGCGATCGCGTCGGCCAGCGCTTGTGTTGGCACCGCGAGCGGTGCCCGCGCCGGAGTCTTCACCGGCCGGCCATCGAGCTTGATCGTCCAACCGTCGCCATCCTGCTCGACCGCGACGTCCTTCCAGAACCGCTTCATTCGCCCCGGCGGTCCCGTTCGTCCCAGGACTTCTTGAGCAGCCGCGGCGCAAAGAAGGAGTCGATCACCCCCATGATCGCGATGATCGCCCCGACCTGCGGCCACCCGCCAGGGCGCATCAGGTCGGTGTAGATGATCGCGATCCCAAGGAAGAAGATCGCAAGCCCGGCGAACCTGACCGCGGTGTAGGCGAGCAGCCGCTTGCGGGCGGTTTCATCATCCATCGACCCGGCTCCTGATCAGCGTGAGAACATCGAGCGGCTGGTCGGCGACCGCGACCGCGCCTGCGGCAATCAGCTCGTCCGCGTCATGATAGCCCCAGCCGGCGCCGATCCCGGTTGCTCCGGCGTTGACCGCCATGCCCATGTCAAAACTGGTGTCGCCGACGACGATCGTCGTCTCGGGTGCCGCTCCCGCCTCGGCGATCGCCTTTTCGACCATCGAGGGATGGGGCTTGGAGGGATGCCGGTCGGCGGTCTGCAGCGAGACGAAGCGGGCGTGGATGTCGTGACTCTCGAGGCACAGCTGTAGCCCGCGGTCCGACTTGCCGG
>JAZJZB010000164.1:7819-10036 GCA_040390085.1 Pseudomonadota bacterium | reverse complement strand
TATCCTTGAGCCTCAAGTCCTGTTCCTCGTCAGGAATGATAATCGGCCAAGGGGCCACTTGAACGCGCCGCTGGATGCCATGGTCGGTGCCGATCTTCGGCATGTTGTTGGCCATCACCGTATTCTTGAACGTAATGATCAACTCAAAGGGGGGTTTGAGCAGTTCGCGCACGCCGCCTTTGGGCTCGTCACTGGTCAGCGATTTGATCAATCCGTCGGAAAAGCGGCTCTGATCCTCTGGTTCGTTGGCATAGACCATCCGCCGCCCCGCGAGTGCGGCGAGGTCTGGTGAAGCATCCGACCCCTTTCGTTGTTTGCCGGCGTCGATGAACGTCTCAATCCCCGTCGCCCAGGCATAATCGCCCAGAATCCATGCCTGGGTGCTGACCCACACGCCCTTGCCATTCGACCCCTCGCCGTAAAACAGCGCCATCTTCTGAGCGTCGGCGAGACCGAGCGCGTTATAGCCTGCCCAGGTGTCGAGGAAATCGCGCATCGCGATGTCGGGTTGCACCAGCTCGAGGAACTTATCGTAAAGCGGGCAGGCCGCGCTTGCATCGTAGGACGCGTTGCCGATCTTGGTAATTCGATCTGATCGGCGGTGTTCGCGCATTTCAACGGCTGATGCGGCCGCACCAGCGCGGCGGAACGCTAGCACCCCATTTTGCAGGTTGAGAAGCAATGGATCGGAGTCGAAGTCCGCTGGGCGCGCCGACAGCCGCGCCTCGGCAAGTTTGGCGATGCAATTGATATGCCCCGCGGACTCCGATGTGCGCCCCCAGGCGGCGACGGTTCCGCTGAATGAGATTGGCTCCTTGCCCTTCCACTTTGCGATATAGTTGAGCCCGTCGTCGCGCTCGGCGGCCTTCTGCAGCAGCGGCGCCTCGGCGGGCTTCCAACCACTTTCGCGGATGAAGCTGGCTTCATCTTGGATCGCTCGCATCGTCCGCTGCACTGCTCGGCCCAACAGTGAGACGGCCATGTCGCGATTCCATCGGCGACCGTCCCACGCCAACCAGCCCCACTGCTCGACGTAGAGGAAGTTTTGACCATGGCGCGCTAGGAAGCGCTCAAGATTGCCGAGATCCGTCTGCGGCAAGAAGGCGCATCTGCGGAGCAGCGCCGCACCTTCAGCCGCCCCGGACCCCTTATCCGACGCCTGTGCCCCCCGCCCTCCCTTGCGGGAGGATGGCTCGCCATTCAAAGTTGAAGTGGGGGTTCGGGGGGGGGCACCACTACCTCGGCGATCGGTTCGGTTCCGGGCTGCGGCCGCGATCTCGCTGAGATCGCGAGGGTTGTTCATCCCTGCTGACCAGCCGCTGTCGATCGTTGCCGCAAGCTGGCTGTCGTCGTCGCGCCCGGGGTTTTCCCTAGCCGCCGCCTCGATCAGGTGCCGCGCAAGGGTCGCCTCGATCGCTCCGGCGGCGACCAGCCCGGCGATCTTGAGCGCGCTTTCATTGAGCTGGGCGTTGCGCCGCCCGCTGGCCGCGCTCCGCACCGCCTGCAGCTCGCCGTCGAGCGCAGCCAGCGCATATTTGCGCACGGCGTCGTCGCTTTGGTGCCGCTCGGCCATCGCCCCATCCGAACCAACCCTACTCGGCCGAGCGGGCGTGTTAAGATTTTCGATTCCGTTTGAGGCCGACGTTCCCTTCTGCTCCCGCAGCACTTCGAGCAGCCGCTCCGGCGCCCTGGCAATGCCGCCGATTGGTTCCTTGCGATGCACCCGGTACCGGCGGCCGTCGGCCATCACGCTCGGCGGAGCGATGACATAGCCCCCCAGGCCGCGGACATCGACATGATCGGGCAAATTGCCGCGATTCTTGATCGACGGCCCGTCGTCGCCTTGGAGCAGGTAGAGATGCACTCCGTCGCTCGGGGTCAGGATCGCCAGGCTCATCGGCAGCTTGCAGCCCAGCTGGGCCTCGGTTTCGTCCTTCAGCCGGTCGAGCGTCCACACCTCGCCCGTCGCCGCGTCGGTGCGCGGGTCGAAATCGAGGACGAATAGGCGCAATGGCGCCGAGGATGGGTCAGGGTTGGTGTGCGGCGACCCATCCGAGGCCACGGGCAACGTCGGATGGCCCGTGCTCAAGCCAATCAGCGCATGCGGCCAGCGCTTCCACCAGGCCGTCGGCCAGCTTGGGCTCGAACCAGGTCGATTTGGGCGGCATGACGCCGCCCGTGGACGTCGACACTCAAGGCCAGCCACTACCTCCTGGG
>JAZJZB010000164.1:996-7809 GCA_040390085.1 Pseudomonadota bacterium | reverse complement strand
TCTGCTCGGGGTCGGTCGTGGCCTTCTTGAGCCCGCCAGTGCCGCGGATCGGCTTGCCGTCGCCGTCCTTGTCCGCGCCGAGCAGCGGCTGCTTGTTCTTGGGATTGCACGGAAACACCGGCCACCCCCGCGCGGCATAGCCGAGCGCCGCATCGAGGAGCGCGCTCACGGATGCGCCTCATGGTCAGCGAAGATCCAGTTGAGTGTCGGCGGGCCAACATGGCCATGTTCCCACACAAACCAGGCGAAGGCGACCATCCCGCCCTCGGCGCGGGTCGCCGCTTCGCCCTTCATGAAGCTGATTCGGTTCGAAAAGACATGGACCCGCGCCAGCGGTGTCCGGGCGAACAGGCCTGCTCTCGCTCGCCCCTCGAGGAACGCCAGTCGGAGGAACAGCGCGACTTTGCCCTGGGTCAGCAGCAATGCGCGATCGACGAACTGCGGTGCCCAGCGGAACGGCGGGTTGGTGACGATGTTGGGCGCCAGCGATTGCCATTCCATCAGGAAATCGCGGCCGCCCTCGCCAAAGCCGCGATCGATCAGGTCGGTGGCGACAACATCATGGCCGCGCTCGGCCAGAACGCGGGCCATCGCGCCATCGCCGCAGGCCGGTTCCCATATCGGCCCGTCAAAGGCTTCGACGTCGAGCAAGGCGTGCGTCGCCGCCGGCGGCGTCGGATAGAAATCATGGGTTTCGCGCCGCGCATCGCCGGTTGCGAATCCCCGCATCCCCAAAGCGTAACGACGTCCGCGCAAATGATGCATCGGCGCCTCATCACCCGGCGGCATGTCCGGCCTCTCCCCCGTTTCCGCCACTTTCAGCTTATCCGTTCGAAGCGGACCACCTTGCGGTAGCCCAGCGCATTGGCCGCGCGCGGGCCGACGCCCCGGCCATTGGTCAGAATATTGGACAGCAGCCCCTGGCTAATCCCGAGCATCTGAGCGACGTGCTGCTGATCGCCGCGCCTGGCGGTCAGCGCGGCGAGCTCGATCACCAGCTCTTCCTCGGTTGCCAGCTCGGCGGAAAGGGCGGGTTCGGTCATTGCGCCATCGCCGCGTCGATCCGGTCGATCGCCGCCAGGATCAGCGCCGCGCTCCTCGCCAGGCGCCGCCGCGCCAGCCCGAGGTTGCGGTCGCGACCGGTGACCCCGATCGCCTCGACCGCCATCTGCGCATAATCTTTCGCTGCCTTGGGCAGCGCCGTGATCGCCAACATCAGGTCGCCCTCGGCCGAGTGGCCGTGCTTGACCCTGAGCTCGACGCGCGCATCGAGCACCGCGCGCAGCGCCGGACCGGTGAGCGCCGCGAGGATCTCCGCCTGTCCCGCTAGCGGGACGCCGGTCGCACTGAACAGGCTTTGCGGCACGGCTTCGATCGCTTGGTCGACGATCGCGCTTGTGCTTGGGATCCGCGAGCCTTCAGGAACAGCTTGGCTCATTGGCCGAAGCCCTTCTGCCGGGCCAGCTTGACCAGCTCGGCCTCGCTCAGCGTTCCCGCCTTGTTGCCGACCACGAAACGGTCATCCTGCCCGCCTTCGACGCTCGCTCGATAAACCCTGTAGCCGCGCCGCTGCAGGAAGAGTTGGGCCGAGCTGACCGGATCGGCCAAGCGCGCTTCGTCCGCCCGGCGGCGTTCGATCTGCCGCATGAGATTGCCCTGGAAGGTGCTTTTGACGTCGCTGGGATCGACCCCGGCATCGAGCAGGCGGGTTGCTTCTTTCACCTGCTCACGGCGGATATTGGTCGACTGCAATTCCGACTTTCGGCGGACCTTGTCGGCGACCTCCAACCCGGGGCCGACCGGCTTTCGCGTCGGGTCGAAGCGCGGGTCGTAAACCAGAGCGCGACTGGGGCGGGTGTGCTCGGGCGCTCGGGGCTTCCCATGGCTCGGTCGGTGGCGGGGGAGGCGTTTCAGCTCCTCCGGCGGCGGAGTGGCGATGAAGGCGAGCACCTTTTCGACCGTTCGAAAACGGACGACGCCGGTCTTCTTGAGCCGGTTGATCGCGGCCTTGCCGTTGAACAGGTGCACCGCCACCCGGTTGGTCGCCAGGTCATGGTCGCTGATGAACGTCATCAGCTTCAGCCACAATTCGGGGCCGCTGGACGCCGCTTCAAGCGACGCTGAGACTGGCGGGGAAGCGGGGGCTTTGGCTTGCGCTTTCGCCTCCCCGCAACCCGCCCGCGGCGCTTCTGCGACTGCCGGCGGTAGTGACTGCTCGCCGTGGGTGTCGTGATCGGCGATGAACGCTCGAATCCGCCGCGCTGTTGCCGACCGGACCCTGGCGCCAGGACGGCGATACCGGGGCAACGCCGACTTGCTTCTCAGGCAGTCGCGCGCAAAATCCGCGCCGCTCATCGCAGACCGCTCAAGGAAGGCACCGATGGCCTCAACCAGCGGTGCAGCGGCTTCGTCATCGCCGTATCTGCCAGTGCCGCTCGGCGCGCCCCTAACGACATTCGTCGATCTTTGCTTGGCCAGCGGGCGAAGGGTCGCGCGGTCGATCTCATTGGCCTTGATCAGGATCTGCAGGCCGCTCAGCACGTCCGCCTGGCTGACCAGGGCATCGCGCAATTGCGGGATGCTGAGCTTCACCCCCGCCGGCACCGCGGTGACCGCCGCCAGCAGCTGGGTCAGGACCTCGGTCCGGTTGATCAGCCGCACGCTCATGGCGCCGACCCGACGACCGTCAAATGCGGTCGGCCCGTGAACAGCGCCTCCATCCGCGCCACCAGCGCGTCATGGCGCTCGTCATTGGCGCTGCCGATCGCCGTTCCCGCGGGCACCAGCACCTCGAGCACTTTGCGCGGCTGCACCGCTGTCAGCTCGTACACCCGGTCTTCCGGGCAGCGCTCGTCGATCACCAAAAAGCGGAAACCGTCGCCGAACATGCCCAGCTGCATTTCGCCCTCGGTCGTGAACCGCACCAGAGCGACCGGCTGCGCCGCATCGGCCGCCGCAACCGACCGATGGCCGAAGGGAATGTGGCCGATCGCCGGCAGCGGGCCACCATCGCCGCTCACACCCCGCCTCCCCGCCGCAGATCCCCGAGCGCATCGCTCGCCGCCAATGCCGCCCAGCGTTCGGGCAGCTTGGTCGTCTCGCCGGTGGCGAGGATCTTCACCACCCGGGTTGGCACTCCATTCTCATACGCCAAAGTCGATTCGATCAGCCCGACAGCCGCCAGTCGCCGCACCCGCCATTGCGCCTGGTTCCGGGTCGACAGGCCGCAATCGCGCGCCAGCTCGGCGTCGCTCGGGCATTTCGCGCTCAGATTGGCGGCGCGCTCAAGGCGGCGGAACACTGCCGCCGTCCCGGCGTCCGTCATCGCCTCCCTTTTGGGGTCGTGAACCCGCAACCGGTAGCTCGATCGCACCACCAGGAAGCGGAATCCGCCGCCCGGGCGCCGCTCCTGGAACGGGATCACCAGGCCCTGGCGGCGCAGCTCGCCGACATGGTCCGACGTGTCGCCCCGGATCAGGTCCCGCGCTTCGCAATAGACGAAGCGCTCGTCCGGCTTCGCCTTGCGCACGAATTCGTCGAGCTGGTGAACCGTCGCCACCATCTGGTGGCCGACGAAATGCCGCGGCGGAGCCTTGCCCGGCATCACTCTTCCTCGCTCGCAGGTGCGACGGGTTCAACGTCAAAGACGCCGAGGTTGGTGAGCTGCCGCCACTCGTCAAATTGATCGCCGGGGCGGACGGCTACGCCGGCGGCGGACGACAGGGAAGCGTCCGTTGTGCCAATGCCGCCCGCCCCGTATCCTGTCGCGAACGTGAATGCGTGTTCAAACGTCGGCGACGGGAGGGAAAATGGACTTTGAATTGAACGCGGACGGCACGGTCCGCACCCAGCCCGTGTTGGGCTGGACGACGGCCCTACTGCCAATGAATATTCTGGTTCGGCTCGACCCCCTGCGGCGCGACAATTCGCGCGACGCGATCCAGTTTCACCTGACCGCGGTTCAATGTCGCGAACTTGCGCAGGCGCTATTGAGAAAAGCGGAGCAATTGGACGCTCAAAGGCCCGATACTCCACCGCAGTGAGGGCGACAGGGGCGATCGCGAACAGGGGCGGCTTGCCCGGCATCACTCCTCCTCGCTCGCGCGGAGGCGCAATGCATGGTCGATCTCGACCGCGATGCGGAGGAGGTCGTCGGCCGCTTTGAGCCGCCGCCACGCGGCGGTCGCGCCGATGTCTGGACCGTCCGACAGATCGTCGAGCAGCGCGGACGAAAGCTGGCCAGTGGCACGAGTTAGTTCGGAAATGATTGCGGTCCACTGCATCGAAGGTGCGGAAGGATCGGGCAGGCTGACCAAAGCATATCCCGCTTGGCGCGCCAGCCATCGGGTGACATGGGGATGGCCCGCCGAACCGGCGGTGCTGGCCTCGAGCCGGGCGACCACGTCGACCGGAGGGAAGTCGCCCATGTTGCGGTGGCCGTAAGCGGAGATTCGCGACTGCGACTTGCCGGTCTCGGCCGAGGTCGCCTCTTGCCCTCCGAACGCGTCGACCAGGTCGCGGAACGCCGCCTTGGCAGCTTGCAGCCGCGGCGGCAGCACGATGTCGCGATCGCCGCTCATCGCGGACCTTCGATGCGATTTGCCGGGTCGGTGGCGATGGAGTTGTCGCTGCCGAGCCCGGCTTCCGCTACAGCCGCGTGCTCATGAGGCTGCGGCGGAGAAGAAATATGGAATCGATATTCTGGCCGAAAGACGGCCTCGATTTCTGACCGGACCACACTGACGCGCTTCCGCACGCAGCGCGCCGCGAACAGGGTCATCAACTCGATCATGCCTCGAGTCCCGGTTCGACCGGCGTGAGATCAGGATTGGCTTTCCACCATTTGTCGGCGAGGCGCATCCGCCTGGTCCAGTCGTACTGGCGGGTAAGATCGCCGCGGATTCGGTCGAAACATGTCGCAAGCGACGGTGCGACGAGCACCATCTCGCCACCCAGAGTCGCCAACCATCGCTCTCTCTCGGTCGGATCCGGCGCAGAAACGATGAACCACGCACGCGGCGCGAAGGTCGGGCTGGCCGACAGCGAGCGCAACATATCGTTGCGGGCGTTCAGGGTCGCCTCAAGCAACGCACCGCTTTGCTTTGCGGAAAAGGCAGGGCGCAAACTATCGCGGATGATGTCGAAGGAGATGATCAGGTCGGACGGGGCCGCCTTGCGGCGCACGAACGTGGACTTGCCGCCACCAGACGGGCCGGTGACGATGGTCAGCGGAACGCGCGACTGGCCGAGGCCGGTAGGAAAGCTCCGCTCGCGCGCCGCCTCCGACAATGGGTCGCTCGTCCCGGTCACGCCGCGTCAGCCTCGCCATCCGGAGAACAGGTTGGGCTGGCCGCTGACGAGCTCGATAGTCCGCTCGTCTGCGAAAAGGTCCGCGCTGAAGCCCCGGAAGAGCGCTCCACTCCCGGGGCTTGTGCAAAAGGGCGCGCATGCTCCTTGTCGGCGATATTTTCGCACGGAATATCTGCCGAATAAGGCAGCCCGATATTCCGGCTGAAATTATCATCCTCTTTAGTGGCTGACAGGATTTCGTTACTCGGGCTATCCGATCGGCCGAGAGGAAAAATGATGTTTTCAGCATCGACCGCCAGCCCGAGTTCTTGAGCCTTCGCCAGAACGTCGGGTTGCTTGCCAGCCGGAACGCGGCCCGCCGACTTCCAGCTTTGGACAGTCGAAGCAGGCTCGCCCAGAGCGTCGGCCATCTTGCGGGTACCGCCGAAACGATCGAATAAAGTGAGAATCTCGGACATTGCGTGACCCAATTGTTGATGTCGACACCGCTTGTGCGATAGTTTCGCACGTCAGTCAACGACTTTTTCGCACTGACTTTGCGCGAGATTTTCGCTTGCCCCGTCCGATGACCAGCGTCGCTCCCCGGCTTAAGGCTCTGCGCGAAACCGCCGTGCCGAGCATCACCATCCGCAAAATGGCGGACGAGCTGGGAGTTCCCCACTCGACCTACGCGGCTTATGAAGATGCCAAGAAGTACAAGAAGCCCATACTGCCGTTCGATCTCGCCAAGCGCATTGCCGCGGTGCTCGAGGATCGCGGCATCGCCCGATCCGACGTGATGCAGCTGGCCGGGCTCCAGGTTCACGAGGCCGAGGGTGAAGCCAGGCCGGTGGTTGAGAAGCTGCAGGTAAAGAACTCGGTCGCTGCCGGCGTGTGGCGCGAGCATCAAGAATGGCCCAGCGACGAATGGTATTCGCTTGAAGTAGGCCCGACGCCTGTCATTGGCGGCGATCGCTTCGCCTTGCGCATGGATGGCTTCTCGATGGACAAGACGGTGCCGCCCGGCTCCGACCTTGAATGTTTGCGCGTCGCCTACGGCACGGTTCATCCCAACCCGGGAGACCTGGTCATCGTGGCCCGACAGAGCCATGACCTCGTCGAGACGACCTGCAAGCGCCTCGACCGCGAGCCGAACGGCGAATGGGTCCTGCGCATGGAATCGACGAAGCCTGAGTTCCAGGAAGTCCTTCGCCTTGGCCGCGCCGACCGCAACCTGTTCTCGGATGACGAGGTTAGGGTTGTCGGGATCGTGCTGAAAGCCCATCAACGGCATTTTCGGAGGAAGCTATGAAGTCCTTACTCTTCCTATTGGTGACCATCGCGGCGCCCTCCGACGATCGCTTTGACCTTGTGTGTTCCGGTAACGAACACTTCGTGACGCTGGGCAAAGATCGGGTGGAGCCTTTCGAGATCACTTTTCATATTGATCTGGAAGAGCGAAAATGGTGCCAGGGCACTTGCGGCGTGATCGACGCAATCCACAACGTTCAGCCAGCCATCCTA
>JAZJZB010000164.1:0-986 GCA_040390085.1 Pseudomonadota bacterium | reverse complement strand
GAGGCGCTCTTGGATATTGATCATCCCCATTCTCTCGGCATGTGGCGAAGCGGCTCCGGTGCGAGCCGCGCACGAAGCGGAACAGCGACTGATAATTCTCGAAGCGACCTCGCCCACCGACGCCGAGCTATGCGGCGCTAAGCGAGCAGTCGCCGCGGCCTGGCTTAATGCGCTCGACAAAGAAAAATACGAAATGGCGAAGATTACTGCGGACATCGCCTGCGTGAATGCACAGTACCGAGGGTAGAGGTCTTGTGCGATAATATCGTTTGACATTGTGCGATAGTTTCGCACATATGGCTTCCGCAACCACGGAGGCCGCCATGTTCAACACCCCCGCGCTCGATCTGTCCAATGCGCGCCACCTGATCAAATCAGGCATTCCCGCCGGCTTCGCTGAGTTCGATCGCCGCTTTGGCAGCCTCGGCCAGCGCGCCCAGCCAATATTGGTCTACCACCACGGTCAGTGGGCCAAGGCCGCTGACCGTCAACCGCAGCAGCGCGCGGCCACCCTCGGCGAAGGGCCGCAAATGGACGGCTTCGATGCGCGGAAGCCGCGCGATGTCGTCGCCGATCAAATCGACCGCCGCATTTCCCAGCCCATTGCTGACCAGCAGGGCGTCGGCGGCCGCCAGTCTCAGGCTGCCAGCGCGCCCCTTCACGACCAGTCGAACTTCGTCCCCGGCGATGCTGATGCCGACGTCGGCGGCAGTGATCTTGGCCATGTCCCGCCATTTAGCACCAAGAAGGGAGCAGCGTAATGCTCAATACCCCCGCACCTTTTCCCTATGTCGGCAGCTACGGGCTGCTCGAGACCGACGATCGCGAATCGCCGCGGACCGAGTTGATCCGGATCGTTTTCCGCAGGGAAGGCTTCACGACCGTTTCCTTCCCCCTGCGCGAAGGCGCCAGCGGCAACCGCGAGGTGCCCGAGGATGCGCTGATCGACGGCACCCCGCTAACCCGCGAGGAAATGCGGGTCCTCG
>JAZJZB010000163.1:15310-19540 GCA_040390085.1 Pseudomonadota bacterium | reverse complement strand
GCGAACCTCGAGAAGCTTGCGCTGATCAAGGCCGCGGACGTGGTCGAGGCGGTGAAGGCCGTCTGCTATCGCTGAGCGATGCTCGGCGCCGACCTTGGGCTAGCACTGACTTACGTATCGCCGCGCGCTCGCGGGGCGCTCGCGGGTTTGTTCGCGATCGACCGCGCGATGGGCGACGTCGTCCGAAGCACAACCGAACCGATGCTCGGGCCGATCCGGCTCGCCTGGTGGCGCGAGCGGCTCGAGGAACTTGACGGCGACGGCGTAACCCCGGCGGAGCCGCGATTGCAGGCAGTCGAGCGCGAGCTGATCCCGCGCGGGGTCAGCGGGCGCGAGCTTGCCGCGCTCGAGGGCGGCTGGCTGCGGTTGTTCGATCCCTTCCCGTGGACCGTCCAGACCAGCGAGGCGATCTGGTTCCGCGGCAATTTGCTGTTCGGGCTCGGCGCACGGATCCTCGGCCGCGCCGAGGAACGGATCCAGGGCGCGGGCGGGGTGTGGTCGCTGGTCGACGCCGCGCGGCACTGCAGCGACTTGGATTCGCGCGCGATGCTGATCGCGCAGGCCCGGTCGTTCGGGCGCGGGCTTGGCGGCGTGCGGTTCTCCGGACCGCTGCGGCCGCTGTCGATGCTGACCGTGCTTGCGATGCGCGATTGCCGGCGCGGCGAGCCGTTCGAGCGCGAAGGGACGCCGGGCCGGGCGGCGGCGATGCTTCGTCACCGGTTCAGCGGGCGCCTGCCAAAGCACTAGTTGACAGATTTCGCCCGGTTTCGGAGCATGGGGGCGTGCCGAATCTCCTGGTGAAGGAGATTTGCGATGCTTCGTTTTTTCGCCGGCGCCGCCGCGGCCTTCCTGCTGCTGACCGGCGCATTCCTGCTGTGGCAATCGCGCGCCGAGCAAGCCTCGGGGCTGCCGAGCGCGCCCGAGCCGCGCAAGGCGGCGTCGCTGTTTGCGGCCTCGGCTCCACTCCAGGCGCCCGAGGCCAGCCCCAAGAGCCGCGAGGAGAAGCGGTTCAGCCGCGCCGACAAGAACAAGGACGGGAAGATCGAGGCCGAAGAGCTGCTTGGGCCGAGGCAGAAGGCGTTTGCCAAGCTCGATGCCAACAGCAACGGCGCGCTGTCGTTCCAGGAATGGGCGGTCAAGACCATCGACAAGTTCAAGGGCGCCGACCGCGACCATAATGGCTGGCTGACCGCCGCCGAATACGCGACCACCGCGCCGCCGCCGCCCAAGCACAAGACCTGCAGCTGCGAGCGGGTGGCGCCGGCTGACAATAATGATGACTAAAGTTCCTCCCCATCGCCAGATGGGGAGGGGAACCATCCGCAGGATGGTGGAGGGGTAAATGCCGCCGCCGCGGCAGAAGAACGAGATTGTCCTCCGCGCTCGTGCCCTGCGGCGCGACCTGACACTGCCCGAGGGAATGTTGTGGCAAGTCCTTCGGCAGCGCCCCGACGGCCTGAAATTCAGGCGCCGACACCCGATCGGCCGTTGCGTCGTCGACTTCTATTGCGCAGCCGCGGCTCGTGATCGAGGTTGATGGCGAGAGCCATTCGATGGGTGACAATCCGCTGCGGGACGTGCGGCGTGATGCGTGGCTCAGGAGCCAGGGACTCCGCGTGCTGCGGCTTAATGCTGCAGACGTGATTAGGGATCTTCAGTCGGCAGTTACAGCGATTCTTCTCGACTGCCGGCGCTAATTACCCCTCCACCAGCTGCGCTGGTTCCCCTCCCCACGAGGTCTCGTGGGGAGGAACTGAGCCGAGCCAACCCGCCAGAGCGGCCCGAGCGCGGTCGGTGTAGGCTTTCTTGCGGTCGATCTTTTTCGGGCGGCCTTCGAGCGGCGGCATCAGGCCGAAATTCACGTTCATCGGCTGGAAGGTCTCGGCGTCGGCGCCGCCGGTGATGTGGCCGAGCAGGGCCCCGAGCGCGGTTTCGGGCGGGGGCGGGGGAACGGTCTCGCCGCGCAGCTCGGCGGCGGTAAAGCGGGCGGCGAGGATTCCGATCGCAGCGCTTTCGATATAGCCTTCGCAGCCGGTGATCTGGCCGGCGAAGCGGATATTGGGCTTCGATTTGAGCCGCAGCTGGCCATCGAGGAGGCGCGGCGAATTGATGAAGCTGTTGCGGTGGATTCCGCCCAATCGCGCGAACTCGGCATTCTCGAGGCCGGGGATGGTGCGGAAAATTCGCACCTGCTCGCCATGCTTCAGCTTGGTCTGGAAGCCGACCATGTTCCAGAGAGTCCCCAGCTTGTTGTCCTGCCGAAGTTGGACAACTGCATAGGGCCACCGGCCGGTGCGCGGATTGTCGAGGCCGACTCCTTTCATCGGGCCGAAGCGCAGGGTCTCGCGCCCGCGCTCGGCCATCACCTCGATCGGCATGCAGCCTTCGAAATAGGGCGTGTCCTGCTCCCACTCCTTGAACGGCATCTTCTCGCCATCGACCAAGGCGGCGACGAAATCGTCATACTGCGGCTTGTCGAGCGGGCAGTTGATGTAGTCCTTGCCGCCTTTGTCCCACCTGGCCGCCATCCAGGCGACGTCCATGTCGACGCTTTCGTGATGGACGATCGGGGCGATCGCATCGAAGAAGGCGAGCGCGCCTTCGCCGGTTTCGGCGGCGATCGCTTCGGCCAGTTTCGAGCCAGTCAGTGGCCCCGTGGCGATGATTGTCGGATGGTCGGGCAAAGCGTCGATGCGCTCGCGGACCACGGTGATGTTGGGGTGGTGCTCGATCGCGCGGGTGACTTCGGCTGCAAAGGCCTCGCGGTCCACCGCCAAGGCCGAGCCGGCGGGAACGCGGTGCGCATCCCCCGCCTTCATGATGATCGAGCCGAGCGCGCGCATTTCCTGGTGGAGCAGGCCGACCGCATTGTGCTCGGCATCGTCCGAGCGGAAGCTGTTCGAGCAGACCATTTCGGCAAGGCGATCGGTTTCGTGGGCCGGGGTCATGTCGCCGCCGCCGCGCATTTCGGAGAGGCGCACGCGCAAACCGGCTTCGGCAAGCTGCCACGCGGCTTCGCTGCCGGCGAGCCCGCCGCCGATGATCTGGATGTCGAAGCTCATGCGGGGCTGTTAGTCTTGCCCACCCGCGCTATCCAGCGGCGATGCGCATCTTCACCATTGGCTATGAGGGCACGACCGTTCCCGAGTTCGTCGCCGCGCTGAAGGCGGCGTGTGTCGAGCGGGTGATCGACGTGCGCGCGCTTCCGCTGTCGCGGCGGCCCGGCTTCTCCAAGACAGGGCTGCGTGCGGCGCTTGCGGAAGCGGGCATCGATTATATCCATTTGAAAGCGCTCGGGACACCCGCCGACGGGCGCGCAGCGGCAAGGGCAAAGCGGCATTCCGATCTCGAGCGGATCTATGCGGGCCAGCTGGAGCTGCCGGAGGCGATGGCGCAATCGGCGCAAATGCTTCAGCTCGCGGCCGAGGCGCCGAGCGCGCTACTGTGCATGGAGCGAGAGCCCGCGCACTGTCACCGGACATTGCTGCTGAGCGCTGTCGCACCCGACGCCAAGGTTGTGCATCTTTACGCCTGAATCCAGCGTGGATCGGCGATAAACGCAGGCAGCGCTTAGCCGGTCGGCAGCGACGCCTGCGTCTCGCCGGTGATCAGCGCCTCGATATCGGGGATCGGGCGACCGCTCATTTCCTTGTTCACGGTGCACATGATGCGCCGCTCGACCTCCTTGTGGAGGCATTTCTTGAGCACTCCGAGCGCCTTTGGCGGAGCGACGATCGCGAGCGCCTCGAAATCGCCGCGCAGGACCCGCGTCTTGAGCTCGTCGGCGGCGTCCTTGATCCAGCGGTCTTCTTCCTGCTGTTGGAAATCGGGCTCCTCATAGGTCGAGCGGCCAAAGCCGAAGCTCTGTTTGACCGTGCCCGGAGCGTCCGTCTTGATATCCCGATCCTTGCGCTGGTTCGTGCGCGCCTCATGCGCTTCGATCCGCAGGTCGATTTGGTTTTCATCGCCCTGGTTGCGGAAGAACAGCATCTTGCGGCCGTCGGCGACCAGGACCAGCGCATCGTGGGGAAGGGGCATGGACGTTTCCTCCTGTACAGGCTTCACTAGGAGAACGCGGACCGGCGGCGGCCGGTTGCTGCGGCTCGTCGCGCATATCGCGGCGCGATATGCTATTATTAATTGGATTGCCCCATCGCCGCTGGTCGGCCGGATCAGCAGCGCCACGGAGGGCTCGGTCTCGGTCGGGATCGAGGGGTTCGGGAGCGCCAT
>JAZJZB010000163.1:14867-15300 GCA_040390085.1 Pseudomonadota bacterium | reverse complement strand
ACCGCACGAAGTGCGGAGCAGGGGTTCTGAATTTGAGCTCAAGAACCCCTCCACCAGCTTCGCTGGTTCCCCTCCCCACGAAATCGTGGGGAGGATGTTTTCCCTATTCAGTCTCCGGGTCGGCGGGCTTGTCGAGCTCGCTTTCGCCGACCACCGCGCCTTCCTCCGGCGCAAGCTCGTCGCCGCCCTCGATTTCGATCTCTTCCTCGTCGCTCTCATCGATCTTGGCGACGCTGACGACATGCTCGTTCTCGGCGACTCGGAAGATGGTCACGCCCTGGGTGTTGCGGCCCATCACCCGGATGTCGCCAACCGTGGTGCGGATCATCTTGCCCTGGTCGGTGACCAGCATCAACGCTTCTCCCTGGTGCGCCGGGAAGGACGCGACGACGCAGCCGTTGCGTTCGGACGTGTCGATGTTGGTGATGCCCTG
>JAZJZB010000163.1:5593-14857 GCA_040390085.1 Pseudomonadota bacterium | reverse complement strand
GCCGCGGTTGGTGACGCGGTATTCGTAAGCGCTGCTGCGCTTGCCGTAGCCATTCTCGGTCACGGTCAGGATGAACTCCTCCTTCTCGGCGAGCTCGGCGACGCGGTCTGCGGGAAGCGTGCATTCGACGTCCTCGCGCTCGCGCCACGGCGGGCATTTGAGATAGGCTTCGCGCTCCTCCTGCGTGGTTCCGACGCGGTGCAGGATCGACATTGAAATCACCTGGTCGCCGGGCTGCAGCCGAACCCCGCGAACGCCTTGCGAATCGCGCGACTGGAACTCGCGCACGTCGGTCGACTTGAAGCGGATCGCCTTGCCGTTGCGGGTGGCGAGGAGGACGTCGTCCTCCTCGGTCAGCAGGGACACGCCGATGAGTCGGTCGTTCGACTCGCCCTCGTCCTCGTCATCGGTGCCGAACCGCATCGCCCGCTTGCCGGAGGTGCGGATGCTTGCGAAGGCGTCCATGCTGTTGCGGCGGACGGTGCCGCGCGCAGTCGCGAACATGATGTGCAGGCCGCCCCATTCGGCTTCATCCTCGGGCAGCGGGAGGACGGTGGAGATGGTTTCGCCTTCCGCGAGGGGAAGCAGGTTGACCATCGGCCGGCCGCGGGTGTTCGGGCCGCCTTCGGGCAGGCGCCAAACCTTCATCCGGTAGACCTGGCCAAGATTGGAGAAAAACAGCACCGGATTGTGGGTCGAGGTCACGAACAGGGTGGTGACCGCATCCTCTTCCTTGGTCGCCATGCCGGCGCGGCCCTTGCCGCCGCGCTTCTGCTCACGGAACACCGACAGCGGCGTGCGCTTGATGTAGCCGGCCATGGTCACGGTCACGACCATGTCCTCGCGCTCGATCAGATCCTCGTCCTCGATGCCGTCGGCGGCAGGGGCCAGCTCGGAGCGGCGCGGTGTTGCGAATTCGGCTTCGACCTCGTCGAACTCCTCGCGCATCACCTCGTAGAGGCGAGCGCGATTGGCAAGAATTTCAAGCAGTTCGCCGATGTTCTTGGCAAGACCTTCGAGCTCGCCGCCGATCTCGTCGCGACCGAGCGCGGTGAGGCGGTGGAGGCGAAGCTCGAGGATCGCCTTCACCTGCGCTTCGCTGAGTTTGTATTTCTCGCGCTTGGCCTGCGGTTCGACCGCTTCGACCAGCGCGATGTACGGCCGGATCTGAGCGCCGTCCCATTCGCGCTCGAGCAGCTTGTCGCGGGCGACCGCGGGGCTTGCCGAGGAGCGGATCAGTTTCACTACCTCGTCGAGGTTGGTGACCGCGACGACCAGCCCGAGCAGGATGTGGGCGCGCTCGCGGGCCTTGAACAGCTCGAACTTCGAACGCCTGGTGATCACTTCCTCGCGGAAGCGGATGAATGCCTCGATGAAGTCGCGCAGGGTCAGCGTTTCGGGGCGGCCGCTGCGGATCGCGAGCATGTTGGCGGGGAAGCTCGACTGCGCCGGGGTGTGCCGCCACAGCTGGTTGAGGACGACGTCGGGCGTCGCGTCGCGCTTCAAGTCGATGACGACGCGCACGCCAAGGCGGTTGGATTCGTCGCGGATGTCGGCAACGCCTTCGATGCGCTTGTCCTTGGCCGCTTCGGCGATCTTCTCGACCAGGCCGTTCTTGCCGACCTGGTAGGGGATTTCGGTCAGCACGATCGAGCGCCGGTCGCCTCGGCCTTCCTCGACGTGATGGCGCGAGCGCATCATGATCGAGCCGCGCCCGGTCGTGTAGGCGCCGCGGATGCCGGACAGGCCGAGGATCAGGCCGCCGGTCGGGAAATCCGGGCCTTTGACATGCTCCATCAGCGCTTCGGAGGTGACCGCCGGGTCGTCCATGTAGGCGCGGCATGCGGCCAGCACTTCGCCAAGGTTGTGCGGCGGGATGTTGGTCGCCATTCCGACCGCGATTCCGCCGGCGCCGTTGACCAGCAGGTTGGGGAAGCGGGCAGGGAGGACCTGCGGCTCGCTTTCGGAGGCGTCGTAGTTGGGGGTGAAGTCGACCGTGTCGCGGTCGATGTCGCCGAGCAGGAAGTTGGCGACCTTGGCGAGCCGCGCTTCGGTGTAGCGCATCGCGGCCGGCGGGTCGGGGTCCATCGATCCGAAATTGCCCTGGCCGTCGATCAGCGGCACGCGCATCGACCAGTCCTGGGTCATGCGGGCGAGCGCGTCGTAGATCGCGCTGTCGCCGTGCGGGTGATATTTACCCATGACGTCGCCGACGATGCGGCTCGACTTGCGGTACGGCCGGCCAGCGACATAGCCGGCTTCCTGGCAGGCGTAGAGGATTCGGCGATGGACCGGCTTCAGGCCGTCGCGAACGTCGGGGAGCGCGCGGCTGACGATCACGCTCATCGCGTAATCGAGGTAGGAGGTCTTCATCTCGTCGACGATCGAGATCGGTGCGATGTCGTTGTCGCCCGGAGGCGGCGGGGGTGCGTCGTTTCGGTCGTCGACCGGGGGCTGAGTGGCCAAGAAACAATCCTGTCGTTAGTGATGCGCGGGTGGGGCGCGGCAAGTGCCGCTTCCCCCTTCGGGTCCACCCTAGAGCATCGCATAAGCCGGCGCCACCCCGCGCGCACCCGTACGTACGTGCGCGCGCACGCGAGGATTGCAGGCGCACGTGCGAAGAGAGCGGTTCAAATCAGGTTCAGTGCGCCGCCCTTAAGGTGCTTGGACTTCCACCGAATTGGGGTTTAAGCGTCGCCGCTTTCTTGAGCGGATCCGGCGCGACATCGCCCGGACAGGAGAGATTGAACGATGAAGTTGATTAACGCCACTGCGATCGGCCTTGCGATTGTCAGCGCGGCATCGGCGGCGAACGCTCAAAATTATGGCGGGCAAAGCGCTCCCGCGCCGCAACCCATGGCCAAGGCCGAGCCCGCGGCTCCGAAAATCAAGATTTCACCCAAGGCCACGCCGGCGATCGTCGCGTTGCAGCAGGCCGTCAACGCCAACGATGTCGCCAATATCCCCGCCAAGCTCGCAGCTGCGCAGGCCGTCGCCCAGACCAAGGAAGATCGCTACGTGATTGCCCAGCTGCAGCTGAAGGCCGCGCTTGCGGCGAACGACAACAATGCCGCAGCGGTCGCCGTTGATGCGGTTGCCGCCTCCGGGTTCGTTGACACGGCCACCACCGCGCAGCTCTATTCGGCGCTTGGCGCCACCTTCTACAACGCCAAACAATATCAGCAGGCAGCCAGTTTCTTCACCCGCGCCGCAGCGCTTTCGCCGAGCGATCCGGCGCCGCTAAAGCTCCTTTCTGAGGCGCAGAATGCCCAGGGCCATCAGGCCGAGGCGGCTGCGACTCTGATGAAGGTGATCCAGATGACCGCGGCTTCCGGCCAGAAGCCCGGCGAGGACCTGTACAAGCGCGCGCTCAGCCTCGCCTATGAGGCCAAATCGCCGACCGCGGTCGACATCGGCCGACAGTGGATTTCGGCCTATCCGAGCGCCGCGAGCTGGCGCAACGCGATTGCCATCTACCGCAACTACAACCAGCCCGACGTCGAATCGACACTCGACCTCCTGCGCGTCATGCGCGCCGCCAAGGCGCTCTCGACGCCGGGAGATTACCGCCTCTATGCGACGGCCGCTGCCGAGCAGCTCAACTACAACGAGGCGCAGAAGATTATCGACGAGGGAATCCAGGCCAAGGTGGTCGATCCGGCGAGCGCTGAGTTCCGAGACGTGGTGACGCCGCTCAAGACCAAGGCGAAAGCAACCGCTGCCGACTTGGTCGAGGCGACCAAGGCCGCGAAAAGCGGCATGGCGCTGCTGCGGATCGGCGATCGCTATTATGCGATGGGCGATTACGCCAAGGCCGTCGCGCTGTACAAAATGGCGCTTGGCAAGCCTGGGGTCGATGCGTCGATCGCTAATCTTCACATCGGCATGGCGCTGGCGGTTGCCGGGGACAAGGCAGGCGCGACAGCAGCCCTCAATGCAGTGACCGGCCCGCGCGCGGAAGTCGCGAAATATTGGCTGCTTTACGTCCAACAGCAGGGCTAAGCGCAGCATATCCAAGATGGAGGCGTCGGCGGCTCGCCGGCGCCTCTTTCTTTTGCCCGAGCGGATTGACCATCGCGTGCCGTTTCGGGACGGTTAAGCGCTGCCTTCTTAGCGCATATTCAACGCTGGCCTAATGGCAGTGGAGAGTGCGTGTGAAGGATTCGAAACGAAGGTGCGGTTCGACGATCGCCTGATGACCGTTCTTAGCCAGCCCGCCGGCGACCGCCATGATTCGGCGGTTCGGTGGCGGCAGCTGGTCGACCTCGTCGCGCGCGCCGGCCCGAACAGTGCAAGCCCGGCGGTCGAGCAGGCGCTCGACGCGATCAGGAGCGAAGCCGGGACCGTCGACGAGACGCTTCGAGCGGCCACGGCACGGGCCGTCGCGGCACTTCCCCTGCCGCTCGCGCTACTTCAATATTTCGCCGCCGACCGGCTGTCGGTTTCGGCCCCGGTGCTCGCCGCGGCGACCCTCGACTCAGGCCAATGGCGGGCGCTGTACGAGGTTGCCGACGAGGAAACGCGGCGGTTCATCGAGACGCTTCACCCCGAGACCAAGCCCGCGCCCCCGCTCGACCTTACCGAAACCTTTGTCGAACCGCAGCCAAGCGGAGAGCAGGGCAGCGCGCGCGCGCCGTCCCTGCGCGACGTCGTCACCAGGATTGAGCGGCGCCGGCGTGGGCGTTCGGACGACGCTTCCGGGCCGCAAGCGCCGCCGCCCGGATCGCCAGCCTTGTTCCGCTGGGAATGTGGTCCGAGCGGCGAGATCGCCTGGGTCGATGGAGCGCCGCGCGGGGCGCTGGTCGGCCGCTCGATCGCGCGGCCAATCGACTGCGACGGCGACCATGTCGACGAAGAGGTCGCGCGCGCCTTCGCACTTCGAGCGCCGTTCCGCGACGCCGTCCTGATGGTCGGCGGCGACGGGCTGGTATCGGGCGAATGGAAGATCAGCGGGATTCCGGCGTTCGAGCCGAGCGACGGCCGGTTTGCCGGCTATCGCGGCGTTGCGATGCGCGACAGCGCGCCGCCGCCGGCGCCGAGCGGGGCTGCCGCCGACCTCCTGGCCGATCCCGATGCGCTCCGCGAGCTGGTCCACGAGATCAAGACTCCGCTCAACGCGATCATCGGCTTTGCCGAGATCATCGAGGGTCAATATCTCGGGCCCGCCGACCGCCGCTACCGCGAGCGGGCAATGGAGATCGTCGGCCAGGCGCGGCTGCTGCTGATGGCCATCGACGACCTGGATTTCGCAGCCAAGATCCATTCCGTCGGTAACGCCGAGCGGCCGCGGGTCGATCTGGGCGAGCTTGCCGAACGGATGGCGCCTTCGTTGCGCGAACGCGCCGCCGCCCGCGAGGTCGAGCTCGAAGCTTCGCGAACCATGCGTGACGCCACCGCCGCGCTTCAGCCAGAGCTTGCCGACCGGCTGATCTTCCGGATGTGCAGCGCAATCGTCGACCGCGCTCAGAAAGGCGAACGCCTGCGATTCGCGGTGGATCAGGTCGGCGACCGCTGCCGCCTGTCGATCAGCCTTCCGGCCGAGCTTGCAGCGCTCGACGAGCAGGCGGTGTTCGGAGGCGACGACGACGTGCTTGCCGCCGGCTTCCGCCTGCGGCTTGCCCGCGGCCTGGCGCGGATCGCTGGAGGCGACATCGAGCGGGTCAACGGCTCGATCGCGCTGACTCTGCCGCGCGGCTGAGGCGCAATTCCATGCCTTGGCGGCTTGACAGACCGCCACTATCGCGGGAGCGCCGGGGCGGGCCTGTAGCTCAACGGTAGAGCCGGCCGCTCATAACGGCTAGGTTGTAGGTTCGAATCCTGCCGGGCCCACCGGGTTTCGATCAAAGTTGCACTTTGATCGAGGAAAGAAAAAGGGGGCACCTCCTCTTTTCTTTTGGGGTTCGCACGAAGTACCGCTTCGTGGGACGGTCGTCGGGGAGTGGCGCAGCCTGGTAGCGCATCTGCTTTGGGAGCAGAGGGTCGCAGGTTCGAATCCTGTCTCCCCGACCATCGTTGACCGGAACGCGCCATGCGCCGCGCACATGGATGCCATAACGCCTTCCCGTTGACCGTAGCCTAGGGGTTATTTGTTCTCGGTCGCGTTGGCCGGATGCTCGTCCTTGTCGCCGACCTTATTCTCGATCTTGTCGCCGGTCTTCTTGACGTCATTGCCGATGTCCGCGGCAATATTCTGGGCGGTGTTGCCGACGTCGGCGGCGACGTTTTCGGCGACGTCGCTGTTGTAGGTGACGCTAGTCGTCCCGTTATTGTCGTCCTTGCTGACCTGGCAGGCGCCGAGCAGCAACAGTGGAATGGCGAGTGCAATGCGCATGGAATTGGCCTCCTCTTTTCGGCTTTAACGCCGTTTGCGCACTTTCGGCTCCGGTTCAATGCCGCCGGACAGAACCGCGAGCATTGTCGTCCACGCGGCGACGTTCTGCCGCAGCTGCACCGGATCGATCTTGTCGAGCGTGTCGTCGGGCGTGTGGTGGTAATCGAAGTAGCGGGCGCCGTCCTGGTTCAGCGAGATCCACGGAGCGCCGGCGGCAATGGTCGGCTCGACGTCGGTCCCGTCGGCGTCGCCCTTGTCATTCTTCACGACCCCGAGGGGGGCCAGCGCCGCGGTCAGCTGCGCGTAGGTTGCGGGATCGCTCTTCAAAAGCTGGGAGCTGAAGCGCCATATGCGGTCGGCGCCGAAGTCGCTCTCGCCGGCGATCGCATAAGCTTCCTTGCCGTGGACTTCGGCATAAGCCTTGCCGCCGTAGCCGCCTGGCTCCTCGGCGCCGAACCAGACAACGCGGATGGTCCGCAAGGGCCGGCCGGCGTCCATGATGTGCTTGGCGGCGGCGGCGGTGATCGCAACGCCGGTGCCGTCGTCGATGGCGCCGGTTCCCTGGTCCCAGCTGTCGAGATGGCCGCCGACGAGCAGGATCGGCGCCTTGGGGTCGCGGCCCGGAACCTCGGCGATGACGTTGCCGGAGTCCCCGTTTTCGCTGCGCCGGCTGACCAGCGTCAGGTGCATCACCACCGGCTGGCCGCGCTTGAGGATTCGCACCAGCTGCTCGGCGTCGGGGACGGTGAGCGCTCCGGCCGGGATCGGGGCTGCGCCGTCGGTGAAATATTGCACGCCGGTGTGCGGATTACGGTGATGGTCGGTGCCGATCGAGCGGATGACGATCGCCAGCGCGCCTTTCTTCGAGGCGATGGTCGGCCCCTGGCGCCGCGGCGCTCCGAACTGGCCGTAACCGGCGCCGTCCTGGGCGGGCATCATATGATGGTCGATGAACACGATCTTGCCGTTGACCGCGGCGTCCGGCGCTGCGCGCAGCGCGTCGACGCTATCGAAATAAGCGATTTCGCCGGTCACCCCCTCGGGTCCGGTCGAACCGCTGTAGCCGAGCGCCGCAACGACCAGCTTCTGCGGGAATGGAGAGACGATCTCCGCGCTCTCGGCGCCGCGGGTCCACACCGGCATGGTGAAGTGCTCGACGTGGACGTTGGCGAAACCCATCGCGGTCAGCCGCTTGACCGCCCAGTCGCGGGCGCGCGCCTCGGCTGCGGTCGCCGCAAGGCGCTGGCCGACCTCGGTGGTCAGCCCTTCGAGGATGTCCCACGCGTAATGGTCGTCGAGCGCGGTGTCGCGCAGCGCCGAGACCTTCGGATCGGCGAGCACCGGCGGCGGCAACGCGGCGGCGGATTGCTGGGCGAGGGCGGGAGCTGCGGAAGCGAGCAGCAGCGCTGCGATGAGGGACGATTTCATGGCCGCACGCTATGACAGCGCCGGACGCCAAGTCACCCGCGTGCATCGATAAAATTTGCGCGTTGGTCGATCAAAGAAGCCGCATCTGGTCGCCCTCGGGCGGGCGGAACAGGTCGGTGCGAAGCGCGAACCTGGCCTGGCGCAGCCCGTATTTTCTGATCGCGATCTCGAAGCGGGTGCGGAGCAGGTCGGCCCACGGTCCTTGCCCGCGCATCCGGCTGAAGAAATTCGCGTCGTTGTCGCGCCCGCCGCGGAGCGAGTGGATGGTCGCCATCACCTTAGAAGCGCGGTCGGGATAATGGGTCTCGAGCCAGGCCCGGAACAAAGGCGCGACCTCGTGCGGCAGGCGCACCGGCAGATAGAAGCCGCCGGGCGCCCCGGCCTCGACCGCGGCCTCGACGATATGCTCGAGCTCATGGTCGGTGATCTGCGGCACCACCGGCGCGATCGCGACGAAGCAGGGGACTCCGGCCTCGTTCAGCGCCTTGACCGCCGCCAGTCGCTTCCTCGGTTGAGGCGCGCGCGGCTCGAGGGTCCGGGCGATGGTGGGATCGAGCGAGGTGACCGAGATCGCAACCGAGGCGATCCCGAGGTGGGCCGCGTCCTTGAGCAGGTCGAGGTCGCGCAGCACCCGGTCCGACTTGGTGGTGATGGTGAATGGGTGGCGGGTCTCGACCAGCAGCTCGACCAGCGAGCGGGTGATGCGCCAGCGCTCCTCGATCGGCTGGTAGGGGTCGGTGTTGGTGCCCATCGCGATCGGCCGGCACTCGTAGCCGGGGCCCGACAGCGTCGCGTGGAGCAGCTGGGCGGCGCCGGGTTTGACGAACAGCCGCGATTCGAAATCAACTCCTGGCGACAAGTCATGAAAGGCGTGGGTGGGCCGTGCAAAGCAATAGATGCAGCCATGCTCGCAGCCGCGGAAGGCGTTGACCGAGCGGTCGAAACCGACGTCGGGCGAGTTGTTGCGCGTGAGGATGGACTTGGGCCGTTCGATGGTGACCGTGGTCCGGCGCTTGGGCACCCCGTCGAGCGCCTCGACCTGGTCGAGCCATTCGCCCTCGTCGACGCGCTCCTTGAGATTGAAGCGCGTGGGGGTGGAAAAAAATTGCGGGTCGCACCGCGTCCGCTGCTCGACTCGATCGGCATGCGCGCAGTCTACCAGAAAGTGAGAACACAACAAGAACACAAGCGGCGCCGCAAAGGGCGTTAACCGACGATCCGCGAGGTAACGGCGACGAAATGACCGCCTGTCGACATTTGTAACAATCCATTCATCGGCCAGCCAAGTCGGGGGCGACAACAGGCACGCAACAGGGGCTCATGAGCCAAAAGGGAAAACAACATGCGTAAACTTCTGTTGGCAACGACCGCGCTCGCGGCACTGGCAGTGCCGTCGATCGCCGCCGCTGACGGCCCGTATGTCGGGGTAGAGGGCGGCGCGACCTTCCCGCGCAGCACCGATCTCGACGTCATCCTCAACAACACCAGCACGACGCCCACAACAT
>JAZJZB010000163.1:0-5583 GCA_040390085.1 Pseudomonadota bacterium | reverse complement strand
CCTATGCGCTGGTCAATTCGCCCTATCAAAATCGGGACGACAAGGGCTATAACGTCGACTACAAGACTGGTTACAATGTCGACGCGATCGCCGGCTACAAGTTTGGCCTGATCAAGCTCGAGGTCGAGGGCGGCTACCAGCGCTCCAAGGTCAAGAGCGTCACTGCAAGCCCGACCTTGCTGACCGACGTTTCGACCGCGAGCGGAACCACCGCGACTGCAGCGAACCTCGGCGTCGGCGACCACATCGGAGTCAAATATTTGACCGCCAACGCGCTGCTCGACGGCGACTTCGGCGGCGGGTTCGGCGGGTATGGGGGTGGCGGCGTCGGCCGCGCCTGGGCGACCTTCTCGGGCGACAAGGACAGCGCAATGGCGCTGACTGGAATCGCCGGGTTGCGCTACGCGGTCACTCCGAATCTCGATGCCGGGCTGAAGTACCAATATCTGCGCACCGGCAAGCTCGACTTCAGCGACGCCTTCGCGGTCAATGGAGTCAATTACACAAGCGACGCGCGCGGCCGTTTCACCTCCAACAGCCTGCTCGCGAGCCTGGTCTACAACTTCAACTCGCGCCAGGCCGCGCCGCCGCCGATCCCGGCCGCAGCTCCCGCACCCCCGCCGCCGCCGCCAGCGCCGGCGACGCAGACCTGCCCGGACGGCTCGGTGATCCTTGCCACCTCGGCCTGCCCGGCGCCGCCGCCGCCCGGGGGTCTTTTTTGAGCTTTAGTGGGAGAGGTGGGTCATGCTGGTCGGGAACGATGGCCAGCGATGCTCGGCCATCGAATGCAGGGTCTTGGTCTCTTCCTGATTGAGGCCCTGATAGACCCACATGTTGCGCAACACCGCGGGCACGTAATAGCGGGTCTCCCAATAAGGGATGGATTCGATCCACAGCAGAGGATCGCCCTTGTCGTTGATCGACGCCCAGCGAGCGACCGGCAGCGGGCCGGCATTGTACGAGGCGATCACCCGCGGCAGCTGCCCGGCAGTGGCCGAGGAGCGCCGCATTTGTTCGATGAAGCTTTGGCCATATTCGAGATTGATCTTGGGGTCGGTCAGCGAGCCGGTCGACGTCCAGCCGCGCGCCCGGGCAAGGTCGGACGCGGTGCCGGGCCGGACCTGCATCAGCCCGACCGCTCCGGCCTGGCTGACCGCTGTTCGGCGGAAGACCGATTCCTGGACGATGTGGCCGAAGGCGAGGGCGGGGTCGACCCGCCAGCCGTGGAGCGGGCTCCAGTGCGGGTTCGGGTAACGATCGGCCGAGTCCGAGCGGGCGCCATATTGGCCGTTGTTGGCGAGCCACAGCTGCGCTGCTGGAAGGTCGAGCTTCTTGGCGAGCTGAATGAGCGCGTGATGCTCCGAGGGCGCACCGATCTTGGCCTGGTGGCGCAGCAGGTCCTCGGCGCGAGCCGGTTCGCCGATCCGCACAAGCTCGGTCGCGCGCTGGACGTTGGGCAGCTGGGCGATCGGCGGGTCGAACCCAATGAACGGATCTTGTGGCAGCGTGGTGCTCATGCCCAGCGTTTCGCGGGCGATCAGGCCGTAAAAGCTTTCCGGGGCGTCCGGCGCGCCCGCGGCGGCCTTGAGCAAGGGCTGGACCGAGCGCGGACGTCCCGCGGCCTGCTCCGCCCGGGCCGCCCAATAATAGCCACCCGCCTTGAGCTCGCGCTGGGCGGCAAGCTGCGCGACCTGCTGGAATGAGGTCGAAGCGGCGTTGAAATCGCTCAGCCGCCACGAGGCAAGGCCCGAGACCCACGCGGCCTGGCTCGCCCATTCGCCGCTCGCCCCCTGGCGCCAGGCATCGGCAACGCGGCGCGCGTCGAGGTCGAGGCCGAGCACATAATAAGTGAAGGCGACGCGCTGTCCGGCCTCGGCGCGCGCCTCGGCCGACATTTGCGGCGCGTAGAGCAGCAGCTGGGCCTCCGCCCCGGCGGCGTCGTTGGTCTTGATCAGCGGATCGAGCAAAGCGCGCAGCTGGTCGGCCGCCGGCTCGCCCTGGACCGGCTTGGCCTTGTAGCGCACCGGCGCCGAGCCGAGCCAGACGGACGGCCGTTCGGGAATGATCAGCGGCGCAGTGGTCGCGCCGCGCTTGATCGCCATCGCGGCGAGCTGGTTGGCTTCCGGAAGCTCGGGCGCCTGGGCGATCAGCGTCTGGAGCGAGTAGAGATCGACCACTGGCGAGCCCTTCGCCGTGTACAGCTCCGCCTTGGCGACGGGCGTGAGCATGCTCGGCGGAAGCGCGTTGATCCCGGCTTGGGCCGACGCCCAATTGCCGGCGTCGATGGCGTCGAACACGCCGCGCCAGTCCTTGGGAACCACAATGGTCACGACCGGCGGCGGAGGCTGAGTGGCCGGTTGCTGCACAATTGGCGAGGCAAGTGGAGGCTGGTTAGTGGTCGACTGGATGGCCGGGCCGCCGTTGAGCGGGACCAGCACGGGCGATTGTGCCGGCACCTGTTGCGGCTGCGCAAGCGGCGCGAGCGGGTCCGACGCCTGGGCAAAGCCGGGCGCTGCCCAGATCAGGCTTCCGAGTGCAAGCAGGCTCGCGTTCAAGATTCGTCCTCGATCAACAGCAGAAGATCCCGCCATGCCAATGACTTGTCTAACGGGCGCTTAATCAGGTGGCGCGGGTGAAAGGTGGTCACGGCGCGCACCCCCTCGATCTTGTGGATCTGGCCCCGCGCCTGGAGCAGCGGCTTGCCGAGCAGCGCCTGCGATGGCCCTTCGCCGAGCAGCAGCAACCGCCGCGGTTTGACCAACGCGATGTGCTGGCGCGCGATTTCGGCGCAAGCGTCGCGGTCCTTGGGAGTCATCCGCGCACCGGGGGTGTGGAAGCAGGATAAGGACGCGCTGTAGGCTTCTTCCGCGGCAATCCCGATCGCTGCCAGCATGCGCTTGGCCAGCGCCCACGCCTCGCCGCCGATCGGCTGGCCAGCGGCGAAATCCTCGAGCGCCGGAGCATCGCTCAGCAGCATCACTGCCGCCTGCTCGGGGCCGTGCGGAAGAATCCGCCGCGCGGTCGCTGACGCAAGCGGCAGTTGCGCGCTGGTGGCCAGCCATTGCTGAAGCTCGGCCAGGGTCTCGGACTTAGGCTCGACGACGTTGGGAATCGGGGTTGGTGCGGGCGGTGCGCGTTCGCGTTGCGGAGTCGGCTTCAGCCAGTCGCGCGCCTCTTCCTGGATGACGACGTCGACGCCCGCATCGAGCCACCAGCGCAATGCGCTGCGTGCCTCGGCCAATCCGATAGATTCCACTTCCCCGCCCACGCGGCTGTCCTCCCCGCCATTGACGTCACGGTCAAGGAATTGGCAGGGCAGACGAGTCGAATTGTGTGGGGAGCGCGACGAAGGGATCATGAGCGAGCGCGAATCCATGCAATATGACGTGGTGATCGTCGGCGGCGGGCCCGCGGGCCTCTCCGCGGCGATCTGGTTGAAGCAGCTGGCGAGCAAGGCCGAGCGCGAGCTTTCGGTGTGCGTTCTCGAGAAGGGCAGCGAGATCGGCGCGCACATCCTGTCGGGCGCGGTCATCGATCCCAAGGCGCTCAACGAGCTGATTCCCGATTGGATGGACAAAGGCTCGCCGCTGACCGTTCCAGTGACCGAGAACCATCACTGGGCGTTGGGCAAGAAAGGCAAGTTCGGCTTGCCCGAGATGCTGATGCCGCCGTTCATGCGCAATCGCGGCACCTACACCGCGAGCCTGGGCAATTTTTGCCGCTGGCTCGCCGGCCAGGCGGAGGAAGTCGGGGTCGAGATCTTCCCTGGATTCCCGGCGGCGGAAATCCTGTTCAACGACGACGGGTCGGTGAGGGGCGTCGCAACCGGCGACATGGGCATCGCCCGCGACGGCAGTCGCCGCGCGGATTACCAGCCCGGGATCGAGCTGCATGCGCGCTACACCTTCTTCGCCGAGGGCGCTCGCGGGCATTTGACCAAGCGCCTGACCGACATCTTCGGGCTTCGCAGGGAAAGTGGTCCGCAAGTATTCGGGCTTGGAATCAAGGAATTGTGGGATATTCCTGCCGACAAACATAAGCCAGGACGAGTGATCCACACCCAGGGCTGGCCGCTCAGCGACGCCTGGGGCGGGGGATTCCTCTACCATCAGGAGAACAACCAGGTCGCGCTCGGCTTCGTCGTCTCGCTCGATTATTCGAACCCCTATCTGTCGCCGTTCGAGGAATTCCAGCGGTGGAAGACCCATCCCGCGATCCGCGCCGAGATCGAGGGCGGGCGGCGCGTCTCTTATGGTGCCCGAGCGATCAACGAGGGCGGCTACCAGGCGATTCCCAGGCTGGTGTTCCCCGGCGGAGCGCTAATCGGCTGCTCGGCGGGCTTCGTGAACGTGCCGCGGATCAAGGGCACGCACACCGCGATGAAGTCGGCGATGCTCGCGGCCGAGGCGGCATTCGAGGCGATCACGGACGATCGGTCGGCGGACGTGCTCGAAGCCTATCCGGCCGCGCTCCATTCGAGCTGGGTCGCCAAAGAGCTCAAGATGGTCCGCAACGCGCAGCCGGCGGTCGCGCACTGGGGCGGCGTTGCCGGCACGCTCTATGCGGGGCTCGACCTGTGGCTGAATTATCTGCGCATCGGCGTGCCGTGGACGCTCAAGCTCAAGCCCGACCACACGACCCTTCGCAAGAAGCAACAGGCCGCTCCGATCGACTATCCGAAGGCCGATGGAACGCTCACGTTCGACCGCTTGTCGTCGGTGTTCGTGTCGAACACCAATCACGAGGAGGACCAGCCGGTTCATCTGACGCTCAAGGACGCCGACATACCGACCGCAATCAACCTGCCCGTCTATGCCGGGCCCGAGCAGCGCTACTGCCCGGCCGGCGTGTACGAGTTCGTCGACGGAGACGGTGGTGAGCCGAGGCTGCAGATCAACGCCCAGAATTGCGTCCACTGCAAGACATGCGACATCAAGGACCCGACCCAGAACATCAACTGGGTCACACCCGAAGGCGGCGGAGGCCCCAATTACCCGAACATGTAAATGGCTTGCCGGAGCGGCTCTCGCAGCGGTTGCACTAGCGCCGGTTCCGGCCTCGGCCCGGCTGAGCGTCGGGGATCCGGCCAAGACCTATGTCCAGGCGCGGGCGGCGGCGATGAACGGCGACCATGCGCGGGCGGCGCAACTGCTCGCGGCACTGTCGCAAAGCCAGCCCGGCCAGGTCGACATCGCGCGCAAGGCGCTGAGCGAGGCGATCGGCGCTGGCCAGATGGACCTTGCGCTGAGCCTGACGCGCTCGATCCCCGGAGCCAAGCTGCCGACCGAGGCGCGGCTGCTGCTGGTCGCCAATGAGATCAAGCAGCGGCGTCCGGACAGGGCGATGCCGTGGCTGGCGTTGAAGAGCGACAATGGCGATCTCGCTTTCCTCGCGCCGCTGGTCATCGCCTGGGATTCCGCCGAGCGCGGCAATCTCGACCAGGCGCTGACGACCATCGACCAGATCCCCGTTGGAAGCCTCCTATCGCCGCTCAAGGCCGAGGAGCGGGCGTTCGTGCTGCTCAAGTTCCGCCGCACCGCCGATGCCGAGCCGTTCGCCCGGCGCGCGATCGGCGCTGCGGGA
>JAZJZB010000162.1:17496-26011 GCA_040390085.1 Pseudomonadota bacterium | reverse complement strand
CGATGTGCCGCCAATCGCGTAGCCGCCGACGCCGCCGCCGCCACCCTGGGCGAAAGCGGTGACGACGAAGCCGGTGTAATCGGCCGAGCTGCCGCCAAAGGTCGCGTCGCCGGCGATCGTCACGTCGTTGGTGCCGCCTTGGGCGGAACCGCCGCTGCCGGCGCCGACCCAGCCGCCGCCGATTCCTCCGCCGCCGCCGCCAATGCCCCGGGCGGTGGCGAAATAGGTCGAGGCATCCATCGACGCTCCAGCCGCGAGCGAAACGGTATTGCTTCCGCCCTCGCCATAGCCGCCGTTGCCGCCGGTGCCGCAGCTGCAGCCGCCTCCGCCATCGCCGCCGAATCCCCCTACGATCGTGAACATGTCGGCCGCGGAAAAGGCCCCGCCGTCGATCTGCAGAAGCGTCGAGCCGCCGTATCCGCCGCCGCCATTGCCGCCGCTCGAGCCATTGCCGCCAGCGCCGCCAAAGCCATTGGCGTTGAATTCGCTGTCGCCGAGGCCCACGGAGCCAGCGGCCATTTGAACCACGACCGAGCCGCCATAGCCATCGCCGCCAGCGCCGCCGGCGCCGCCGAGGTTTTCGCCGCCGTTGCCACCAGTGCCGAACGCGCGAAGAGTGCTCGTTCCAGTGACATCGAGGGTGCCGCCGTTGGCGGTGAGGGTGACATTGACCGTGCCGCCGCTGCCAGCGCCGCCGGCGCCGCCGTTCACGCCGTTGCCGCCCCACCCGTTGGCGCGCATTCCGAGCGAGCCGGCGCTGATGCTTCCGCCGTCGATCGTCATGGCGATGTTGCCGCCCTGGCCGTCGCCGCCCTGGATTGCGCCTTCCCCGCCAAGGCCGTCGGCGTTCGCCTTGGCTGAAAGCTCGAGAGCGCCGGCGAGCGAAATCGAGCCGCCGCCGGTGGCGGTCAGGAAAATGTCGCCGGCCTGCGCGACGCCGCCAGTGCCGGCCGAACCGGCGCCGCCGGTGGCATTGGCAGTGATTTCAAGCCCGCCGCCCGTCAGGCTTCCGCCGGCCGACACATTGACCGTCGCGTCGCCGCCGAACGCGCTACCGCCGGTACCATCCGACGCGTTGCCCCCGATTGCCTGGGGCTGGAGGAGGAAATTGTCGGTAACGGTCATGTCGCCGTTGACGATGATCGTAGATGTCCCGCCATAACCGTCGCCGCCGTATGTTACTCCGCCGGGCTGAAGATGATTGGGGTCGTCCGTGACGTCCCAGCCGCCGTAGCCGCCATTGCCCATGAAACCCGTATCGGTATCGAGCGAGCCGTTGACGGTGAGCGACGAAGCGCCGCCATAGCCGTTTCCGCCGGCGCCAGTCGTTCCGGTGCCGCCGAACGCGGCTGCGGTGGCCTGGATGCTGCCGGCGACGACAGCGCCATCGATGGTCGTCGTCGACTGGCCGCCATAAGCGTCGCCGCCATTGGCGCCGTTGCCGGCGAACGCCGTCGCGTTGATTGAGAATTCGGTGGTTGAATCGGCGGTCGCGCCACTCAGTACATTGATCGACGTGGTTCCAGCGTCGGCGTCGCCGCCATCGCCGGCAATCGTCGTGCCGGTGCCGCCATCGCCGCCGAACGCGCGCGCCCAGCCAAAATAGAATGCGACATCCATCGTGCCGCCGACCGTCAGGTCGGTCGAGCCGCCGTAGCCGACCCCGCCGTCGCCGCCAGCGCCATTGGTGCCAACGCCGCCGTCGCCGCCGAAACCAATTGCCCTCGCGTCAATGTTGCCCGCAGTCAGAGAGCCCGCGACGTTGATCGAGATCGAGCCGCCATAGCCGTCGCCGCCGGCGCCGCCGCTCGCTCCTGCGCCGCCGCCGCCGCCGAAGCCGTTGGAGGTCAGGAACGCGGCTCCGCCGACGGTCAAGGAAGAGCCCGCCAGGGATTGCAGAACGACTGTGCCTCCGGTGGCATCACCGCCGCGAGTGCCCCCAGCTCCGCCTGTCGCTTCAGCAACGATATTGAGCGGGCCGCTTATGGCTACGGATGAATCCGCATCGGCCTGGATGTAGGCTGCACCACCTTGACCATATCCGCCATTGATCGCGCCATCGCCGGCCCAGCCGGCCGCGAGGATGTCGAGCGTTCCGTCAATGGTGATGCTGCCACCGCCCGCGGCGGTGATCCCGTAGATACCGCCGTCGTCGATGTTGCCGCCATAAGCGTTACCGCCGTTACCAGACGTCCCCGTCCCGCCACGACCATAGACATGGAGTTCGACGTCGCCGCCAATGCTGAGTTGGCTGCCGGCAAAGCTCTGGATGAGCGCGTAGCCGCCATAGGCGTCGCCGCCGTTCGCTCCCTCGCCGCCGATGGCCAGTGCGTAATCTTCCACGCCATTGGTGATATTGACCGTGCCTTTGGCGTTGATGAAGGTGGTTCCGCCATAAGCGTCGCCACCGTCGCCCTGACCGGCATCGCCGGAACCGCCGTTGCCCGCGTGAGCTGCAGCCTGGATTCGAAGGAAGTCGAATGTCGCAGTCCCGCTGTTGGCACCGGTGGAATAGGGGTCGTAATTGCCCGCCTGGGCGCTTCCGCCATAAGCATTGCCGCCGGCGCCACCAGCCTGGCCCAGGCCGCCCGCCCCGCCGGTTCCGCCGATCGCGTCGGCTACCAAATTGACATATCCGAGCGTCAGCGACGCTCCCGGGTTCGACGCGGCTGCGAACGCACCGCCCGAGCCGACCTCACCTTGATAGGCGCCGCCCTGACCGTCGCCGCCATTGCCAGCTGCGATATTGTCGCCGTTGCCGGCGCCGCCGTCTCCGCCAACCCCAGCAACGTTGAGGACGGCAACGCCGCCGGTGATCGTGCCGAACGTCGCCGGGGTCTCGATGCCGGCCGGGTTAGCGAGCGCTTCAATATAAGCGGTACCGCCCTGGCCGTAACCGCCATTGCCGCCGAAACCGGAGCTCGCCGCGCCGCCATTGCCGGCCGCGCTGGCGCCGATTTGCGGGCCGAGTGCGATCGTTCCATCATAGGCGTAGATGCCGGCGTCGCCGCCATAGCCGTCGCCGCCGGACTGGCCGTCGCCACCCGTGCCATCTGACGACAGGTTGACGTTGCCTTCGAGGCTGATCGACCCAGGGCCGCCCGAATAGACGTACACATTCCCGCCATAGCCATCGCCGCCCTGCGCGGTGACGGGAATCAGCGAGCCGAGCCAATCGCCGCCAATGCCGTAAGCAGTCAGCGTCGTCGTGCCCGTGACATCGATCGAGCCGTTGTAATTCTCGACCGAAATCGAACCGCCGTAGCCGCTGCCACCAAGCGTGCTACCGTCATACATATCGCCGCCGTAGCCGTCGGCGTTGGCGTACAAATTGCCGGCAACGGTGATCGAGCCGCCACCGCTGGTCAGCAGGCTGACCTGACCGCCGTAGCCAACGCCGGCGGTGGTATCGCCATTGCCGTTATTGTCCTGGCCGTTCGCGAACGCATAGATGCTGGTGTCGTGCAGATTGATGCCGCCGCCGTTGGTAGCGCTGATGGTTGCGGTACCGCCCTGCGAGTCTTCGCTTTGCCCTTCGCTCGGTGTGCCCTTTGCGACGCCCACATTGACGACTGTCGTGCCGTCAACCGACACCGTTCCGGCGCTCGCGGAGATACCCGCGGAGCCGCCATATCCGGGATTGCCTGACGTGCTCACGCCGGCGGCGGTCAACGAGAGGTTGCCTGTAATGTCGACGCTGCCGTTGTTGTTGGCGAATATCAGCGCGTCGCCGCCGCTGCCGTCCCATCCGCTTGCTGTCAGGTTAGCGTCGCCCGTGACGGATACCGCAAAGCCGTTCACCGCGCCCAGCTCGGCAGTGTCGCCGGCGGAGAAATTGACCCCGTCGGCAAAGGTGATGTTGCCACTGTCGGCAAGGGCGATGATGTCACTCGTGGCTATTGCGTCGACCGAGGAGGTAAAGTTCGCCGCGCCGATGTTGATGCTGGCTGCGACCGCGCTGGCCTGGCTGAAGCTGCCATTGCTGTATGCGCTCCATCCGGCCGACAGGACGATCTGGCCGTTCTCATATCCAGCGACGCCGGCGTCGAAGCCCACAGTTCCGCCGAGCAGCATGGTCAGCGCCTGGTTCTTGGGCACCGCGACCATGTAAACCTTGTGGTTGGCCGACAGGCTGGCGGTGTCGCCGCCGGTCGTCGATCCGCTGTGAACCACGCCCTGCGTGTCGTCAGTCCCGCCGCCGACATCGACCTGGATGTCGAACAGGCCCTGGTTCATGGTCATGGTGAGGTTGTTGGCCGCAACATAAGCGGCCGAGCCGTCGACCTTGACGGTGCCGCCCTGGACGATCTTCGGCGCGACCAGCGCGACATAGCTGTTCTGCTGCAGCGCATTGATCTGGGCGCCGCTCATGATCTCGACCGTGCCGCCGTCCCCGGTCTGCCTGGAGAAGCTGGCGCTGAACCCGTTCGAATCATTGCCGATCAGGGTCGGGTTGATGGACGACAGCAACAGCCCGCCAACATCGAACACCGCGCCCGATCCGACGACGATTCCGCTCGGCGCATAAAACCAGATGTTCCCGCCGATGCTCGAGGTTCCCTCGAGCGTCGAAATGAGATGTCCGTTGAGCAGGATTGGATTGGTCGAGTCCGCCGGAGTGATCCGGTTGAGCACGGTGTAGTCGGTAACTCCGCTCGAGCTGGTGAATGTCGCGGTGTTGGCGGCGGGCAGGAAGTCATTGCTCGACGCCGTCCAGTCGATCGTCGCCGTCGGGTTGGTGACCGTGATCGTTTCGGTGCCTGCGCCGATGCTGGTCTGCGAAGCATTGGTGCTGGAGCTGATCGTGCCCTGGAACGCCTGGGCGCGCGCCTTTTGCGGCAGCACGCTGGCGGTTGCGAGCGCCGCAATCGCGCATGAAATCAGCAGCATTTTCCGATTGGCCCGATACGCGGGTTTCACATTGGTGATCATCGGTAGCTCCATGGCCACAAGCGGGAGGTAAGTGAGACAAGCACGCGCGGGCCGGGCCGCTTGTTGTCAATGCCGACGCGCGTGAGAGGCACAGCGATCGAGGCGTCGAGCGCGAACCGGTCGAAATTGACCCGGGCGCCACCGCCCACCGAATTGAGATGTTCGCGGCCCGCGAGGACGAACAAGCGGTCGCGATTACGGACCATGGCACGGTCCCAGAATGCATAGCCCTCGACCGCCGCCTTGCGCGCGCTCGCCGGGACCCGGCTTCCGTAGCGAATTTCCGTCTGAGTCCCGAACCCGAGGTCGCCGAGCAAGGTGCCCGGATCATAGCCGCGGCCGACGGTGTAATTGCCCGCGGAAAACTCCTCGAAGCTCAGCAGCGGCTTCCACGCATATTGAGCGCGTGCGCCGAGCGCGAAGGTGATTTTCGGCACAGGGCGGTACTCGCCGTACATCGTGTAGCGCAGGACGGTCGCGTCGGACTGGCCCTCGATCCGGCTCGGCGGCACCTTGCCGGCGCCGAGGCAATTGGCGCCGAGCGGGCCGCAATCAGGGGTCGCATTGAGCGCGTGGAGGCCCTGGCGAAGCTCGAACAGTGCGGTCATCCGCCACGGCGGCTCGGCCGGCGAGAAACCGGGATTGGTGAAATCGGTCGCGACCGTGTCGGCGCCGAACTTGAGCCAGACGACGCGCAGCTGGTCCTGGGTCAACGGGATCGAGTTGAGTTTGACCCTCTGGTTGACGAGGTCGATTCCGAGCGAACCGCGGACCGTCGCCGCCTGCCGGCGAATGAATGGATAATCGACTTCGTAGGTCTCGAGCAGCGTCTTGGCGAGGACCTGGGCGTTGGGGATCGACGGCTTGGCCCAGGCGTAAGTGAAGGCTCCGGCGAAGCTGAGGCCGGAAGGGCCGACCCGGAAATCATGGGCGAGCTGGATCGTCTGCTGCTCCTTGAGGTCGGCAGTGCTGTAAACCGACACCGAGGTCCGGTCGCCAAGCCCGGTGAGACCGAAGAACTGGCCGCGCAGGAGCCCGCCCCAGCGGCCGAGCTGCTTCGAGCCGCCGTTCTGGACGTTGAAATCGGCATAGGCCGGCGTGTGCTGGACGGTAACGTCGCCGATGACATCGCCGGGCACGGTGCCGGCGGGGCGCAAAGTCAGGCGAACAGTGTAACCGGGCAAGTCGCTTGCAAGCAGCAGATAGCGCTCGGCCTCGTAGCGATTGAACACCGGCCGGGCGGTCAGCTGGTTAAGATAGCCGGCGATGATCCGCTCGGCGCCGCTCGCATCCCCGCGTACGCGCACCTGGCTCAGATGCGCCATCAGCACGCGGAACCGGACAGTGCCGTCACCGATACGCTGCTCGGGAACCTGGACCGCAGCGATGTAGCCGGCGTTGCGCAGGATGGTCGCCGCGCGGTCGCGGATGTCGCACACCACCGACACCGGAACGTCGCGCCCGACGAACGGCACGTAGGCCGACGCGAGCTGGTCGCGGGTCAGGCCCTGGAGGCCGTCGAACTCGACTCCACGGAGAGTGAAACGGATCGACCGATATTCCGGGCCGTCGAGTGCGCAGGGCGCGCGTTCGACTCCGCCTTCAATCTCGAGCCGGGGGCTGCGGTTGACCGGAGGTTGGGTTTGGGGGCGGGTCACTTCCTCGCGCGTCGGGGGAAGAATGTCGGTAGCGGATTGGGCGGCGGCGGCGGCCGGGCAGGAGAGAAGAATCGAGCCGCCGAGGAGGCGTGCAAGAAAACGGCGCCGCGCACGCGAGACTGCTCGCAATGGTTCAACAACGAATGTCAAAGGGGTGCCCCCACCCGAAAAATTGCCCCGAGTCGCTGCCCGAAAGAATGGCGAGTTTAGAACAATTTAGACGGTTGGCGGAAACTATTTTTTAACGTTGTTTGTTTCCCGCGAGCACATTGGCTGTGCCGTAACGGGAATTTCCCTCGACGCGCGCGCGCGGAATCGGCAATGTTGCAACCCGATGTTCGAGCAGAACCAAACGACCAAATTATCGGCGCGTCGGCGGGCAATATGAGGACGACCTCAACACGCGCTTGCTGAGGCCGGCGACGACATTCGATGCATCGGCGTCGTGGCCACTGGCTGGCCGGCTGCAGATCGTCGCGCGCGGCGAGAATCTGACGAACAAGCTGGTCATGGCCGGGATCGGCGGCGATGGCTCGATCGAGCGCGCGACTCCGCGCACCTTGTGGATCGGATTGCGGCTGAGATGAAAGACCATGTGCTGAGCAAAGTGCCGGCGATCACGCTCGGCTTCTGGATCATCAAAATCCTCGCCACCACGCTCGGCGAGACCGGCGGCGATGCGGTGACCATGAGCTGGCTCGGCGAGACCACCGACAATGCCGTCCCTGGCGGTTATCTGATCGGCACTGCGATCTTTGGAATCGCACTGGTGCTGCTGGTGTGGGCGCAAATCCGCGCGCCGAAGTTCAACCCGTGGCTTTACTGGGCGACGATCGTCGCCTCGACCACTTGCGGCACGACTCTCGCCGACTTCGCCGACCGGTCGCTCGGCATCGGCTACCCGGGCGGGTCGCTGCTGTTGCTCGCCTGCGTGTTCGCGTCGCTGTTCGCGTGGCATCGCTCGCTTGGCCATGTCGACGTCAACCGGATCGTCGGCCCGCGCGAAGAGACCTTTTACTGGATCACCATCACCTTCTCGCAGACCCTCGGAACCGCGCTTGGCGACTGGGCCGCGGATGCACGCGCCGACGGCGGCTGGGGTCTCGGCTACGGCGGCGGCGCTCTGGTGTTCGGCGCTGGGCTGGCGGCTTTGGCGCTCCTCTATTTCACGACCCGAGCGAACCGGGTCGGGTTGTTCTGGGCTGCGTTCATCCTGACGCGGCCGCTCGGCGCCACCGTCGGCGACTTCCTCGACAAGCCGATCGCCAGTGGTGGCCTGGATTTCAGCCGGCCGCTCGCAACGATCGCGCTCGCAGTCGCGATCGTCCTGCTGATCCTGTTGGTTCCCCAGCGGCCCGGAGCGCACCCCGCTCCGCGCTAGCGGCGGTGCCGGTGGCAGTTCCAGCGGCGCCGCAGTTTTGATTGATAGCTGAGCTCGCCACGGCAGTTCGCTAACCTCCATCAGGAACGTGAACTTGCGGTTCATGCTCGGCGTTACGGTTCGGCTATCAAGTGATGGAGAAGTCAGCATGGCACCAACCAAGAGTGGCGGATCGCGGCGTGGCTTTGCGGCGATGGATCCGGCCAAGCAGCGTGAAATCGCAAGCAAAGGCGGAAAGGCGAGCCATGGCGGCGGACGCAAGAGCAGCGCCAGCCGTTAAATAGCGACTCCGACTTGAAGCGCCGGACGCTGCCAGCCAGCAGCCGGCGCTTTTTTTGCGTCCGCGAGCGGCGGCAACGCGACCGCTTTCGCCGCGTTGGACCGGTGCGATGTATCGCTCGGACCTCAATAAACGGGACAAAAGCGGCGCGATTGCGGCGGTTGCCGCAATCCACGCCGCATTGCTGTTCGCCTTCCTGAATATCTCCGGCAAGCTGCCGCTCGCGGGCGAGCACACGCTCGACTCGTTCTCGCTCTTGCATGC
>JAZJZB010000162.1:15531-17486 GCA_040390085.1 Pseudomonadota bacterium | reverse complement strand
CGCGTCTTCAATCTCAGCCAGGCGAAACCGCCGCCACCACCGCCGCCACCGCGGCAGCGCCAGCAGCCGCGGCCCAAGGAGAAACAAGGCGGATCGTCGCCCAAGAACATCAAGAGCGAGGCGACCCCGGTCGTCGCGCCAAAGCCGAAGATCGTGACCCCGCCGGTGCAGAAGATCGCGGCAAGCGAGACTCCGCGGCAAGGGACCGCGCCGACCCAAGCCGCGTCCAACGTGCGCGGGCCGGGAACCGGTGCGGGCGGGGTTGGCACCGGTACCGGGAGCGGTTCGGGCGGCAGCGGTACTGGCGGCGGCGGCGATAATGGAGTGGCTACCCCGCCGCGCCTGGTAACATCCGACCTTCGCGGCCGCGATTTCTCGCCCGACATGCTGGAGAACTGGCCGCGCGGCGCGCAGATCTTCCTGCGGCTGCGGATCGACGCGCGCGGCGTCATCAGCGAGTGCGCGGTCGACCGCGGCACTGGCGTCGCAACCATCGATTCGATCATTTGCAACCTCGCCCACGACCGGCTTCGCTTCCGGCCGGCGCTCAACCGAATGGGACAACCGGTTGCAGGCTGGGTCGGATATCGGCAGACGCCTCCGCGCTAATCGAAGAAAGACTCACATGATCGAAGCCGAATGGTGGGAATATGATTCCCTGGACGAGCTTGCCGACGCGGTTGCCGGCGACGTCGGATTCATTGTCGAAAGCGCGATCGACGCGCGCGGCGCATCGCTGATCGCAGTGCCCGGCGGGACGACCGGGCCGGCGGTTTATTCCAAGCTCGCTGCGCAAAGCCTGCCGTGGAAGAAGGTGACGATCATCCCGACCGACGACCGGTTGGTGCCGATGGACAATGAGCTGGCCAACGTGCGCGCGATCGCCAAGGCATTCCTGCCGACCGGCGCCCGGGTGATCCCGATCGCGACCGAAATCGCCGACTACAAGCTGGCGGGCAATTCGGCCGACGCCCGGCTGCAGGATTTCCATTGGCCGCCAGACCTGGTGTGGCTCGGCATGGGTGCCGACGGGCACACCGCGTCGATCTTTACCGGGCCCGATTTTCAGGAGGCGCTCGATGCGCCCAAGGCGCGCCGGGCAATCGGGGTGATGCCCGACCCGCTGCCGCCCGAAGCGCCGGTCGCGCGGGTGACTCTGACCCGCGCCTCGATCCTTGCGGCACGGACTGTGCTGATCACCATTACCGGCCAGCAAAAACGCGAGGTTCTCGAGCAGGCGATCGCCGACGGGCAAAGCTCGAAGACGCCGATCGGCCGCGTGCTGGCCGAAGCTGAGCAGCCGATCGATATCCACTGGTGTCCCTAGGCTAGACTTCGCGCAGTCGGCGGCCGGCGGTTTCCTTGAGGAACAGCAGCGAGACGACCACCGAAATGCCGGTGAATACGACCGCGTACCACAGGCCTTCGTAGATATTGCCGGTGATCGCGACCAGCGCGAAGCTGGTCACCGGCAGGAAGCCGCCGACCCAGCCGGTGCCGACATGGTAGGGAAAGCTCATCGCCGTATATCGCACGCGCGTCGGGAACATCTCGACCAGCGCCGCGGCCTGCGGGCCGTACAGCGCCGTCGCAGCGACGACGAACGCCAGCAGGAGAATGATCAGCAAACTCATCTTCGCGCGGCGAGGGTCCGCGCTTTTGGGATAGCCCGCCGCCTGCAACTCGGTGCCGATCGTGTCGGCGACCTTGGCCTTGAGCGCCTTGAGGTCCGCTGCGCCCATCCCTTCGCCGCTGGCGATCGGGACCCTCTCGGTGCCGACGATCACGCTGGTCTGGCCGTCTGCTGAGCTGCGCGTCGTGAAGGAAATGCCCTTGGTCACCAGGCTGCTCTTGGCGATGTCGCACGGGCTGACGAACTTGGCGGTGCCGACGGGGTCGAACTGGACCGAGCAGCTCGCAGGGACAGTCTCGACGATCACCGGAGTCGCTTCCTG
>JAZJZB010000162.1:0-15521 GCA_040390085.1 Pseudomonadota bacterium | reverse complement strand
GCCGGAAAATAGAGCACCAGCGCGAGCAGCATTCCGCCGATCATCACCGGCTTGCGGCCGATCCGGTCGCTGAGCCAGCCGAAGAAAACGTAGAGCGGTGCGCTGACCACGGTCATGACGATCAGCAGCAGGTCCTTGGTCCCGCTCGGCAGCCCGAGCGACTTTTCGAGGAACACCTGCATGTAGAAAAAGGTGAAGTACCAGACCGCGCCCTGGGCGCACATGATCCCGAAGAAGGCGATCAACACGCTCTTCAAATTCTTCTTGCTGCCGAAGGCTTCGCGCAGTGGCGCCTTCGCAACATCGTCTTCCTCGCGAAGCCGCGCGAATTCCGGGCTCTCGGCGAGCTTGGCGCGCATCCATACCGAGATCGCGAGCAGGACGGCGGAGACCAGGAACGGAATCCGCCAGCCCCAGGCGGCGAAGGCGTCTTCGCCGACCGACGTGCGGGTGGCGACGATCACCAGCAGCGCTGCAAGCAGGCCGAACGAGGCTGACGACTGGATCCATCCTGTCGCAGCGCCGCGCTTTGCCGCCGGGGCATGTTCGGCGACGTAAATCGCGGCGCCGCCATATTCGCCGCCGAGCGCGATCCCCTGGAGGATGCGCAGGATGATCAGCAGGGTCGCGGCAAAGCTGCCGGCCTGGGCGTAGGTCGGAAGGAAGCCGATCAGGAAGGTCGCGCCGCCCATCAGGCTGACGGTGATCAGGAACGCCCCTTTGCGCCCGAGCCGGTCGCCGATCACGCCGAAGATCAGCGCCCCGAGCGGGCGGAAAGCAAAGCCGGCCGCGAACAAACCCAGCGCTGCGATCAGCGCCGGAGTCGGGTCGAGCCCGGCGAAGAACACCTTGGAAATGACCGGCGCGAGGCTTCCGAAGATGAAGAAGTCGTACCATTCGAACGCAGTGCCCGCCGACGAGGCGATGATCACCCGGGCCATTGACCAGGGCTTGTGCTGCGGTTGCTCGGCAATGGTGGCCATGCGTCCCCTCCCTGGCGAGGGATAGCAGCGCCTGAGCCTCAGTCCAGCTTGCGAATGGTGCCGTCCGCGCGTGCGAACTTGAGGCCGAAGCGCTTGACGTCGACATGGTTGGAAAGCGTCTTGCCGTCGGCTTGCAGCTTCATCTGCTGGACGACGCTGAGGTGGCCGTCCTTCATCACGTAGCGGACGGTTGCGCTGTCGCCGCTGACGACGATGTCGACCGGGCCAATCGCATCGCTCAACAGGCCGGTGTAATGGCCGGGGCGGTCGCCGGCGCGCATCACCCAGGTGCGGGTGCGGACCGGCTTTCCTTCCTCGCGCACGGTATCGATGAGGACGAACTCGCCCTCCTTGTTGGGGCCGCCGATGCTGTCGACGACCAGCTTCTTGGCGCCGTGAAGCGCGACCTTCATCACATTTTCGGCGTGCGACTTGCCCGTGAAGAAAGCGAGCATGTCGAGCTTGCGCTCCTCGGTGGCCGCGGGCGCCGCGGCCGCGAGTGCGATTGCTGCAAGCGGTGCGAGCCTCATTGGCGCCCGGCCACCAGCGCGTCGACGATGCTCGGGTCGGCAAGCGTCGAAGTGTCGCCCAGGCTGTCGGTCGCGCCTTCGGCGATCTTGCGCAGGATGCGGCGCATGATCTTGCCCGAGCGCGTCTTTGGAAGCGCGGGCGTGAAGTGGATCTTGTCCGGCGCAGCGAGCGCGCCGATCTCGGTCCGCACCTGCTGATTCAATTCCTTGCGCAACGCGTCATCGCCTTCCTCGCCGGCGTTGAGAGTGACGAAAGCATAGATCGCCTGGCCCTTGATGTCGTGGGGGTAAGCGACGACCGCGGCCTCGGCGACCTTGGGATGCGCGACCAATGCGCTCTCCACTTCGGCCGTGCCGACCCGGTGGCCGGACACGTTGATCACGTCGTCGACCCGGCCGGTGATCCAGTAAAATCCGTCCTCGTCGCGGCGGCAGCCGTCGCCGGTGAAATAGAGGCCGGGATAGGTCTTGAAGTAGGTTTCGAAGAAGCGGCCGTGGTCGTTCCACACCGTGCGCATCTGCCCCGGCCATGATGCGGCGATGCACAGATTGCCGCTCGCCGGCCCCTCGAGCACCTTGTGCTGCGCATCGACCAACAGCGGCTTCACGCCCGGTAGCGGCCTGGTCGCCGATCCCGGTTTCATCTCGACCGCGCCGGGCACGGGCGAAATCAGGATCCCGCCGGTCTCGGTTTGCCACCAGGTGTCGACCACCGGGCAGCGCCCGTCGCCGACCACGCGCCAATACCATTCCCACGCTTCCGGGTTGATCGGTTCTCCGACGGTGCCGAGCAGGCGCAACGACTTGCGGCTGTGGCGCTTCACCGGCTCGTCGCCTTCGCGCATCAGCGCGCGAATCGCGGTCGGCGCAGTGTAGAAGATCGTCACGCCAAGGCGGTCGACGGTTTCCCAGAAGCGGCCGAAGACCGGGTAATTGGGGACTCCGTCGAACATCACGCTGGTCGCGCCCATCGCCAGCGGGCCGTAGACGACATAGGAATGGCCGGTGATCCAGCCGATGTCGGCGGTGCACCAGAAGATGTCGTCGCTGCGATAGTCGAACACCCAGTCGAAGGTGGTCGCAGCCCAAACGGCATAGCCGCCGACACTGTGGACGACGCCCTTTGGCTTTCCGGTCGAGCCCGAGGTGTAGAGGATGAACAGCGGGTCTTCCGCGTTCATGATTGCCGGGTTGCAGTCGGTCGCCAAGCTTGCGCGCACGTCCGAATAGCGGATGTCGCGGCCGTCCTTCATCGCGACGTTGGCGCCGGTGCGCGCGACGACAATCACAGTAGGGACGTCGCCCTGCTCGAGCGCGGTATCGACATTGCGCTTCAACGGGATCGGCTTGCCGCCGCGGACACCCTCGTCCGCGGTGATCACGGCGGACGCGCCGCAGTCGGCGATCCGGCCGGCGAGGCTTTCCGGCGAGAAACCTCCGAACACCACCGAATGGATAGCGCCGATCCGGGCGCAGGCGAGCATCGCCGCCGCCGCTTCCGGGATCATCGGCATGTAGATCATCACCCGGTCGCCGCGCCCGATCCCGCGCTGATTGAGCAAATTGGCGAAACGGCAGGTCTCTTCGTAAAGCTCGCGATAGGTCCAGCGGTGGCCCTGGCCGGGCTCGTCGGCCTCGAAGATCAAGGCGGTGCGGTCGCCGTGCTCGGCGAGGTGGCGGTCGAGGCAATTGACCGACAGGTTGAGCTCCCCGTCGGCATACCAGTGGATATGGAAATCATCCTGGCCGAACGACCAGTCGCCGGCCTTGGTCGGGAACTTGTTCCAGGTCAGCCGCCGCGCCTGGTCGAGCCAGAAGCGGTCGGGATTCGCGGCCTCGAAATCGTGCAACTCCTGCAGCTCGCGCGGACCGATCCGCGCGTTGAAGCTTTCCGGGACGGGATGAACGGTTCCGCTCATGCTGCGCCGGCCGAGGCTCCCATGTCGATGACGAACCGATAGCGCACGTCGCCTCTGGCCATCCTGTCCCAAGCCTGGTTGATCTCGTTGGGGCCGATATGCTCGACTTCCGGGTGCACTCCATGCTCCGCGCAAAAATCGAGCATTTCCTGCGTTTCCGCCAAGCCGCCGATCAGTGAGCCTGCGATCGTCCGATTGCGCATCGCCAGCGATCCGCCGTGGACCCCCTCAAGGATGTCGATCGCGCCGACGACCACCATGACGCCGTTGGGCTTGAGCAGGTTGAGATAAGGTGAGACGTCGTGCGTCACCGGGATGGTGTTGAGGATGAAGTCGAAGCGCTCGGCGGCAGCGTCCAAAGCGGCCTGATCCTTTGAGATTAGCACATCCTGTGCGCCCAGTTCGCGCGCGTCCTGCCCCTTTTCCGGCGAGGTCGTGATCATTGTGACCTCAGCACCCATGGCGGCGGCGAGCTTGACGCCCATATGGCCGAGCCCGCCGAGTCCGGCGATTCCGACCTTTGTGCCGGGGCCGACGCCGAATTTCCGAAGCGGCGAATAAGTAGTGATTCCGGCGCATAGCAGTGGCGCCGCGCGGCTCATGTCGAGCTTGTCGGGGACCCGGCAGACAAACTCCTGCCGGACGACGACATGGTCGCTGTAGCCGCCGTAGGTGACGGAGCCATCCTGTAGGTCTGTGCCGCCGTAGGTCATGACCCAGTTCGGGCAGAACTGCTCGTTTCCGGCCCTGCAGTGCTCGCAGGTCCGGTCGCTGTCGACGAGGCAGCCGACGGCGGCGCGGTCGCCGACCTTGAACTTGGTGACGGACGAGCCGACGCCAGTCACCAGGCCAACGATCTCATGCCCGGGCACCATCGGATATACGCTCATGCCCCAATCGTTGCGGGCCATGTGCAGGTCGGAGTGGCAGATGCCGCAGTGCGTGATCCTGATCGCGACATCTTCAGGCCGCAGTGCCCGTCTTTCGATCGTCACGGGTTCGACGGGCGATTTGGCGCTCGCGATTCCGTAAGCCTGCGATTGGGTCGGGCCGCTGATCGTCTCCGCGGGAGAAGGCTGCGCCGTCGTCGCCATAAGAATCTCCTATCGTGCTCGTTCCAGTACGCGCTTGGCCTGAACCAGATGCGGGCGATCGACCATCTTGCCGCCGACGGAAAGGACTCCTGCGTCGGGTTGTGCCTCGAAGGCGGCGACGATCGCTTCGGCGTGGCTCACCTCGTCCGCCGACGGCGTGAAAGCGGCATTGATCACCGCGACTTGCGCCGGGTGGATCGCCAGCTTGCCGGTGAAGCCCTCGCGCCGCGCGGCTTCGGCTTCGGCGCGTAGCCCCTTCTCGTCCTTGAAATCGGCGAACACGCCGTCGACCGGCTGGACTCCCGCGGCGACCGCGCCGGCGAGGCACAGCGAGCGGGCGAGCTTGTAGGTGAAGGCGAGGTCGCCGCTGTCATCATACTTCGACGAAGCGCCGAGCGCCGCCGACAAATCCTCCGCCCCCCAGCTCATCGCCGCCAATGGCGAGCCCGGCTGGCGGTAGGTCAACAGGCCGAACAGGCTCGCCGGGGTCTCGGTGACGATCGCATGGATCGGGATATTGCCGGTGCGGTGCGCGAGCTCGGTGACGTCGGCGCCGCTCTCGGCCTTGGGCAGGACGATCCCGTGGACGTCGGCGAGCGCGATCAGCTCCAGGTCGTCTTTATGGAATTCGCTTCCGAGCGGGTTGATCCGGACCCACCATTGCGGGCCGCCGGAGCGTTTCGGCATTGTGTTGAGCAGGTCGCGGGCGACGCCCTTCATCGCCGGGGCCACGCTGTCCTCGAGGTCGAAGATGATCGCGTCGGCCTCGCTGTCGAGCGCCCTGGTGATCTTCTTCTCGCTGTCGGCGGGAACGAACAGCCAGCTGCGCGGCTCAGCCATTGGGCTTCTTGAGCAGCAGCGCGGTCCGCGTGCACTCGCACACCAGCTCATCGCGCTGGTTGAAGCTGCGGTGGGCCCAGGTGACGATGCCGGCATTGGGCCGCGAGTTGCTGTGGCGGACCGCGATGCACTCGCTGGTCGACCGCAAGGTGTCGCCGACGAACACCGGCTTGGGAAAGACCAGCTTGTCGTAGCCGAGGTTGGCGACGAGCGTCCCGAGCGTGGTGTCGGCGACGCTGACCCCGATCATCAGCCCGAAGGTGTAGATCGAATTGACGATCGGCTGGCCGAACTCCGACTTGGCCGCGACCTCCTTGTCGAGGTGCATCGGCTGCGGGTTGTGGGTCAGCGTCGAAATGAGGACATTGTCGGTCTCGGTGACCGTGCGCGTGATCGAATGCGACACCTTGTCGCCCACTTGCCACTCGTCGAAAAAGCGCCCCGGCATCCGACCGCTCTAGGCGAGGGGCGGCGCGATTGCCAAGTCAGTCGATCTTCGAGCGCTTGAGCCGCGCCTTGAGCTCGCACATGCCGATGCGCTCGACGGCGCCGGCAGGATCGCTCGAGCGGGTCACGTTGGCGATGTGGCCGAGGATCTGGCCGACGATGTCGATCGACTGCAGCGCGGTGCCGTGGCGCATCAGCACGCCCATGTCCGCGGACAGCTGATCGCCCATCGAATCGAGCATCCGCCGCGCATAATCGAGCTCCTCGGCGAGGCGGACCTTGAGCTCGTCATCGGTTGGAACCAGCGCAGCGGCGAGCGGCTGGGGATCGCGGCGGATCGACTTGCGCTCGGGATGCGAGCGAAATTCCGCCTGAATCTGGTCGCAGCGCGCCTGCGCGTCACGGGCGGGCGCGATCTGGTTCCTCAAGTGATCGGGGGCGCCAAAATAGTCGGGCACCGCTCGGCCTACGTTGCTCACCGGCCCTAAATATCAACGTGTCGTAAACAAAAGATTTTAAATCCGGAACGACAACAAAACCTCCGCGGCGGCCTCGGTGATCGCGGCGCCATCGAGGCGGTAGGCGGCGTAGAGATCGGCGAGCGTGCCGGTCTGGCCGAATTTCTCGACACCACGCGGCGCGACTCGCTGCCCGACCACGCCGCCGAGCCAGGACAAAGACGCGGGCGCTGCATCGGCGATCGTGACCAGGCCGGCGCCGGGCGCCAGCCGGGACAGCAATCGCTCGACGTGGCTCGGATTGCGCTCTCCTTGCCAGCGGGCGGCCTGCGCGGCGGTCCATCCCCGATGGAGCAGGTCGGGCGAAGTCACGCTAAGGAGCCCGAGGCCGGGAACGTCCTCTTTGAGCTCCTCCCACGCCGCGAGCGCTTCGGGCATGACCGCGCCCATCGCGACGATCGCCGCCTCGGCGTTCGGTCCGGGCTCGCGCAGCCAGTAGCCGCCGGCGAGCGCGCCTTCGCGCCAGCCATCGTCGCTCCGCTCGACCTGGGCGATCGCGCGCGTCGACAGGCGCAAATAGGTGCTTTCGCCGGCCGGATCGTCGATCAGCCGGAAAGCCTGTTCCATCATCGCCGCAAGCTCGTCGGCGAAGGCCGGTTCGTAATGGCGCAGCCCGGGCTGGCCGAGCGCGATCAGCGGCGGGTTGATCGACTGGTGGGCGCCGCCTTCGGGGCCGAGCGTGATCCCGCTCGGTGTCGCGACCAGCAGGAAGCGCGCGTCCTGGTAGCAGGCGTAATTGAGGGCATCGAGGCCGCGGGCGATGAACGGGTCGTAGAGCGTTCCGATCGGGAACAGGCGGGTGCCGAACAGGTCGCCGGAAAGCCCGGCGGCGGCGAGCATCAGGAACAGATTGCTCTCGGCGATGCCGAGCTCGACGTGCTGGCCCTGGGCGGTCGCGCCCCATTTCTGCGCCGACGCGATCTTGGCCAGAGCGAACACGTCCGGAGTCTCGCTGCGGCGGAACAGGCCGCGCTGGTTGACCCACGCGCCGAGGTTGGTCGAGACGGTGACGTCGGGCGAGGTGGTGACGATGCGGTCGGCGAGCTCGCCCCCAGCCTTGGACAAGTCGAGCAGGATGCGGCCGAACGCGGCCTGGGTGGATTGCTCTTCGCCGGCGGGAGCGGGGAGTGCGGGGACGGTGACCTGGCCGAAGCTGCGCGGCCGCTTCTCGCGCGCGATGCGGCTGCGCTCGATCAGCGCTTCGACGCCGGTGCGGGCATTGTCGCCGACGGCTTCCAGCGGCTCCCATTCATGGCCCTCGCGCACGCCGATGCTGTCGCGCAGCGCGCCAAGCTGGGTCGGGTTCATCAGCCCCGAATGATTGTCCTTGTGGCCGGCGAAGGGCAGGCCGAAGCCCTTGATGGTCCAGGCGATGAACAAGGTCGGCACGTCGTCCTGCGCGGCGTCGAACGCCTCGACCAGGCTATCCATGCAATGGCCGCCAAGGTCGGTGAACAGGGCAGCGAGGGCCTCGTCGTCATAGACCTTGAGAAAAGCCGCTCCGGCTTTGCCGAGCTCGGCCTCGATCCGCGCGCGCCACGCCGCGCCGCCCAGGTAATGAAGCGCCGAATGTTGGGCGTTGGACAGCTGCTCGAACCACGCCTTGAGCGGCTTGTGCTTGTCGAGCGCCGCGGCGAGGCGCTTGCCGTAGCGAAGCTCGACCACGCGCCAGCCGCAGCTTTTGAAAATCTCGTCGAACCGCTCGAACATGCGATCGGCGCTGGTGGCGTCGAGGCTCTGGCGATTGTAGTCGACGATCCACCACAGGTTGCGGACGTCGTGCTTGGCGCCCTCGATGATCGCTTCGTAGATATTGCCTTCATCGAGCTCGGCATCGCCGATCAAGGCGACGAAGCGGCCGCGGTCCTGCTCGGCGAGCGAGCCGTGGGCGGTGAGATAGTCCTGGATGAGGCTGGCGAAGAGCGTGATTGCGACGCCGAGCCCGACCGAGCCGGTGGAGAAGTCGACCGGGATCCTGTCCTTGGTCCGGCTCGGATAGCTCTGGCCGCCTCCGAAGCCGCGGAAATTCTCGAGCGCCTCGCGGCTCTGCGTGCCGAGCAGATAATGGATCGCGTGGAGCACCGGCCCGGCGTGCGGCTTGACCGCGACCCGGTCGTTGGGGCCGAGCGCGTGGAAATAGAGCGCGGCCATGATCGCGGTCATCGACGCGCAGCTCGCCTGGTGACCGCCGACCTTCAGCCCGTCGTCGTTGTCGCGGATATGATTGGCGTGGTGGATGGTCCACGCCGACAGCCAGCGCAGCCGCTCGTCGAGGACCTTGAGCGCTTCGATGTCGGTGGCGACGGGCTTCAGCATGGCGGCGACCTAAACGAGCGCGGCCGTGAGGAAAAGCGCGGGCGATGCGCGCAGTGACGGAGTGCAGCGAAACGCACCAAACGCAGCGATCCAACGCGCGCGCGCGCGTGGGCGCGTGTGACCAGGGCAGGTGTCAGCTTTGTCAGTTTTGGACGAACTGCGGCGGGGATTCATTCGCCAGCTTGGATCACAGATGACCGCCTGTAGGACAGCTTTTTCGTCTTACGTCTGCTTTGGGTGGAAAGCTGACGCTGGCCGATCTAGTTTTTGTCGCCACATCGATCCGACCGATCGGCGAAGAGCGGCTCTCATGGCTAGGACCCGCTGCTCGCAAACCGCCGCCGTCCGCAAGCCGACCGGCCGCTGGCCACCATTGCGTTCTACGACATGACAACTTCGCATTTTCTCGTCTGCCGCTCCTAAGCACACGAACCAGTCACGTAGCAGCAACGCTCATCAGCGATCTAGCTTCAAGAGAGGACTACGGATCAAAGCCCGCACGCCCTTGATGCCCCGCATCCGCGCACCCACATGGGTTAATGTTGTCACTCTCCCGATGAGAGTGCCAATCGCGAATTTGGCAGCACTGGCTCGCGCTTGTGCAGCGACGACCTCGTCGCAACCCATGGAGCGCACCGTCCAAAGCGAGGAGCCTCCGCATGTCAATCAAGCAGTTACTCGGGACATTCGCCGCGATGTCATCGCTCGCCATGCCGGCCGGCGCGACCGAAATTGCCGGCGGGCCCCCCAATCACCCCATGCCGGCGGACGATAGCAAGGTAGAAGGTTCCCCTGACGGCGCGATGGTCTCTCCGCCGAGCACAGGTGCGCCCGCCGCTCCATCTATGGAGATGAGCACGCCGACAATGGGGCGGGTCGGACTAACGCCGCCTGGTATCATGACGGGCGCCTCTGGCACTTGGATGCTGGGCTACCGATATTCCATTGACAGAATGGACGGTAACCTCGTCGGCGGGCGGCACGTCAGCGACGCGGCGGTGGCGAGCCAATTCATGGCGACCCCGACCGACATGACGATGCAGATGCATATGGTATCACTGATGTTTGCTCCCACGGACAGGCTGACGGTGATGGGGATGATCCCCTACGTGATCAAGTCTATGGATCACGTCACAGGCGAAGGCGAACGGTTCACCGAGAGAGCCAAGGGACTTGGCGACATTGAAGTAAGCGCCTCTTACGTCCTCTATTCCCAACCCGACTTACGTCACCGGCTTCTTGCGACGATGGGCGCGAGCCTTCCGACGGGGTCGATCAACCAGCGCATGGAGGGCATGCGGCAGGAGTATCCGATGCAGCTTGGCGCGGGCACCGTCGCGCTTCGCCCTGGGTTCATCTATTTGGGGCAGGACGAGCCGTGGGGATGGGGTGCAAAGCTTCTGACAATCGTGCAACTGGGCCAAAACACAAACGGTTACCGCTTGGGCAACCGTTACGAGGCTTCTCTGTGGGGCTCCAGGCTGGTGACGCCGTCTGTAAGCTTATTGTTCGGCCTAAATGGGGAAGTGCGGCGCAACATACGAGGCGCGGACCCTATGCTCGACCCGCTCGATGAGCCTACCAAGGATCCGCTTCGCCAAGGGGGTAGGCGGCTTGACGCTTCCGTGGGCGTGGCTTTCCATCCACAAGCCGGGACGTTCCGCGGAAATGAGCTTTTTCTTCGACTGGACGCGCCGATAGCGCAGTCACTTGACGGTCCCCAGCTCAAAAGACGGTGGGGCCTGCGCCTCGAACTTCAGCGGGAGTTCTAAGGAGACTAATCGAGGGGACAGTGCGGATCTCGCGGACGGTCTGCTTTCGGGAAGTCCTATGACCGATCTGATCGTCTGAGGATAGGCGGTGCGGCCGTAGCTCTAATGTCTGCTTTGGGTCGAAAGCAGAAATTCCCTCAGCGGTGCGGGCACCCCGGCCAGCAGCAGGGGCGGCGCTTGCCTTCGCCGAGGCTTTCGCAGCCCCAGGCGATGCGCTTGCTGCGGGTGTCGGCCTTTTTCGCCGATTCGACCCAGCAGATCCATTCGTTGCGGGCGAGCGGCGTGATGTCGCGCCAGGTGGCCGATGCCGCGGGATCGCCCGTCAGCGCGGCGGCGAAATCCGGCGGCAGGTCGTGGACCACGCCGGCGGGGAGAGTGGTTTGGTCGGTGCGGGTCATTGGGCGGAGCTTAACCGCAACGCGCGCTTCGCGCACCCACCCCTAGCCCCTCCTTCCAGGGAGGGGGATCAGGTGAGGCGGCTTCTCTGCCTCCCCTCCCTGGAAGGGAGGGGTTGGGGGTGGGTGCCGCCGAGGCACTCGGCGGCTCGTTCAATGATAGCCGTCACCACGCCTTCCGGATTGTCCGTAAGATCGTTGTTCCAAACGCGCAGCAGGTCCAACCCTCTGCCCGGAGAAACTCGTCACGCCGGATATCGCGGGTCGAATCGGCGTGCTGGCTTCCGTCGAGCTCGACAATCAGCTTGGCCTGACGGCAGGCGAAATCCGCGAAGTAGGGACCGATTGGCAGTTGCCGCGTGAACCTTGGCCGGTATCGCGACAAGAGTCCCCACAGTTGGCGTTCATGGTTCGTGGCGTTGTTGCGGAGCGATCGCGCTCGCTGGGTATGCTCGTACGGAACCCGCCGGCTCATCGTACGAGCGTAGCATGGCGCGCTTCGCGCACCCACCCATGACCTGAGCCAGCACCGTTTGGGGAACGGTGCGCTCAGGTCATCCTCCCTTCCAGGGAGGGGGATGAAGGGACAAGGAGCGCTTCGCGCACCCACCCCTAGCCCCTCCCTTCCAGGGAGGGGGATCAGGCGGCTTCGGCCCTCGCGTCCGCCTCGGCGTCGAAGCGGGTGTGGGCGGTGTGGATGTCCTCGACATGCTCGAGCGCCCACAGCTCGAGCGCGTGGAGCGGCGGGACCAGCGAACGGCCGAGGTCGGTCAGCTCATAATCGACGCGCGGCGGGATGCTCGGGGTCACGGTGCGGCTGACCAGCCCGTCGCGCTCGAGGTTGCGCAGGGTCAGGGTCAGCATGCGCTGCGACACCGACGGGATTTCGCGGCGAAGCTCGTTGAAGCGCTTGCTTCCGCCCGACAGCGTCGAGACGACCAGCACGGTCCACTTGTCGCCGATGCGCGAGAGCAAGGTGCTGATCGTCCTGCACACCGGGTTGGTCGGATCCTTCATCGGTTCCCTTTCTGTTGCCGCGGCACAGCGCTGTTCGCCGGCCACAAACTTGTTCGTCCACCACAAAAAAGTGCGTTCTTGTGAGCGATTCTTCGGTGGTTATTTAGGGTGCCTCAGTAACAAATCCATACCTAGGAGGCAATAGTGACCATCCTTCATATCGACGCCAGCATCAACGGCGACAACAGCGCCAGCCGGGCAATCACCAAGTCGGTGATCGGGCAGCTCAAGGGCTCCAACTGGGGCGAGCAAATCGTCTACCGCGACCTCGCGGCGAACCCGCTGCCGCACCTGACCTTGCCCGAATTTGCCGACACTTCGGTGCTCGACGAATTCCTTGCCGCCGACGCGGTGGTGATCGGCGCGCCGATGTACAATTTCACGCTGCCGACCCAGCTCAAGGCGTGGATCGACCGCATCGTCATCGCCGGCCGCACTTTCCAGTACGGCCCCAACGGCCCCGAGGGCCTCGCCGGCGGCAAGCGGGTGATCATCGCGCTCACCCGCGGCGGAATTTACAGCGAAGGGTCGCCCGCGGTTGCGCTCGAGCATCTCGAGACCTATTTGCGCGGCCTGTTCAACTTCATCGGAATCGAGCCCGAGTTCGTGATTGCCGAGGGTCTCAATCTCAGCCCCGAGCAGCGCTCGACCGCGATCGACCAAGCGCTTGGGCACACGCTCCAGCTGGCTGCGTAAGTTCCAGGGGCGGCGCATCGCCGCCGCCCCGAGCCCCGGCGCGAACGGCCTGCCCCTCCCCAGGAGCGCCGGGGCTCATCCTTCCGAGCAATGCGCATACGCTCGGCCGCTCGGGCGTTTGTCGGTCGCGAAAGGAGCCCTGCAATGGCCGAACTCAACGAAGCCCAGCGCGACCGCCTCGACGAGGACCAGTTTGCATTCCCCAAGGAGCGCAAGGAACCGCTCAACAATGCCAGCCACGTGCGCAACGCGATCGCGCGGTTCAACCAGGTCGAAGGCGTCTCGGATCACGAACGCGACGAAGCATGGAAGCGCATCAAGAAGGCCGCCGACAAGTTCGGCGTCGAAATCAACGAAAAGAGCTGGCGCGAGTTGGGGAAGTCCTGACGCTTGTCAGCAGTTAGCTGTTCGCGCGGTCGCCGTGGAGAAACTCGACTCCCTTGAGCACCCAATGATCGATCTGCTCATTGGTCTTCAGCGCGTCCGGATCGACCCGGACGAAGCCGCGCGCAGTGCGTTTGCCGAGCATCAGCGGGGCGACGCCCTCCTGCTTCGCCGCGGCTGAAGCGCCGTTGGGACCGAGCCGCACGACCAGGCCCCTGCGGCTCACCCCGCAGCACAGCTTGTCGCACACCATGAAACCCGTTCCGCCGCCGATGATGCGCGTGGTCGTGAATGGACCACGCTGGCCGAGGACAAGCTTCACGCGCTCGGCCAAGTGGTCTTCAAAGGCCGCGGTCATACCCCTTCGATCCGTGCGAGGAGGGATAAATCGCCACTCAGGCGAGTGCCGCGGCGTCGGGCATCATCCAACGGGAGCTGTCTACGCAAGAGACGCATGACGACTTGCGGAGGGCCTTCGATGATCAGGCTCGGATTGGCTGCGGCCCGCGAGGCGATGCGCACGTCGCCGTCGGCCAGATCGATCGTCAGCGGCTCGTCTCCGACCCGAAGCTCAATCGTCGCCGGCGGGTCCTCCGGTTTCCGGTCGCGAAGATAGAAGCGCAGCGGGACAGTCATCCAGTGGCTCTGAAAGGTGTCGCGTTCGGCGGGCTGTACCATTGCCGGCGCCGCCCAACGCCCCAGTTGCTCGATCACGGCCTCGAGCCCGCGGCCCCGTTCGGTCAGCTCGAACAGATGGGTCGATACCGGCGGTCCTGCGTCCACTCGCCGGATGATCCCGCACTTCTCGAGCTCGCGAAGACGATTCGCAAGCAGATTGGTCGCGATTCCAGGCAGGCCGTTCTTCACATCGACGTAGCGGCACGAGCCGCGCGCCAGAATCTCGCGGACGATCAGCAGGGACCAGCGATCGCCGACCAGATCGAGCGCCTTAGCCAATCCGCAATACTGGTTGTAGGATTTCATAGGTTGATTAAGTAAATCGCTAGGTTTATGTTGTCAACCGCTACCCTAGATGGCAGAGGACGTGATGTTCCAGAATGTCGAGGTGGAGCGGCGCGCGTTTATGGCGGACGTGGTTCGGCTCGCAGGAAGCATCGCCGCAGCCGAGTTCCTGCTCATCGGTATTTCCCGCGCGCCTGCCGGTGCCGCGTTCGTCGCCCATGGCGGGCCGCCGGGTGCCGCAAACAAGGAGTCGTGTACGATGACCAGAGCAAGCGATACGAATGAGCTTGGCAAAAGCGAGTGCGAAGAGCTCGTCCGGCGCTATATCGACGCGGAGGGCAATCGCGACTGGATGACGATCGAAGCCATTCTCGACGAAGACTTGCGCTTTCGCGGTGGGGGCAAAGAGATTGGCAAGGCGCCGTATCTCGCGGTTCTGAAGCGCCTTGGGCTGGTCTGGAACGGCAACCACATTAAGCGCATTTTCGTCGATGGGAATGAAGCCTGCGCGCTTTACGATTTCCTTTCAGATACCCCGACAGGCGCGGTGCCCTGCGTAGAATGGATACGGTTCCGTGGCCACAAAATCAGCGAGATCAATTTCCTGTTCGAGCGCGAAAAATGGGGTGTCGTCGAAGAGGAGATGATGCGCCGCGCCCAGCCGGGCGCGTCTCAATGACCGCCGTCACGACAGAAGCCGCAGCGGGTTTTCGATGTAGCCCTTCAGCGTTTGCATGAAGCTCGCCGCGTCCCAGCCGTCGACGACCCGGTGGTCGCAGCTGAGCGACAGGTTCATCCGCTTCCTGACCTCGATCTCGCCGTTCAGCGGGACCAGCTTGTCCTCGATCTTGTTGACCGCGATGGTCGCGACCTGCGGCGGGCTGATCACCGGGGTCGAGGCGACGCCGCCCATCGGCCCAAGGCTGGAGATGGTGATGGTCGGGCCGGTCAGTTCCTCGCGGCTCGCCTTGTTGGTCCGCGCGGCGTCGGACAGGCGCAGGATCTCGGCCGCAAGCTGCCACACGCTCATCGCCTCGGCGCCGCGGATCACCGGCACCATCAGGCCGCTGTCGGTCTGGGTCGCGACGCCCATGTGGACCGCGCCGTGGCGCGTGATGACGTTCGCGTCATCGTCGTAGGTGGCGTTGAGCATCGGCCATTCGGGAAGCGCCTTGCACATTGCGGTGATGAGGAAGGGCAGGATGGTCAGCTTGGGGTTTGAGCCGCGGTCGCGGTTCATCATCGCGCGCGCTTCCTCGAGCGCGGTTACGTCATACTCCTCGACCAGCGCGAAGTGCGGGATTCGGCGCTTCGCCTCCTGCATATTCTCGGCGATCTTGCGGCGCAGGCCGACGACCTTGATCGTCTCGTCCTTGCGCGGAGCAGCCGACCCGCGCGCCGAGACGGTGCCGCCGTTGTAGAGCAGATAAGCGTCGAGGTCGGAGTGCCGCAGGCGGTCGCTCGCACTCTTTACCTGGGCAAGGTCGATGCCGAGGTCGCGGGCGCGGGCGCGAACCGCCGGCGAGGCGAGGACTTTCTCCCCTCCCTGCACGGGAGGGGAATGAGGGGTGGGTGAAGGTCGGTCGGGCTCAATGCCCGAGCGAGCTTGTTCCAAGCTCGCACCCACCCCCGGCCACTCCCTTGCAG
>JAZJZB010000161.1:23023-26368 GCA_040390085.1 Pseudomonadota bacterium | reverse complement strand
ATCAGCATCGAGCCGTGGCCCGCCGACAGGATGAAGCGGTCGCGGTCGGCCCAGTGCGGGTCGGAAGCGTCGAATTTCAGGTGACGGGTGAACAGCGCGGTTGCTGCGTCGGCCATGCCCATTGGCATTCCCGGATGCCCGCTGTTGGCGGCCTCGACCGCGTCCATCGCGAGAGCGCGAATGGCGTTGGCGAGACGGCGGTCGGTCGGCTGCATCGAGGCTCCGGCAATGGGGTTCGGGTCGGCCCGTGGAGTCCGGGCGGCGATGCCGCCCCATTAGCCGCCCTGCGGTTGGCGTCAAATCGCGCGCGGCCAAGCGCGGAGCGGCGCTTGCCCGGACTTGCAATGTTGCGTAGCGATTGGCGGATGGATGATGGCGGCCTTTCTGCGGCATTGGAGCGAGCCGAGCGCGCGGTCGAGCGAATCCACGGCGCCCTCATTCGCCACCAGCCCCAAGCGGGCCGCGACGCCGGCCGCGACGAGGATCTGCGCGCGAAGGTGCGCGAAGTGGTGGTGGAACTCGACGAACTGATTCGCGGAGCGGCAGTCTGATGGCGGCGCTGATCGACTTGACGATCGCTGGCCGCACCTACCAGGTCGCGTGCCGGGAGGGCGAGGAAGATACCCTGCGATCTGCCGCGCGGCTGGTCGATGCCAAGAGCCGCGAAGCGTTGGCCGGCCTCGGCACATTGAGCGAAGCGCGCCAGTTCCTGTTCGCGTCGCTGCTGCTCGCCGACCAGCTGATCGACAAAAGTCCCGGCGCGGCCGCTCCGCCGACGCCATCGGCGCCCGACCCGGCGCTGGTCGAACGCGCCGAGTCGCTTGCGATGCGCCTCGAAACGCTCGCCGCACAGCTTGAGAATGAGACCGCAAATCCCTAAGTGGGAAAGCGACGGGCACTACCCGGTGCGAGCCTTCGGAAAATCCCTGAGGCGATTAAATCTACATGGGAGCTGTCCCTGCCTGGACCCTGGTCCGGATCACACGGCGCCCACCTGACGTTTTGGCGTCAGAGGATTTTAGGGCAAACGGCCATGGTGGTCCCGTCACCTCCCTTCCCGCCCGGCCCTTTCGAGCAGCGCCCTGAGATGGAGCCGCTGTCGAAGGAGTCGCTCAGGCGTGCAGCGCTCGACGCGCGCAAGGCGTTCGTGCGGACCCTGTCCGACGGCCAGCGCGCCCGGCTTGAGCACAAGCTCGCCGAGCATCTGACCTCGCTGTTCGCGGGAGTCTCGGTCGTCGGCGGCTATTGCCCGTTGGGATCCGAGATCAGCCCGCTGCCGGCGATGGAGGAAGCCCGCGCAGTCGGCGCGATCGTCGGCTACCCCTGCTTCGCCAATCCGGCGAAACCCTTTCGCTTTCTCGCCGGCGATCCGCTCGAGCCTGGGCCGTTCGGGATCATGCAACCGGCCAAGCGCCATCCGGTAGTTGAGCCCGACCTCGTGCTCGTGCCGCTGATCGCGATCGACGGCCACGGCACCCGCCTCGGCCGCGGCAAGGGACATTACGACCGCGCGTTGACCAGCCTCAAAAAGAAAGGCGCACGGCTGGTCGGAATCGGCTGGAGCCTGCAGCGGCTCGCCGACACAATCCCGACGGACGATTGGGACGTCCCACTGGACGCCTTCGCCTCGCCCGCCGGAATTGAAGTCTTTCCTCGCTAGCGGCCGTTAATGGCCGGACATCTGCTCCAACTCGACCCCACGAGTCTCGTGGACGAGCTTCTGCACCAGGAAGAAGCTGATCACCGCGCAAACCGCGTAGAAGCTGTAGCTGAGCGCCAATCCGAGCTTGGCCGCCATCACTGGGAAACTGAACGAGATAAGGAAATTCGCGAACCATTGGACGAAGCCGGAAACGGCCAGCGCAGATCCGCGGATCTGATTCGGAAACATCTCGCCCAGCATGACCCACATCACCGGGCCCCAGCTGAAGTTGAAGAAGATCACGTAAAAGTTGGCAGCAACTACCGCGAGGATGCCGAGATCTTTGGACAGCACAAGCTTCGACGGGTCCGTTGGATCGAGAGAACCGTGGCTGAACGCATAGACCATGGTGAACAGCGTTACCGCCATGCCCGCCGAGCCGATCAGTAGGATTGGCTTGCGGCCGATCTTGTCGATGACTGCGATTGTGCCCAAGCAAGCCGCGATCGATACCGCGCCGGAGCCGATATTGATCAGCAGCGACTGCGCTTCAGTAAATCCGGCCAGCTGCCACAACGTCGCTCCGTAATAGAAGATCACATTGATGCCGACAAACTGCTGGAAGGCAGCGAGCATGATACCGGCCCACACGACCTTGCGAATTCCGCCGGCAGGTGAACGAATGTCGCTGAGGCGGGGACGGTGATCGGCGCTGAAAGTTGCCCGGATTTCCTCGAGCTTCGCGCGTGCCACGCCGCTTCCGAACAGACTCGCGAGGACGCCTTCCGCCTTATCCTGGCGGCCCTTCGAGACGAGATAGCGGGGGCTCTCGGGGATAAAGAAAAGCGCTACGAGGAAAATCACTGCTGGTAGCGCCTGCATGAGGTACATCCACCGCCAAGCCTCGAAACCCAGCCAGAAACGGTCAAGCGAGCTGCCAGCCGCAACCTGCAACAGCTTGTTGACGATGAACGCCACGGTCAGTCCTGTGATGATCATGATCTGTTGGACCGTCGTGAGGCGGCCGCGAATCTCGGCGGGAGCGACTTCGGAAATATAGGCAGGCGACAGAACGCTCGCGGCGCCGACAGCCATGCCGCCGCAAATGCGCGCGATTACGAAAACGATATGTGCCTCCGCCAAACCTTGCACCAAGGCGCCCGCAAGGAACAGAATGGCGGCGAATATCATCGTATTTCGACGGCCGACGAGGTCCGCCAAGCGGCCGGCGAAAAACGCACCGATAAAGCAACCAATCAGCAATGATGCGACGGTGAATCCTAGACCATTAGTGGGCGACCAACTGCCTTTAACGAGACCGAACGCCTGGCTGAGACCGTCTTGCGTGCCGTTCACGGCCCCGCTGTCATAGCCGAATAGAAAGCCGCCGATCGTTGCCACCGCAACGATTGCGCCGATAAACCCCATATTCGCGCGCTGCGGACTTGCTTCGGTCATGCTTTCTCCCCCGCGCCATGTTAGCGCTCACTCTGCAACCGATCGATTAGTCCACGGCCCGGCGATAAATGCAACAAGCATCGCACCGTGCTATCGGCGCGGCCATGCCAACGGCCGAGCCCTCACCCCGCAAACTCATAGGAATCGCGCTGATTCTGCTGTTGATCGTCTTCTGGGCGGCGTTCGTCGCAAGCCTGGCGCAGATCGTCGGACAGGTTGCCGATCTGGCCTTGTGCCTGCTCAAG
>JAZJZB010000161.1:14431-23013 GCA_040390085.1 Pseudomonadota bacterium | reverse complement strand
CTTGTTCAGGCTCCATTCTATCTGGTGATGGGAATAGCGTGGATACTCCCCCTCAAACCGCTGGTTAGGTGGATCGAGACGGGATCGTGGCGCCGGCACACTGGGCGCAGTGACAGCGATCCGTCAGTAACGCGTCATTGAAACAACTGTATTAGCTGGCTATAACACTTAGATGATCGAGGCACCGACCCTTTCGCGTCCGTTCGACGGACTGCAGCGCACCGCAGCGAGCGTTCGAGCGCGCGCCGCGGCGCTGTGGCGCACCTATCCGCGCGAGACGATCGGCGCTGGAGTGTTCGGCCTGGTCGCGAGCATCGCGATCGGCACAGCCGCCACTGGACCAGGATTCGGCAACCGCGCCGAGGCCGCGCCGCCAGGGCCGCCGCCGCTGATCATGCGCCAGCTGCCGGTCGAGCAGGCGCTCAAGCTCAATGCAGAGCTGCCGGTCGTCGCCGGTGCGAACCCGGCGGCGACGCCGTTCAAGTTCAAGGGCAATTCGACCGCCCGCGCCCAGGCGCTCAATTGCCTTGCGAGCGCGGCCTATTACGAAGCCGGCAACCAGGACGCGGACGGTGAGCGCGCAGTCGCGCAGGTCGTGCTGAACCGCGTTCGCCATCCGGCCTTCCCGGCAAGCGTGTGCGCAGTGGTCTACCAGGGCTCGACGCGCACGACCGGCTGCCAGTTCACCTTCACTTGCGACGGTTCGCTCTACCGCCAGCCCGATTCCGACGGCTGGCGCCGGGCGTGGAAGATCGCCGAGGCCGCGCTGTCCGGCACCGTCTACGCGCCGGTCGGCTGGGCGACCCACTATCATGCCAATTATGTCGTCCCCTACTGGGCGGCGACCCTGACCAAGAGCGCGGTCGTCGGCGCTCATTTGTTCTACCGCTGGGCCGGCGGCTGGGGTCAGCCGGCGATCTTCACCAAGGCCTATTCCGGAAGCGAGCCCAACGCGCTCGCGCTGCGCAATGCGGCGCTCGCGGTGCCCCACGTCTCGCCGATCCCGGCACAGCAGGGTCAGGTCGCTGAAGCGATCAAGGACATTCCAGGCGCCGAAGCGCTGAAGTTCGCGCCCTCGATGCGCGGCGACAACCGCGTCGCGGTTCGCTTCAACCTCGCTGCGCGCGAGGCTGCCGATCACGCGACGCATGAAGATTACCGCAGCAAGTTCGAGGTCTCCAACAATCTCAAATGGACGCTGTCGAGCGAGACTATGGCGAGCGACGAAAAACCGCTCGGCCGGCCCGCTAGCGGCGCTGCCGAAACCGCCGGCTCTGCGCCGGCTTCGGCGCAGCACTAGCGACCGGCTGCTCGACGCCGGTGGGCGCGAGCGCAAGCTCGACCCGAAGCCGGATGCGGTCGAGCCGCCCGTCGATCGCCAGCGAATCGTCCGACATCGATGAAGCCGCGCTCCACAGGCGTCCGGTGACCGTGATTTCGCTGAATGGACCGCGGTCACGCAACGGGTCGCGATCCTGGATCAAAATCACCGCATCGTCGAACGCCGCGCAGCGATCCAGCAAAGCGAGCGACGCTTCATTTCGCAGCTTGCGGTGGCAGGCATTGCTTTCCTTGGCGAGCGCGATCTCGTCCTGGGTGCGGGCAACGACCCGCGCCTTATCCACCGATTGGTCGATCGCGGCGAGGTGAAGGGGCTGATCCATCATGTCCTTGCGCGCGGCTCCGGGCACATGGCCGAAGGGCATGCGAACCGGCTCGGCGAGTGACGACAGCGGCCCCTGGACCAGCAGCAGGCCGCCGACTCCAAGAGCGATCAGCAGCGCCGCGACGATCCACCCGCGGCCACTTCCAGGACTTCGTTCAGGATGGCGGTGGAACTCGAGCGGATCCTTGTAGGTCTTGGCCGCCCTGAGCTCGCGGTAGGCGCGGTTGAGTTCCGCCGCCCGTCCGGAATCGCCGCCGTCGCGGTCGGGATGATGCTGCTTGATGAGGCGGCGATAGGCCTGCTCGATGGCCGCCAGGTCGGCCCCAGGCTCGAGGCCGAGTGCGGCATAAGCGGAAGCGTCCCCGGCCATTGGGGACGGTCTAAACCACTCTCAACCTAAGTGAATAGTGGCGCGAGTGACGGGGCTCGAACCCGCGACCTCCGGCGTGACAGGCCGGCGCTCTAACCAACTGAGCTACACCCGCGTTTTTGGGGTGGCGGCGACCTAGGAGAGGGCCTTGGGAGTGTCAACCATCGCGGGCTCCATTTCCTGCCGTTCCTCCTCCTCTTCCTCATTCGGGTCGCCGACGTGGGTCAAGGTGCCGTGCTCGAACAGGAAACCGGCGATGTCCGGCGTGCCCGCGGCCGCGAAGATGGTCTTCATGATGATCAGCAGCGGAACCGCGAGCAGCGCGCCGGTCGTGCCCCACACCCATGCCCAGAAGGACAGCGAAATGAGGATCGACAACGGGCTGATGGTCAGCCGATGCCCGACGACCATCGGCGTGAAGAGGTTCGCCTCGACCAGGTGAAAGCCGATGAAGATGGCAGGAGGTGCAAGCGCTCCCCAGATGTCGGGGAAGGTCATCAGTCCGCCGAGGAACAGCAGCATGGCGCAGACGATCGGCCCCAGGTAAGGGATGTAGTTGGCTACCGCGACAATGCCGCCCCACATCACCGGCGACGGCATTCCGAGCAGCCACAGCGCGCCGGCGGTCAGCGCGCCGAGCCCGATATTGATGACGGTGATGGTGCCGAGATAGGTCGAGGTCGCATCGACCACCTGCTGGATCACTCGAGCGGTGGTCAGCGCGCCTTCGAAGCTGCCGCGGCTCACGATCGTCCGCTTCCGCATGGCCGTCCAGCCGGCGAGGAAGAAGAAGATCACCAGCAGCGAGAAGAACAGCTGGATCAGCAGGTGCGGCGCCGACGAGGTCAGCAGCCCCAGCATGGTATTTGGTGTCTCGATCCGAACGGCCCGCGTCTGCGTCCCGCGAGCGCCTGCGATTTCAATCTGCGAGACCGTCTTGTCGATGAACCGGTCGAGGTTCTTGTAAAGGTCGAAGATCGGCTCGAGCGCGTGGCGGACCTTGGTGATCTTGGTCGGCACCTGCGCCACCCAGTCGCTCGCCGGAACGACGATCGATCCGATGGCGAACAAGGCGAGCGCCAGGAAGAGGAGCACGCAAAGCCCCGCCGCGAGCTTCGAGGGAATGCCGCGCCGCTCGAACCACTCGAGCGCCGGCACCAGGGCGATAGCGACGACCAGCGCGGCGGTCACCGGCATGAAGAATTCGGCGCCGGCACTGAGTGCGAAAGGCAGTCCGACCACCACGCCGATCCCGGCGATCAGGGTCAGCGAGGCGAGCAGCCGATCGCGCTTGACGGTGATCGTTTCGGCGAGCGAGCGAGCGTCCTCCGCCGCATCGTCGTCGATATGGTCCTGCTTGTGGGTCCGCGCGTCCATGGACCGAGCATATCTCCGCCCTATTCAGACCGCCAGCGCTTTGCCGGACGAGTTGGTGCCCCTGGTCAGACTCGAACTGACACTCCGGTGAAGGAACTCGATTTTGAGTCGAGCGCGTCTACCATTCCGCCACAGGGGCACTCGGGTGCCTAGCTAGCGACGCCTCATCGCGCTTGCAAACGTTCACGGAGCATCCGGCAACGCCCCGCGTTTTCCAGCCATGAAAACAGCGGATTTCTTCGTCGATCGGCTCAAGGCCTGGGGTATCACGCGGATCTTCGGCTACTCCGGCGACGGCATCAACGGGGTGATCGGCGCGCTGCAGCGCGACGGCTCAATCGATTTCATCCAGCCCCGGCACGAGGAAATGGCCGCGTTCATGGCCGTCGCCCATGCCAAGTTCACCGGCGAGCTCGGCGTGTGCCTGGCGACCGGCGGGCCTGGCGCGACGCACCTCATCACCGGCCTCTACGATGCGAAGCTCGACCATATGCCGGTGCTTGCGATCTGCGGCCAGGCCGAGGCGACCGTGCGCGGCGGCAGCTACCAGCAGGAGCTCAACCTCGACCGCATGTTCGCCGACGTCGCCGAATATGTTCAGGAAGTGAGCCATCCGGCGCAATTGCCGCACGTGATGGACCGCGCGATCCGGCTCGCGCTCGCCAGGCGCGGTCCATCGGTCATCATCATTCCCAAGGACGTGCAGGAACAGGCGTTCGAGAAGCCCAAGCGCGCCCACGGCTTCACCCGGTCGGGCCCCGGTTACTCGCGGCCCACGATCGTCCCCTGCGAAGCCGACCTCGCGAAGGCCGCGGAGGTTCTCAATTCCGGCGAGAAGATCGCAATTCTGGTCGGCGCCGGCGCCGTCGAGGCCGCCGACGAGGTCATCGCGGTGGCCGAGAAGCTTGGCGCGGGAGTCGCCAAGGCGCTGCTCGGCAAGACGGTGCTTCCCGACGACCTCGACTTCGTCACCGGCTCGATCGGCCTGCTCGGGACCCGCCCGAGCTCGGACCTGATGAACGGCTGCGACACATTGCTGATGGTCGGCACCGGTTTCCCCTGGTCGGAATTCCTGCCCAAGGACGGCGCGGTGCGGGCGGTCCAGATCGACATCGACCCGGCGATGCTCTCCCTGCGCTACCCGTGCGAGGTGAACCTGCACGGCAGCGCCGCCGAAACGCTGCGGCTGCTGCTGCCGATGCTCGAGACCAAGACGAATCACGCCTGGCGGCGCGAGATCAAGCAGTGGCTCGCCAATTGGTGGGCGACACTCGAGGCCCGGGCCAAGACCAAGGCGCATCCGGTCAATCCGCAGCGGGTGGTGTGGGAAATGTCCCCTCGCCTGCCCGACAACGCGATCGTCACCAGCGACAGCGGCTCATGCGCCAACTGGTACGCACGAGACTTTCGCGTGAAGCGCGGCCAGATGGGCTCGGTCTCGGGCGGTCTTGCGTCGATGGGCGCGGCGGTGCCTTATGCGATCGCCGCGAAGCTTGCCCATCCCGACCGGCCGGTGATCGCGCTGGTCGGCGATGGCGCGATGCAGATGAACAACATGGCCGAGCTCATCACCATCGCCAAATATATGGATCGCTGGACCGACAAACGGCTGGTCGTCTGCGTGTTCAACAATGAGGATTTGAACGAGGTCACCTGGGAGCAAAGGGTGATGAACGGCAACCCCCGCTACGACGCCAGCCAGGACATCCCCGACGTCCGCTATTCCCAGTTCGCAAAGTTGGTCGGCCTTCAGGGCATCTACGTCGACGATCCCAAGGACCTGGCCGCGGCGTGGGATCAGGCGCTGGCAGCCGACCGACCGGTGGTGCTTGAGGTCAAGACGGACCCGGAGATCGCGCCCCTGCCGCCGCACATTTCTCTAAAGCAGGCCAAGAAGTTCATGTTCTCAATGGCCAAGGACGATGACGCGCTGCACGTCGTCAAAGATACCGCGCGGCAGGTCGTCAACGCGGTGCTCCACAAGGAGGACGCCGACTAGTTGCGCGGCGCCTGCCGGCGGTAGCTGAGCGCCTCGGCGACGTGAATCCGGCCGACCTGCTCGGCGCCGGCGAGGTCGGCGATTGTCCGCGAGACCCGCAGCACCCGATGAAAACCCCGCGCCGAGAGGCGCATCGCGGCCGCCGCATCGGCGAGCAGCTTGCGCCCCGGCTCGTCGGGGGTCGCCACATCATCGAGCAACTGGCCGTCTGCCTCGGCATTGGTTCGCACGCCATTGCCGTTGTAGCGCCGCGCCTGGACGTCGCGCGCGGCAGCAACGCGGCGGGCCACCTCCGCGGTTCCTTCGGACGGCACCGGCAAGGTGAGGTCGGCGGCGGAGACTCCCGGCACCTCGACATGCAGGTCGATGCGGTCGAGGAGCGGGCCCGAAACCCGCGCCTGATAGTCGGCCGCGCAGCGCGGCGCGCGGCTGCAGGCGAGCGCAGGATCGCCAAGATGGCCGCAGCGGCACGGGTTCATCGCCGCAACCAGCTGGACCCGCGCCGGAAAGGTCACGTGCGTATTGGCGCGAGCGACACTGACCGAGCCGGTTTCGAGCGGCTGGCGGAGCGAATCGAGCACCTGTCGCTGGAACTCGGGCAATTCGTCGAGGAACAGCACCCCGAGATGGGCGAGGCTGATCTCGCCCGGCCGCACCCGCAGCCCGCCACCGACCAGCGCTGGCATCGAGGCGCTGTGGTGTGGCGAGCGGAACGGCCGGCGGCGGCGGATGCGGCCGCCGGAAAGCTCCCCTGCCACCGAGGCGACCATCGACACTTCCAGCGCCTCGCTCGGTTGGAGCGGCGGCAAAATTCCGGGAAGGCAGGCGGCGAGCAGCGACTTGCCGGCGCCCGGCGGCCCGCTCATCAACAGATTGTGGCCGCCGGCAGCGGCAATCTCGAGCGCGCGCTTGGCAACTTCCTGGCCTTTGACCTGGGCGAGATCGGGGCCGCCGGTCGGCGGCTCGGCCTCGGCCGGGGCGGGCGCGGGAATGAGGCTTGTGCCCTTGAGATGGGCGAGCAGCGCAAGCAGGTCCGGCGCTGCAATGACATCGAGTTCGCCCGCCCAGCTCGCCTCGCTGCCCTGCGCTGCCGGGCAGATGAGCCCCTTCTCGGCGGAAGAGGCGTGGATTGCGGCGAGCAACACGCCCGGCGAGACGGTGATCCTCCCGTCCAGGCATAGCTCACCGACCGCGACATAATGCGACAAGGTCTCGGCGTCGGTCGCGCCGATCGCGGCCAGAAGGCAGAGCGCGATCGGAAGGTCGTAATGCGAGCCTTCCTTGGGCAGGTCGGCGGGCGACAGGTTTACCGTGATGACCTTGGGCGGAAGCGCGAGGCCGATCGCGGCGAGCGCCGCCCTCACCCGCTCGCGGCTTTCGCGCACCGCATTGTCGGGCAGCCCGACGATGGTAAAGCGCGGCAGGCCCGAGGACAGCTGGACCTGCACCTCGACGGCGCGGGCCTCGAGCCCAAGATAGGCGACAGTGGCGACGGTCGCGGCCATTCAGGCGCGCGTTTCCCGTTTCGTCACCCCCGCGGAAGCGGGGGTCCCGCTGACTTCAGCAGCAGTCGAGAAGAGAACAAGCGGGATTCCCGCTTGCGCGGGAATGACGGTGAAGAGGTACAGACATCCCCCTAGCTCGGCGGTGCGAAGCTAGACCGACGCGGGGCCTTCGCGCAACCGCTTGCGCGAACGCTCTTCGCTGACCACATGCGGACGATGGATAGGGATCAGTGGCGTAGCTTTCTCGACAGCCCGATTGTCGAATGGTCGATGTTCGGCGCGGGCATGGTGTTGATCATCGCCGGATTCCTGATTGCGCCCCTTCCTGGCCCCGGCGGAATCTTCCTGATCGCCCCCGGCCTCGCGCTGGTTCTCAAGACCAGCATGTGGGCCAAGCGCCATTATGTCCGGGTCAAGCGCTGGCAGCCGAAGGCCGGGCGGTGGATGGACTGGGCGCTGAGGCGGCCGAGCGCCAAGCGCCGCGAAGCCATGCGCAAGACCGGAAACCCGGGTCCGGGCGATTGACTTGGCCAACTCGCTGGACTATCGGCGCGCACGACAGCGGCTGCCTCTTTGGCGGCCCTTTTTTCTTTAGTATTTGAGGCATGAGCGATGAAGCGCACCTTCCAGCCGAGCAACCTGGTCCGCAAGCGGCGCCACGGGTTCCGCCACCGCATGGCAACCGTCGGCGGTCGCAAGGTGCTGAATGCCCGCCGCGCGCGCGGCCGCAACAAGCTCAGCGCCTAGTCACGATCAGCAAGCGCGCGGACTTCCTGGCGGCCAACGCCGGGCTGCGCACAACGACCCCCGGCTTCATCTTGCTGGTCCGCGATCGCAAGGATCTCGATCCCGGCATGCGCGTCGGTTTCACGGTGACCAAGAAGATCGGCGGCGCAGTCGTCCGCAACCGGATGAAACGGCGCTTCCGGGCCCTCGCCCGGGAGATCGTGCCGGCCAAGGGCCTGCCCGGCGCCGACCATGTGATGATTGGCCGCGCGAACGGGATCGAGCGCGACTTTGCCCTCCTCCGCTCGGATCTGGAGGGCGCCCTCGACAGGCTGCGCAAGCCATGATCGCGCGCCGCACATTCATCCTCCCCTGCATTTGCAGGGGAGGGGGACCGCCGAAGGCGGTGGAGGGGCCTTCTTTTTGGGTCAAAAGAACCCCTCCACCAGCTACGCTGGTCCCCCTCCCCTCGAAATCGAGGGGAGGATATTCATGATCGCCCGGCTCATGATCCTGATCGCCCGCGCGTGGCAGAAGGGCCCGTCGCAAATCCTTCCGCCAAGCTGCCGCTATCAACCGAGCTGCTCGGCCTATGCGATCACCGCAATTGAACGCTATGGGGCCGCGCGCGGAGGCTGGATGGCGCTGAAACGCATCTGCCGCTGCCATCCCTGGGGTGGCCAGGGCTACGACCCGGTTCCGCAAAGAGGATCAACAGACCAGTGAACGACAGCAAGAATTTGATCCTCGCGGTGGTGCTGAGCGCGCTCGTGCTGCTCGGCTGGACCTGGGCGGCGAACAAATATTTCCCGACCGCCAATCCGCAGAGCACCAAGGTCGAAGCCGGCAAGCAGCAGGCGCTCCCCGAACCGCAGGTTCAGCCGGGCGGGCCGACGACTCCCAAGAAGCTGCAGACCATTTCGGCCGCGCTTGCCTCCG
>JAZJZB010000161.1:0-14421 GCA_040390085.1 Pseudomonadota bacterium | reverse complement strand
TCAGCATCCGCACCCCCTCGCTGCTCGGCTCGATCAACTTGCGCGGCGCGCAAATCGACGACCTGCTGCTGGTCCGTGAGAGGCAGTCCATCGCCAAGGATGCGCCGCCGGTGCGGCTGCTCTCGCCGCTTGGCGCGCGGGGCGCGTACATCGCTTCGTTCGGCTGGGCCGCACAGGGCGCGCAGGCGCCAAATCTGGACACGATGTGGACCGCCGACCGGCAAGTCCTGGCCCCGGGCCAGCCGGTCACGCTGTCGGCCCAAATGCCAGACGGAACGCGCTACCAGCTCAAGCTCACGATCGACGACGGCTATCTCTTCACGATCCAGCAAAGCGTCACCAACGCGTCCGCTGCTCCGCTCACCATCCGGCCGATTGGGCTCGTCAGCCGCGGATCGCAATCCACCGATCCCTCGACCTGGCAGAACCATGTCGGCCCGATCGGCGTGTTCGACGGCAAGGCGGACTATGACGTCAACTGGAAGGACCTCGACGAGGGCACGACCAAGGCGTTCAACGGAACTTCGGGCTGGCTCGGTTTCACCGACAAATACTGGCTCACCGCGCTGGTGCCGCAGGGCGCGATGAACGGCGAATTCCGCCACAGTCCGAGCGGCGGCTACCAAGCTGACTACGCGCTTCCGCCAGTGACCGTCGCCCCGGGTCAGACCCTCGCCACGCAGACCCGGCTGTTCGCTGGCGCCAAGGAGAAGGCCTGGCTCGACCGCTACGAGGATGCCGGAATCCCCAAGCTGTCCAAGTCGATCGACTGGGGCTGGTTCGAATTCTTCATGCGGCCGATTTTCGGCCTGCTGATGTTCCTGTTCCGCACCGTCGGCAATTTCGGCGTGGCGATCATCTGCCTGACCCTGATCGTCCGCGCGATCATGTTCCCGATCGCCCAGAAGCAGTTCTCGTCGATGGCCGCGATGCGCAAGGTCCAGCCCAAGCTCAAGGCGATCCAGGAGCGCTTCAAGGACGACAAGGCCCGCCAGCAGCAGGAAATCCTGAAGCTTTACCAGGCCGAGAAGATCAATCCGGCCGCGGGCTGTCTTCCGATCCTGCTCCAGATCCCGGTGTTCTACGCCCTCTACAAGGTGCTGCTGGTCAGCGTCGAAATGCGCCACCAGCCGTTCATCCTGTGGATCAAGGACTTGTCGGCGCCCGACCCGCTGACTCCGGTCAACCTGTTCGGGCTGCTGCACTTCTCGCCGCCGGCGTTCCTGGCAATCGGCGTGCTGCCGATCCTGGTGGGAGCGACCCAATGGATGTCGATGAAGCTCAATCCGCAGCCGATGGACCCTGCCCAGGCGCAGGTGTTCGCGATCATGCCGTGGGTGCTGGTGTTCGTGATGGCGCCGTTCGCCGCCGGCCTCCAGCTCTACTGGATGACCAACAATCTACTGACGATCGCCCAGCAATGGCACCTCTACCGCAAGTTCGGGCTGCACCTCAGCGACACCCACCCGGTCCAGGCATGATTTCCGGACAGGGCGACAACCTGGCGGAACAAGCCCGCAAGCTGTTTGCTGGGCCGATCGAGTTCCTGAAGTCGGCGCCGGAGCTCAAGTTCCTGCCCGATCCGACGGTCCCGGAAATCGCCTTTGCCGGGCGGTCCAACGTCGGCAAAAGCTCGCTGCTCAACGCGCTGACCAACCGGAGCAAGCTGGCGCGCACGTCGAACACGCCGGGGCGGACGCAGGAGCTCAACTTTTTCGACGTCGGCCAGCCGCTCCAGATCCGCCTCGTCGACATGCCCGGCTACGGCTTTGCCGACGCCCCCAAGGACATGGTCAGGCGCTGGCGCTTCCTGGTGAACGATTTCCTGCGCGGCCGCGCGGTGCTCAAGCGCGCGCTGGTGCTGATCGATAGCCGCCACGGTCTCAAGGACGTCGACCGCGAGGTCATGGACATGCTCGACTCCGCCGCCGTCAGCTATCACCTGGTCCTGACCAAGGCCGACAAGGTCAAGCCGACCGAGCTCTCGGCAACGCTCGAGAAAATTACGGTCGAGGCCCGGACGCACCCCGCCGCACATCCGACCATCTTCACCACGTCGGCGGAAACCGGTAGCGGGATCGCCGAGTTACGAACGGCAATCCTCCAAGCCGCGACCTCCTAGGAGACAGAAGCTTGCTCAAGCTCATCATCGGCAACCGCGCTTACTCCAGCTGGTCGATGCGCGGCTGGCTCGCGTGCAAGCAATCGGGCGAGCCGTTCGAGGAGTTGGTCGTGCCGATGTTCGACGCCGACTGGGAACAGCGCCGCGACGGCGACGAGTTCGCGCCGTCGCTCGGGAAGGTGCCGATCCTGTGGGATGACGACACGGTCGTGTGGGACAGCCTGGCGATCGTCGAGTTTCTGGCCGACCGTTATGGCCGCGAGCTTTACTGGCCGGACGACGAAGCGGCGCGCGCCGTGGCCCGGTCGATGGCGGCCGAAATGCATTCGGGCTTCGCCAACCTCCGCCGCGAGCTGCCGATGAACGTGCGCAAGAGCTTTTCGCCCAAGGAGCTCAGCGAGCCGGTGCGCGACGAGATCGACCGGATTCTCCAGCTATGGGCACAGGCGCGCGCCCGCTTCGGCGGCACCGGCGATTTCCTGTTCGGCGGCTGGTGCGCGGCCGACATGATGTACGCGCCGGTGGTCACGCGCTTCATCACTTATGGAGTCGCGGTGCCCAGCTTCGCCGCGGTCTATATGAAAAACGTCATCTCCCAGCCGCACGTCGCCGAATGGGTCGACAAGGCCCAGGACGAGCCGTGGGTGATCGAGCAGTACGAGACCGGCAAGGCCGCCTAGTAAGGCGTTCCGTCCTTGTGGAAATATTGACCCGCCTCGGCGCCGAAGGTCATGTCGATATCGCTGTAGGCGCCGCCGGTCCGACTACCGCCGCCGATGCAGATGAACATGCAGTCCCGCTCGCTCTCGTTGCGGAGATGATGACCGTTCGTGCTGCCCTTGGGCCAGGCCGCGCAGTCGCCCGCCTTGAGAAGCGTGCGGCCGTCATCCTCGACCAGCACCGCCTCGCCTTCCAGCATCACCAGGAACTCGTCTTCGCTTTCGTGCCAGTGACGCTGTGACGACCAGGCGCCCGGCTCCAGCCTGACCCTGCTGACTCCGAAATCGGTCAGCCCGCCGACTGGCCCGATGCGCTGGTACCAACGGCCCCGCACCTCCTGGTCGAACGGCGGCGGGTAACCGGTGGCGTTGGTGGGTTCGATCGAGTCCAGGTCGACCTTGGGCATTTACGGCTCCTTTGCTAGGCGTCGGCGATGTCGATCGATCCCATCGCGCTTGCACGCCAGCTGATCAACTGCCCGAGCGTCACCCCCGCCAGCGGCGAGGTCTTCGACCTGCTTGAGTCGGCGCTGAAGCCACTCGGGTTTATCGTGCACCGCTGGGTGATGGGCGAGCCGCCCGACGGCCCGACGGAGAACATGGTCGCGATCCGCGGCTCGGGCAGGCCACATTTCGGCTTCGCCGGGCATCTCGATGTCGTGCCTGCGGGCGACGGCTGGAGCGGCGATCCGTTCGGCGCCGAAGTGCAGGACGGCGTGCTGGTCGGCCGCGGCGCAAACGACATGAAGAGCGCGATTGCGGCCTTCGTTTCCGCCCTTTCCAGGATTGGCGAAAGCGCAGGAACGCTGTCACTGCTGATTACCGGCGACGAGGAAGGCTATGCGGCGTTCGGGACGCCGCGGATCATCGACTGGCTGAACGAGCGCGACATCCGCCCGGACATGATCCTGATCGGCGAGCCGACTTCGGTCGATCGCCTCGGCGACACGGTCAAGATCGGCCGCCGCGGCTCGGTCAACATGTGGATCGAAGTGCCCGGCGTGCAGGGCCATGTCGCCTACCCCCATCGAACCACCAATCCGGTCGCGCCGCTGGCCCGCGTCATTGGTGCGCTCGACGCAGTGCACCTCGACGACGGAACCGAGCAATTCCCGCCCTCGAATCTCGAGTTCACCGCGATTTCGACGCCGACCTCGGCGAGCAATGTCATTCCCGGCGCGGCCACGGCGCAGCTCAACATCCGCTTCAACAACCTCCACCGCGGCGCCGACCTCGTCAAAATGGTCGAAGAGATTGCGGAGCGCGAAGCGCCGGGCGCCAAGGTCACGGCACGCATCTCGGGGGAGGCCTTCCTGACCCCACCCGGCCCGCTCTATGAGGTGATTGTCGAGGCCATCGAGGAAGAGACCGGCGAGAAGCCCGAGCTTTCGACCAGCGGCGGCACGTCCGACGGGCGGTTCCTGATCCAATTGTGCCCGGTGGTTGATTTCGGCCTGCCCAACGCGACCATGCACAAGGTTGGCGAATGCGCCGCGGTCGAGGATATCCAGGCCCTGTCGCGGATCTACGAGCGGATCGTGCGCAAGGTGCTCGCGCGCGGCTAGGCGCCGAACAGCCTCCAGAACAGCCAGCGCGCCAGCTTGCGGGCCGAGCGCGGAAGCGATGACACCTGCTGCGATTGTGGCAACGGCAATTCGTCCCGACCGGGATGCTCGGCCTCACCATGGGGGGCGGCCGGCCTCGCCCGGTTCGGCTTGACGAACAAAGCGTAGTGAAACTGGCCGCCCATCAGGTCGAGCCGCTCGGCGAGCACGGCCCGGTCGCGGCTCGAATACCACGGCTGGAACCCGCCGATACCGAGGTAAGCCGCGAATTCGATGCCATGGGGGGCCAGCAGCTCCGCCAATTCCACGGTGGACAGCGATTCACACGCCTCGTTGAGCGAGTCGCCGAACAGCGTCGGATCAGGCGAGCAATCGATATAGTTGAAGGCCGTCTTCAATCCGCGCGAATAATGGCTCGGCCGCTCGGCAACTGTGCGCAAGCCAGCGATATACTCGCGCGCCGCAACAACCCGTTGCGCGGGATCGACGATGTCCCGGGTCACAGCGCGCGCACCGCGCGCGATTTGCGCAAGGACCGATGGGGTCGTTCCCGAATAATAAGAGACGACGGCGATTCCGCCCGGCTTTAGGCACGAGCCGATCAGCCGGAGGGAGTGATCGCGCACCGCTGGCGGGACCGCATACAGCACGCCAAGGCAATAGATGAGATCGAACTGCCCGAGTTGATCGCCCGAAAGGTCGAGCAGGTCGGCGTTGAGAATCTCGGCGCGCTGGCCGTGGACCGCGACCGCTTCGCGCGCCAGTTCGCATGACTTGGGCGAGATATCCGTTCCAATCAGCCGCCCCGAGCTTTGATCGCCGATGGCGGCGAGCAATCCCCCCGCCCCGCAGCCGAGATCGAGGATATCGGTGACGCAATCGCTGCCGCCATAAGGGCTCGCAGCCGACACCAGCGCGGCGGGATCGAGCGGGACGGAATAATCCTGTTTCCACGACCAGAAGTCGTAAGCGGCAGCGATTCGGCGGTCGGCATCGCGCGCCGCGGATTCGCCTTTGATGACCATCGACCGTCGCGCCCCACTGCCTGAACTTCAGCGCATCGTTCCAGCAATCAGAAGTTGGCGCAATGCCGGCCGGGACCTTGGCTCGTCCTCAGGCGACCGACTTGGCGCCGCCGCGGGCGTTGTTGGCCCAGGCGAGGAACTCATCTTCGAACATCGCCGGGGCGAACACGAAGCCCTGGACAATGTCGCAGCCCATCGCGCGCAGGATGTCGGCCTGCGCGACGGTTTCGACCGCTTCGGCGACGACCTCGCACTCGACGCCCTTGATCAGCTGAACGACGGCCTGGACGATAACCCGCGCTTTCTCGCAGGTCCCGATGTCCGCGATCAGCGACGGGTCGAGCTTGACCCGGTCGAGCGGCATCGCCCGCAGTCGGGCGAGATTTGAATAACCGGTGCCGAAATCGTCGATCGCGATCCGTGCGCCATCATCGCGCAGCGCCGCAATCTCCTCGAGCACCGGGGCGCTGACTTCCATCGCGGCGCTCTCGGTGAATTCGAGCTCGACCATCGACAGCGGGACTCCGGCGTCGGCGAAGGCGTGCCGCATCTTGATAAAGAAATCGGGCCGCTCGACCTGGCGCGGACTGATGTTGAACGCGACCCGGCCGTCAAAGCCGTCGCGCCGCCAGTTGCCGAGCGTTGCTGCGACCTCACCAACCACCCACTCGCCGATCTCGGCGATTAGTCCGGTGCGCTCGGCAATCGGGATGAAGCTGCCCGGCAGGCGCAGGCCATCGCGCGGGTGGTTCCATCGAAGCAGCGCCTCGGCGCCGGCGATTTCGCCGGTGACCAGGCTCATCTGCGGCTGGAAGGCCAGCACGAACTCGCCGCGCTGGACGGCCTCGGTCAGCGACTTTTCGGTCTCGATCTTTTTCTGGTGCTCGGCGGCAAGATCGGCGTCGAACAGGCAATGCTGGCCGCCGCCGCTCGACTTGGCGCGGTACATCGCAATGTCGGCCGCACGCATCAGCGATTCGATGCTTGTGCCATGGTCGGGCGAAATCGCGATCCCGATCGATGCGCCGATATCGACGCTGTGCGAGGACAGCTCGAACGGCTCGGCGATCGCGAGGACCACGCGGCGCGCGATCCGCTCGATCTCGGCGACCGACTGGATCTCGGGGAAGAACATCGTGAACTCGTCGCCCGCGAGGCGGGCAAGCAGCGGCCGGGCGCGGGCGCTGCCGGTGAACTCGGCATTGACGACCACGCGAAGCCGGTTGGCGACCATGATCAGAAGCTGGTCGCCGCGGGCGTGGCCGAGGCTGTCGTTGACCATCTTGAAGCGGTCGAGGTCGACGAACAGCATCGCCGAGCTCTCCCCATCGAGCACTTCGCTCAACAGCTTGTCGGCCTCGGAACGGAAATGGAGCCGGTTGGGGAGCGAGGTGACCGGGTCGTACATGCCAAGCGCGTGGGCATTCTCGATCGAGGCGCGGACCTCCGCGAACAGGCTGTCCACCGCTGCCGCGAGCTTGGGCATGGTCCGCTGGAGGCTCGCAGGCGCCGGCGAGACCAGGTCGCCGTCTTCTACCGCGAGCAGTCGCTCGCTGAGCGCTGACAGCGCACGAGCGCTTTCGCTGTTGGGCCGCTCCGACGCTATGTAGCTGATCAACAAGCAGAATGCGCCCGCAGCGAGCGAGGCGAGGATCTTCTCGTCGAACTCGGTCAGGTAGAGCAGCGCCGTCAACGAGAACAGGAACGACGCGAAGCCGGCTGCGCACGAAAGAATGGCGTTGCTGACTTTCTGGGCAGTGCCTGCTTTCATCGCTCCGATAAGCCTCGCGAGACGGCAATGTGCGCCTACCCGCCCGCGTTACCGTGGCAGGGTTAAGAAAAGGTCAGCGGAGGGCGCTTTTCCGTCTCAAAACGAGATAGAGGCTGCCGCCGCCGCCGTGCCGCCGGTGCGCTCCGCGGACGGCCGCGATGTTGCCGGCGTGACGCGAGGCTGCGAGCCAGTCGTGGACCGCAGCGCGGATCCGGCCGCGTTCGACCGGCGGCTCGCCCGGGCGATGATGGCCGGTGATCAGCAATACGATGCGTTCGCCGCGAGTGATCGCCTGCTCGAGCCCGCGGTCGATCGCCTGCCATGCGCGGTCGAGGCTCAGCCCGTGGAGATCGAGCACTCGATCGGGCTCGACCGAGCCGCTGCCAAGCCTTTTGTCCCAGCTGCCGTCGAGGGTTTTGGCTCCGATCGGCACTGCGGCCGGCGGCGAGGACGATGGCTTGGGCCCAATTGGCCGAGCTTGCCTCGGCGGTGGCGGCGCCGCGATGGCTTCAACGGTTTGCGCGCTCGGCGGCTCTCTCGACAGCGGGCGGATGGTCGCCGCGACACGGGCCCACAGCTCCGCTTCGTCAGGGCTGAGCGAGCGCACGGGCAGCGACGCCCTTGGGCACCAGAATGAGCGCCTCGCCGGTGGCGGACATGCCGCCGGCGATCGCAACCGCCTCCGGCCCGGCGCCCCAGAAGGTGTCGAACCGGTTGGGGCCCTTGATTGCACCGCCGGTGTCCTGCGCAACCCACAGGCCGTCGACTTCGTGCCGGTCGGCCTTGTGGAGGTAGATCGGCGCCCCCAGCGTGACGTAATTGGGATCGGCGGCGACGCTTCCGCGAGGGGTTACCGCGACATTCAGCGCACCGATCGGTCCAGCGCCGGTCAGCTCCTTGAAGAAGATGTAGGACAGGTTCTCACGCATCAGCTCCCGGCCCTGGTCTGGGTTGGAGCGGATCCAGTCCTTGATCGACTGCATGCTGGCCCCGCCCGGAGGCAGGATTCCGCGGTCCCGAAGCAGTCGCCCGATCGCCACATAGTCACGCCCGTTCTGCCCGGCATAGCCGATGCGCATGATTGTGCCGTCGTCAAAACGAATGCGGCCAGAACCTTGAATTTCCAGGAAAAACAACTCGACCGAATCCTTTGCCCAGGCAAGCTCAAGGCCTTTGCCGGCGAGCGCCCCGTCCTCGATCTCGGGGCGGGTGTAATAAAGGGTGCAGGTGCCGGTCTGGTCGATCCGCCCACGCCCGCTGCTGCCGTCGGGCTTGGTGCAGCGGATCAGGTCGGGCGGGAGCCGGTAGATCGGCACATAGCCCGGCTGCGGCGTGCGCGAGCCTTCGATCTCCGGCTCATAATAGCCGGTTGCGAACGCGCGGCCGTCGCCGACCTTCACCCAGTCGAAACCGTAATAGAAAAATCCGGGGGCAAAGCTCGGGTCGAGGCTGGCCGCCTGGGCGCACAGGCCTTGCCAGTCGCTGGCCTGGGTCAGGCCCGAGGCGTCGTTGCGCCGGGTGACCGCGGGACAGCTGGTGCGAAAGGCGGTCAGCGCGCGCTGGGCTTCGTCCGCCTTGAGGACCCGCGGCTGCTCCAACCTGATGCCGGTCTCGACCGCATTGCGGCCAACCGGGGATGGCGGCGGCACTGGAGTTGGCGTTGGTGCCGGAGTTGGCGCCGGACCGGGCACGGGCGGCGGCGGCGCAGGCTGCGGGCTAGGCTGGCTGGCGCAGGCGGCGAGGACTGCAAGGGTGGCGGCGAGCGCCGCCCTTGGGAGCAGCCTCACTCTTCCTCGTCGGTTTCGATCAACAGCCAGTTGGGATCGGGCGAGCTCAAATCGCGGCGGAAGCTCCAGCGGTCGCGGGTCTGGACCGCGTCGCTGAGCGAGCCGGCGACGACCTGGCCCTCGGCGCTGCGGGTGACCGCTGCGATGTCCGCTTCGAACCGGACCGTGACGAGCGCAACCGAGCGCTCGACCGACGCCTCCGAAATCACCGCCTGGTCGATCGTGACGAGGCGGTTCTCGAGGGTCAGTCCGTCCTTGGTGCGCTGCTCAACGGCGGCCGCGAAGGCGTCGTAGACGTGCGGCTCGACATGGCTGCGCAGCGTGTCGAGGTCGCCCTTCCAGAACGCCTCGAGGATCATCCGGTAGGCCGCTTTCGCCCCTTCGAGGAAGCGCGCGACGTCGAAGCTTGGGTCGGCGGCGAGGATTGCTCGAACGCCCGGACCGGCGGTCGGAACGAAAGCGAGGTCGCCAGGATCGGCCGGAGCGGTTTGGGTAACGGGCTGCTGGGTGACCCGCGGCCCGACGCGGGCGTCGGACTCGGCGGGCTTCAGGATCGGCTGCTGCTCATGGCCGGTGCGCTCGCCAAGAACGCTATAGAGCCGCAGCCCGATGAAGAGGGCAACCAGTGCAAGGACGACGATTACGGTCAAGGTGGGATCCTATTGTTCGACCGCCAACATAATGCGCCTGGCGTAAATATTCCAACACCGCCAACGCACGAAGGCGGCATTGCGCCCCATAATTGCGGCTGCTAGGCGCACGCCCCTGACCTGCCGCTCTCCCGGAGACGGCTCCCGACATACAGAACATCTTGTAAGGACAGCATAAATGGCGGACCAGGACCCCAGCGTAAACGGCAACGGCTCAGGCGAACTCAACAACGATCCGCAGGTCTCGGTCCTCGCCCAATATGTGAAGGACCTGTCGGTCGAAAATCCCAGCGCCCCGCAGGTCTTCTCGTGGCAGGTGCAGCCGGCGCTCGACGTCCAGTTCAACATCACGATCGACAAGGTCGCCGACGACGTCCACGAAGTCATCCTCAAGATCGACGTCTCCGCCCGGTCGGAAAACGGCGTCCATTTCGTGGTCGACCTCAGCTACGGCGGCATTTTCGGGCTGCGCAACGTCCCCGAAGAAGCGCTTCCGCCGTTCCTTCTCGTCGAGGCCCCCCGGCTGCTGTTCCCATTCGCCCGCCAGGTGGTGTCGGAAGCGGTTGCCAACACTGGCTTTCCGCCGCTGCTGCTCGACCCGATCGACTTTGCCGGCGCTTATGTCTCGCAGGTCCAGGCCGCCCAGCAACAGCAAGGTGGTGAAGGCGGCGAGAGCGGCGGTAACGGCGATAACGAGCAGGCGCCAAGCGAAGCCTGACGCTTGAACGCGGAAAGGCCGGCATGAACCTCCACAAGGCCACCGGAACCATCGGCGGGCTGACTCTGGTCAGCCGAATCGCCGGCTTTGCGCGCGAGATGCTGATGTCGCGCATCCTCGGCGCGGGCGTTTACACCGACGCTTTCTACGTCGCTTTTCGGTTGCCGAACACGTTCCGCCGGCTGTTCGGGGAAGGCGCCTTCTCGGCCGGTTTCGTGCCGCTCTACAGCCAGCGGCTGCAGTCGGGCGGGGAAGCCGAGGCCAAGCGCTTTTCCGAGGAAGTGCTGGCGGTCTTCCTGCCGACGCTGATCCTGTTCACGCTTCTCTTCATGCTTGGAATGAAGCTGTTCATTTTCGCGATTACCGGATGGCACGGCGAGCAGCTGGCCTTCGGCACCTTCCTGACGCGCATCACCTTCCCGTACCTGCTGCTGATCAGCCTGGTTTCGCTTTTCTCGGGAATCCTGAACAGCATCGCGCGGTTCACCGCCGCGGCCTTCGCGCCAGCATTGCTCAACCTGGCGATGCTTCTTGCGCTCATTTTCGTAAGGAATGGCGGGGCGGTAACCGCAACCGCCGTCGCGATCGCGGTGACGGTCGGCGGCGTCCTCCAGCTCGGTCTGTTGCTCGTCGCCTGCAAGCGCGCCGGGATCGTCCTCAAGATCCGCAAGCCCAAGCTGACTCCGGGGGTTCGCCAGTTCATTCGCGTGGTTCTGCCCGCCACCTTGGGCGCCGGCGTGTACCAGGTGAGCGTGTTCATCGACACCTTCTTCCTGACTCGCATCGGCACCGGCGCGGTGAGCTGGTTCAATTATGCCGACCGCCTCAACCAGCTTCCGCTCGGGGTGATCGGCGCCGCGATCGGCACCGCAATCCTTCCCCAGGTCAGCCGCCACGTCGACATCGGCGAGGCCGACAAGGCTGCCCGGGTGCAAGGCCAGGCGGCCGAGCTTGCGATGTTGCTCTGCCTTCCCGCCGCGCTCGCTCTTGCAGTGACCGCGCTGCCCCTGGTTTCGGCAATCTTCGAAGCCGGGCGCTTCAATGCGCGCGACGCGCACTTCACTGCGCTCACCCTGTCGATCATCGCCTTGGGATTGCCGGCCTATGTGCTGGTGAAGGTGCTGACCCCGGGCTTCTACGCCCGGCGCGACACTGCGACCCCGGTCAAGGTCGCGATTGGGGTGCTGGCCGCGAACGTGATCCTCAACTTCGCGCTGATCCCGCCGTTCGGGATTGCCGGGCTGGCCGCGGCTGTCGCGCTGAGCTCGTGGCTCAACTGCGCAATCCTCTATGTGCTGCTGCATCGTCGCGGCCATTTCCGCATCGAGAAATGGCTCGCCTCGCGGCTGATCCGCCAGATGATTGCCGCGGCGGCGATGATGGCGACGCTGTTCGCCATCCGCACCGCACTATCCGGCTGGTTCGTCGGCTCGCTGGGCCATCGCCTTGCCGGCGTGATCGCGATCGTCGGCGGCGGAATGCTGGTCTATTTCCCGCTGGTCTGGGTGCTCGGCGGAACCGACCGCGAGGAACTCAAGGCGCTGTTGAGGCGCAGGAGGCCCTATACCGATGCCGGCTGAGCCCAACCGCATGCGCGTCGTCTCCGGGATCCAGCCCACCGGGGGGCTGCACCTCGGCAACCTGCTCGGCGCGATCCTGCGCTGGGTGAAGATGCAGGACGAAGCCGAATGCCTGTTCTTCCTCGCCGACCTCCACGCACTGACCGTCGATGTCGACCCGAGCGAGCTACGCTCGAACGTCCGGGAAATGGCCGCCGCCCTCATCGCCAGCGGAATCGACCCCGCAAAATCGATCGTGTTCGCGCATAGTGCGGTGCCGGCGCATTCCGAGCTCGCCTGGATCCTCGGCTGCACCGCCAGGATGGGCTGGCTCAACCGGATGACCCAGTGGAAGGACAAGGCGGGCAAGAACCGGGAAGGCGCGTCCGTCGGGCTGTTCAGCTATCCCGTGCTCCAGGCTGCCGACATATTGCTCTACAAGGCCACGCACGTTCCCGTAGGCGAGGACCAGAAGCAGCACGTCGAGCTGACACGCGACATCGCGCTCAAGTTCAACACCGACTTCGACGTCGACCTGTTCGTTCCGCCCGAGCCGTTCATCGGTGGCGGAACCGCCGCGCGCGTGATGAGCCTGCGCGATGGCCAGTCGAAGATGTCCAAGACCGACCCGTCGGACATGAGCCGGATCAACCTCACCGACAGCGACGACGACATCGCGCAGAAAATCCGCAAGGCGAAGACCGACGCTGAGCCCCTGCCCGACGATCCGGCCCGGCTCGAAGGCCGCCCCGAAGCCAGGAACCTCGTCGGCATCTATGGCGCAGTCACCGGCGAAAGCATCGAGCAGGTGCTCGGCCGCTTTGCGGGCCAAGGCTTTGGCGCGTTCAAGCCCGCTCTTGCCGAAGCGCTCATCGCGCTTCTCAAGCCGCTGCGCACCCGCCTCGACCAGTTCCGCGCCGATCCGGCCGAGCTTGATCGAATCCTCGCCGCGGGGGCCGAGAGAGCCGCAGCGATCGGGGCCCCGACGCTCGCGGCCGCCTATCGCGCGGTCGGTCTAACCCGCTGATCAATCGCTTCATCGACGGTTCACCACAGCAAATGGTATAGACTCCCTGACATCAAAGGGTTTTTTCGCGAGTCGAGGGAGTAATATGCGTATTCGTAAAGTTGCAGCAGCCGTCGCACTCTCGGTCGCGGCGATCGGCCTGTCCGCCTGCGCGACCGGCCTCAACACACAGGTTTCACGCTACCAGGCGATGCCGGCGCCCCAGGGCCAGACGTTCGCCATCGTGCCCGGCGAGGGCATGGCGGCGATGGGCGGCCTTGAATTCCAGCGTTATGCGGCGATCGTCGCGCAGCAGCTCGCCGCGCGGGGCTACCAGCCGGCAAGCGGGCCCCAGAGCGCCAGCTTGATCGTCCAGCTCGGCTATTCGGTCAGCCCCGGCTCGAGCCGGGTGGTCGGCGGCGGGTACCCGAGGGGATTTTACGATCCCTTCCTTTACGGCGGGTTCGGCCATGGTTTCGGGCATTACCCCTATGGCTTCGGCTGGAACGATCCGTTCTGGTACGGCGGCGGCGTGAGCAGCTATGTCGAGTATCAGAGCGAGCTCGACCTGCACATCCGCGCTGCCGGCACCAACCAGGCGCTGTTCGACGGTCGCGCGCTCGCGCGCTCCACGACCAATCGCCTCGACGTGGTCATTCCCAGCCTGGTCGACGCGATGTTCGTAGGCTTCCCGGGACGCAACGGCGAAACGGTAAGGATCACGATCCCGCCACGGCCCGTAGCGCCTCGGTACTGACCGCCAAAGAAATTGCCCGCCGGAGTAAGCGCCCCGGCGGGCTTTTTTTTCCCTGAGTAGGTGTCAGCCTTCGAGCTGCCTCGTCAGCAGGCGGATGTCGGCGTCGAGCTCGGCATCGCACGCGCGCAGCTTCTCGATCTGGCGAACGGCGTGGATCACCGTCGTATGATCGCGCCCGCCGAAGCGGCGGCCGATGTCCGGCAGCGACTTGGGGGTCAGCTGCTTGGACAGGTACATTGCGACCTGGCGCGGCCGCGCGACTTCGCGGGCCCGCCGCGCCGAAGTCATCTCCGCCTTGCGGATCCGGTAATGCTCGGCGACCTGGGTCTGGATTTCGTCGATCGAGATCCGGCGCTGGTTGGCGCGGAGCACGTTGGCAAGCACTTCCTCGACGAACGCGACGTCGATCGGCCGGCCGGTCATCATCGCATAAGCGCCGATGCGGTTGAGCGCGCCTTCGAGCTCGCGGATCGAGCTGGTCACCCGGCGAGCGAGGAAGTCGATCACGGGCCGCGGCATTTCCACTCCGGGGAGCGCCTCGAGCTTGGAGCAGATGATGTTGAAGCGAAGCTCGTAATCGGCCGAGTTGATGTCGGCGACCAGGCCCCACGACAGGCGCGACAGGATCCGCGGCGCAATGCCATCGAGGTCCTGGGGGGCACGATCGGAAGTGATCACCAATCGCCGTCCGGCGGTGATGATCTCGTTCATGGTGTGGAAGAATTCTTCCTGGGTCGAATCC
>JAZJZB010000160.1:0-8689 GCA_040390085.1 Pseudomonadota bacterium | reverse complement strand
CAGGATCCGCGCCAGATGGGGCCGTTCCTCTCGGCGCTGGCTGCCGCGCGCGGCGACCTCTGGGACACCGTGTACGAGTTCCGCCGGAACGCTGTCCACACGTCGCTGCAGCTCGTCGCCGGCCACAAGGCCGGCGCCGAAGCCGTTCGGCGCGCAATGCAATTCGCGGTGGACCATGGCGTCGAAGTCCTGACGCTCTACGCCTTTTCTTCGGAGAATTGGCGGCGCAGCGCCGAGGAAATCGCCGACCTCACCGGCCTGATGCGCTTCTACCTCGAGCGCGAGCTCGCCTCGCTCCACAAGGAAGGCGTCAAGCTCAAGCTGATCGGCGACTATGCTGCGTTCGGCCCCGATCTCGTCGGCAGGCTCGAACGTGCGGTCGAACATACGGCCGCAAATAGCCGCCTGACGCTCGTCGTCGCGCTCAATTACGGTTCGCGCAGCGAGATTGCCGATGCGGCGCGGGCAGTCGCCGCCAAGGCCGTCGCCGGCGAAATCACGTCCGACAGCATCGATGAGGAGGCGATCGCCGCCGAGCTGCAGACTCACGGCCTGCCGGAGCTCGACCTGCTGATCCGCACTTCAGGCGAGATTCGTCTGTCCAATTTCCTGCTCTGGCAGGCGGCCTATGCCGAGCTTTTGTTCCTCGACACCTTGTGGCCCGACTTCGACGAGCAGGTGTTCGCCGAGGCGCTGAGCTGCTTTGCCGCGCGCGAGCGGCGCTTTGGTGGTCGGTGAACGAGCTCGCGATCCGAACCATCACCGGAATCGTCCTGATCGCCGCAGCGCTGGTTGCGGCAGTCAGCGGCGGCAATTTGCTCGCGGTCGTCGTCGCCGGGATTGCGACTGCCATGTTCTACGAGTGGACACGGCTGGTGAAGGGCTGGGGAGCGGCCTGGTATCTCAGCGGGTTCTTCTACGCATTGCTTCCAGCGCTTTCCCTCCTGTGGCTGCGCGAGCGCGACGAGCACGGGCTGTACCTGCTGGTCTGGGTGTTCATCGTCACCTGGAGCACCGATATCGGCGCCTATTTCGCGGGCCGGACCTTCGGCAAGCGCAAGCTCGCTCCGTCGATCAGCCCAAACAAGACGGTCGAGGGCCTGTACGGCGGGATCGCCGCGGCGACCCTGTTTGGCGGCGCCTGGGCACTGGCGATGGGCCTCGGCACGGCCCTTCTTGCCCTCGCACCGGTGCTCGCCGCCGCCGCGCAGGCCGGCGACCTGTTCGAAAGCGGGATGAAGCGCAGGGCAGGGGTCAAGGATTCCGGCCAGTGGCTTCCGGGTCACGGCGGCGTGCTTGATCGTCTCGATGGCCTGATTCCGGTGGCTGTGCTTACTGCCGCCGCACAGCTACTGGGGCTGACGTGATGCGAAAGCTCGTCATCCTCGGCGCGACCGGCTCGATCGGCAAGTCGACACTGGACCTGGTCGAACGCAACCGCGATCGCTTCGAGGTCACGGCAGTGACCGCCGCCACCAACGTCGAAGCGCTGGCGGCGATCGCCCGGCGCACCGGGGCCAAGCTTGCGGTCATCGCCGACGAAGGCCGTTTCCAGGATTTGCAGGACCTTCTCGCCGGTAGTGACTGCCGGGCGGCGGCCGGGGAAGCGGCGCTGGTCGAGGCAGCGACAAGCGATGCCGATCTGGTGATCGCTGCGATCGTCGGCTGCGCGGGCCTCAAGCCGGTGATGGCCGCGGTCGGGGCGGGCCGGACGGTGGCGCTCGCCAACAAGGAGGCGCTGGTCACTGCCGGCAAGCTGATGACCGAGGCCGCTGCAGCCAGCGGGTCGACGCTGCTCCCCGTCGACAGCGAGCATAATGCGATCTTCCAGTGCCTCGCCGGCAGCCGCGAGCAGGACGTTGCGAAGATTATCCTGACCGCGAGCGGAGGCCCGTTCCGGACGGCATCGGCGGAAACCATCGGTGCGGCAACCCCGGCCGAGGCGGTCGCTCATCCCAACTGGTCGATGGGCGCGAAGATCTCGGTCGATTCCGCAACGCTGATGAACAAGGGCCTCGAGCTGATCGAGGCGCATTATCTGTTCGGCCTGCAGTCGGCGCGGCTCGAGGTGCTGATCCACCCCCAGTCGGTGATCCATTCGATGGTTGAGTTCGTTGACGGCTCGGTGCTTGCGCAGCTCGGCGCTCCCGACATGCGAATCCCGATTGCCTATGCGCTTGCCTGGCCCGAGCGGATGACCACGCCGGCGCAGCGACTCGACCTCGCAACGATTGCTAGACTCGACTTTCAGGTTCCTGATCTGCAACGCTTTCCTGCTTTGACATTGGCGCGCAATGCTCTCGAAGCCGGCGGCACCGCACCAATTGTGCTCAACGCTGCCAACGAAGTCGCGGTGGCAAGCTTCCTTGCCGGGCACATCCGATTCCCGGACATCGCGGACCAGGTCGGTCGAGCGCTTGAACGCGCGGATTTCGACGCGCCGAGCTCAATCGGAGACGTGCTGGAGATTGACCGCGTGACGCGCAAGCGCTCCAGCGCAATGATGAAAGCGGCTTGTTCCTGATGCTTCCGCAACCACCCCTCTGGCTGGTCCTGATCGCCTTCATTTGCGCGCTTGGTCCGCTCGTCTTCTTCCATGAGCTCGGCCACTATCTTGTGGCGCGCTGGTTCAAGATCCCGGCCGAGACCTTCTCGATCGGCTTTGGCCGCGAGCTGATCGGCTGGACCGACAAGCAGGGCACGCGTTGGAAGGTCGCCTGGCTTCCGCTCGGCGGCTACGTGAAGTTCGTCGGTGACATGAGCCCGGCTTCAAACCCGGCTGATCTGGAAAGCATTACGCCGCACCTCCGCGACAAGGCGTTTCAGGTGCGGCCTGTTTGGCAGCGCTTCCTCGTCGTGCTGGCCGGGCCCGCCGCCAACTTCCTGCTCGCGATCCTGATCTTCGCCGCTTTTTTCATGATGCTCGGAGCGCCGCGCACCAACATTATCGGCGCGATCGCCCCCAATACCGCGGCTGCCGAGGCCGGCCTCAAGCCCGGCGACAAGATCCTCTCGATCGCCAACCGGGAAACGCCCAATTTCGACGACATCCGCTCGGTGGTCATGCTTCGCCCGGACCAGACGGTCCCGGTGCACTTTGTCAGGAATGGCACGAAGCAGGTGATCCAGGTCCACCTCAAGGCGGACACGGTCACCGACCCGTTCGGTGAAAAATTCAAGCGCGGTCTGCTCGGCGTCTTCCCGACGACCGGCGTGCTTGAACCTTTGTCTCCGCTCGAGGCATTCCCCGAGGCGGTCCGTTACACGTTCCTCATTACGCGCTCGATGATCGACGGGCTGGTCCAGATCGTCAGCGGCCAGCGCGGGACAGAGGACGTCGGCGGGCCAATCAAGATCGCTCAGATCGCCGGACAGCAGGCATCGCTCGGCGCGTTGCCCTTCGTCCAGCTGCTTGCGCTGTTCTCAATTAATCTCGGATTCATCAACCTGTTGCCAGTCCCGATGCTGGATGGAGGGCATTTGTTTTTCTATGCCGTGGAAGGGATTCGACGCCGACCGGTCAGTGCTCGCGCACTGGATTGGGCATTCCGCGGCGGGCTGGCCATCATCCTCGCGTTGGTGGTGTTCACGACAATCAATGATTTGGCTTCACTCGGGCTCTGGGACCGGCTTCAGCGCTTGATTGGCTAGGAGGGTTGGGGCAGGGCAGAAAACCGGAGCATGGCGACAGGCTGGTCGCTGCACCAATTGCACGAAAAGGCGGGGACGCGGGTGATTTCAAGGTCGAAGAATTTTAGCCGGCGCTCGGGCGCGGTGCTTCTGGTGGGAACGATGCTGGGCGGTTGGGCTGCCCCGCTGCTTGCGCAGGCTGCGCCGGCCCCGCTGCCAGCTTCTCCAGTTCCGGCCCAGCCGCCGCAGCAGCGCATGATCCGCTCGATCAGCGTTCGCGGAAGCCAACGGCTCGAGCCGGAAACCATCCGCGCCTATGCGAACCTTGCCCCGGGCCAGACTTACACCGCGGCGACGCTCGATCAGGCGCTCAAGGACCTGTACGCGACACAGTTGTTCGCCGACGTGCAGATCACTGGCGGCGAAACCGGCGACCTGGTCATCGCGGTCAAGGAAAACCCGGTCATCAACCGCATCATCCTCGAGGGCAACAAGCGCCTCAAGAACGACAAGATCACCCCCGAAATCAAGCTCGCCCCGAGGCAGATATTCACCCGGCCCGCGGTTCGCGCCGACGTCGAACGGATTCTGGAGCTCTATCGCCGGCAGGGCCGTTTCGCGGCGCGGATCGAACCCAAGATCGTCCAGCTCGACCAGAACCGCGTCGATGTCGTGTTTGAGATTTACGAGGGCGATCTCGCCAAGGTCCGCGCGATCAACATCCTCGGCAACGATCACTTCGGCGATGCCCGGCTGCGCAAGGAAATGTACACCCGCGAATCGGGCGGCCCGCTTGGCTTCCTCAAGTCCAACGACACCTATGATCCTGACCGCCTCGCCGCCGACCAGCAGAAGCTGCGCGCTTTCTACCTGACCCAGGGTTATGCCGACTTCCGCGTCGTCTCCGCGCTTGCCGAGCTGACTCCGGATCGTCGCAATTTCGTCATAACCTACGTCGTCGAGGAGGGGCCGCGCTACCATTTCGGCACGGTCGAAGCAGACAGCGCGCTGCGCGATTTCCCCAACGCCAAGGTGCTCGAGATTGCCAAGGTTCAGCCAGGCAGCTGGTTCGACGCCAAGAAGGTCGAGGACGCCGTCACCGATCTCAACGAAGCTGCCGGTAATCTCGGCTACGCGTTCGCGGACATCAATCCGGTCTATGACCGCGATTCTGACAAACACCTGATGAACCTTAAGCTGAAGGTCGGCGAAACTCCGCGCGTCTATGTCGAACGGATCGACATTACCGGCAACACGACGACCCGCGACAAGGTGATCCGCCGCGAATTCCGCTTGAACGAGGGCGACGCCTTCAACGCAATGAAGGTGAAGCGCAGCCAGGACCGGATCCAGAGCCTCGGCTTCTTCCAGCAAAAGATGGAGATCAAGCAGACCGAGGGGTCGGCCCCCGACCGCGTCGTGCTTGGCCTCAACGTCGAGGAAAAACCGACCGGCCAGCTATCATTGTCAGGCGGTTATTCGAGCCTCCAGCGCTTCGTCATCCAGCTCGCCGTCTCGCAGAACAATTTCATGGGCAAGGGCCAGTCGCTCAATGCGGCGGTCAACTGGTCGCGCTACTCAAAGTCGATCGAAGGCGGCTTCGTCGACCCCTATTTCCTCGACAAGTCAATCTTGTTCGGCGGGCAGCTGTTCCGGCGCGACTACAGCAGCTTCAACTATCTCGGCAACCAGCGGAACACGACGTACAAGCAAGTCAGCACCGGCGGCGGGCTTCAGCTTGGCTTCCCGTTGACCGAATATTGGACGCTCGGCACGCGCTACTCGCTCGTCCAGGACAAGGTCTCGCTCGACAAGACCCTTTTCTACACCGCCGGCGTTTGCGACCCGCTCAAGGCGGGACGTTATCTTTGCGATCAGCTTGGCACGCGTCTGACGTCAGCGGTTGGAGTGTCAACGGTTTATGATGACACCAACGGCATTCGTCCGACCCGTGGCCATCGTCTGACCTGGTCCGAGGATTTCGCGGGCCTTGGCGGCGACGTGCGCTATATCCGCTCGCGCATAGATGCGACCAAATACAAGGGTTTTGGCGCCGGCTGGGTCTTTTCGATTCACGGCGAGGCAGGCTTCATCGCGCCGCTGCAAAAGCCGATCCGGGACGGAGTCGATGCGATCCGCCTGACCGACCGTTTCTTCGGCCCGCAGCTTCGCGGCTTCAACTGGCGCGGCATCGGCCCGCGGATCCAGCGCGTGCCATACAATACCGATGGGACGCTCAACACGGGCCAGGCGCGCATCACGGACGCGCTCGGCGGGCGCGCTTATTACATGGGCCGCCTCGAGCTCGAGTTCCCCACCAGCGCGGGGCTCAAAAGCGTCGGCCTGCGGCCTTCCGCGTTCGTGGACATCGGTTCGCTGTGGAACATCACGCAGCCAAGTCTGACGAACGTGCCGCAAACCGGCACACTAAAGACCGGCACTGGCCCGAATTGCCAGCAGAATCTCGGCGACAACAACCCGAATAATGATGCGCCTTGCGACCCTGCGCTCTATAATATCACGCCAGGCTTCCGCGAGTTCTTCCTCGGAAATTCGCCAAGTCCGCGGCTGTCGATCGGCATCGGCGTCAACTGGGTTTCGCCATTCGGCCCGCTTCGCATCGATCTCGCCAAGGCCCTGCTCAAGCAAAAGGGCGACAACACCAAAATCTTCAGCTTCAACGTAGGAACTCAATTCTGATGAAACAGCTTATGATTTCAGCAGCTTTCGTCGCTGCGATGATTGCACCCACGACGGTCAGCGCCCAGGCGCTTCCGGCCGCGGTTGTCGCCGTCGTCGATCTCGACAAGGTCAGCACCGATTGCAACGCCTGCAAAAAGGCATCGCTCACGCTGCGCGCCCAAGTGACCGCCCTGCAGGCCCGCGAGAAGACCTTGGCTACACCGCTCCAAGCGGAAGGAAAATCGATCCAGGCCGCAGTCGAGGCGCTTGGCGGGAAGGAGCCAGATGCCACGCTCCAGGCTCGCATCAAGGCATTCCAGACCAAGCAGCAGCAGGGCGCGGCCGAGCTGCAGAGCCAGCAGGCCCAAATCCAACGCAATTCCGCCTATGTCCAGAAGCAGATCCAGGACAAGCTCGGCCCGATCTACACCCAGGTCATGCAGAAGCGCGGCGCCACAGTCCTCATCGAAGTTGGTTCGACCCTCGCGACCAGCGCCAATATCGACGTGACTGGGGACGTGGTTGCGTCGCTCAACACCGCGCTTCCCTCGATTCAGACGACAGCTCCCGCCGAGGCCAAGCCGGCGCAGCCGCAGGGCCGCTAAGCCGAGATGGCTGACGCCACGGCCAGCGCCGCGATCGGCCCGCTCGACATCAAGCGGGTGATGGCGGCGCTGCCGCATCGCTATCCAATGCTGCTCATCGACCGGGTCGAAAGCCTCGACCCGGACAAAGGGATCGTCGCGATCAAGGCCGTGACGATCAACGAGCCCTTCTTCCAGGGCCATTTCCCGGCGCGCCCGATCATGCCTGGGGTCCTGATCGTCGAGGCGCTCGCCCAGGCGGCGGGCGTGCTCGCGGTCGAGGCGTTCGGCCTCGCCGGCTCGGGCAAGCTGGTCTATTTCATGGCCATCGAAGGGGCCAAGTTCCGCCAGCCGGTCGAGCCTGGCGTTCTCCTGCGGCTCGAGGTCGAGTTCGTCCAGAAGCGGTCGAGCGTTTGCAAGTTCGCCGGACGCGCGTTGGTCGATGGCAAGGTTGCGGCCGAGGCGAACTTCACGGCGATGATCGCCGATGCGCCCGCCTCCTGACCGTCAGCGGCTTGCGAGCCGCACGCCTCCAAACCGTCCCAGGCCCTCGGTCCGGTAGCCCGCCGAATCCTTGTAGCGCGAATCGAACAGGTTGGAGCCGCGGGCGAACAGCTCGATTCCGGCCTTCACTGCGTAAGCGACCCGGGCGCCAGCGAGCCAGTATGAGTTGAGGCGGACGACATCGTACGGATAATTGTCTCGGCGATCGAGGTGCGCCCCGACGTAGGCGATCGACAGGCCGTAGCTCCACCGGCCGGCGGAGCCATCCGCGGCAATCGATCCACTATGCTTGGGACGGCGGAGCTCGGTCGCCTCGCGCTCCAGCCCAGTGCCGGGCTCGGTCGCGTGGAGAAAGGCGTAGTTTGCCGACAACCGCAGCTTGTCGGCAAGGCGCCAAGCCGCCTGGGCCTCGACCCCGGAGCGACGGCTGGTCGCCGCGCGGTTGACCGTGGTTTGCAGGAATGTGCTCGGGTCGAACACGTCGACGATCTCGTCGTGCAACCGCTGTCGATAGCCGGTGAGCGAGGCTTCGAACGCGTTTCGGCGGAACCGGACGCCACCCTCGAAACCGCGCGAGCTTTCCGGCTTAAGCGATGGATTGCCAACGAAATTGCCGGGGAAGAACCCGTACAGGTCGAAGAAGGTCGGCTGTGCGATGCCCTGGGCGTAGGAGCCAGTGAGCGCGAACCCGCCGCCGACATTGGCAAGCAGCGACGCGCGCAGCGAAGTCGCGTCCTGGAAGCGGTTGAAGATGTCGCGGCGGATCGCGACGTCGCCGGTCACCCTGCTGGTCGACGCGCGCCATTCCGCGGTGAGTGCCTGGTGGGAGCGGTCGCGGTCCTGGTTGGTGAAGCCGCCATAGAGCGTATCGCGGGCGTGGAATGTCTCACGCTCGGCCTCGGCGGCGAAGATCAAACGGTGCCTAACCGAGCCGGTGGCGATGCTGCGCTCAACCTGGGCATCGATCATCCGACGCGCGCCCCGCGTAGTGTTGAGCGGCTCATCGTCGAGATAATTGCGATTCGACGACGCCAGGAGCGAGGCGCTGACTCGGCCGCTCCATGGAGATCGATCGTCGCCAAACTCCGCCCACAAACGGCCGGCGCCGAGCCGGTTGCGGCTGTTATCGAGCGTGTCCTCATGGGCGAAGGTGACGAGGTCGTAGCCGTCAAAGTCGCTGCGGCCGGTCAGGGCGAGGGCCGAAGCCCCCAATTTGATATCCGGCCCCAGCGCTAAGGTACCGCGCAGGCGGCCCGAGAGGTTGCGGTAGCCATCCTTGTCGCCGCCTG
>JAZJZB010000159.1:11237-11530 GCA_040390085.1 Pseudomonadota bacterium | reverse complement strand
CGCCGACTGGTGCCTGACCTGCAAGGTCAACGAAGCCGCCACGATCGACCGCGCGGAAGTCCGCGACGCATTCCGGAAGGCGGGCGTGAAGGTCCTCGCCGGCGACTGGACCAACGGCGATCCGGCGATCACCCGCTTCCTCGAAAGCCGCGGGCGGGCGGGAGTCCCGCTCTACCTGTGGTACGCGCCGGGCAAGCCGCCCGAAGAGCTCCCGCAGGTGCTGACGCCTTCGATGCTCATTTCCCGCGCTCGGTCCTTCGAGACGGGCCTTCGACGGGCCCCTCCGCGGCCGC
>JAZJZB010000159.1:2674-11221 GCA_040390085.1 Pseudomonadota bacterium | reverse complement strand
AGCGAAGTCGAAGCGGCGTCTCGAAGGACCACAACTTCTTCCCCGCCACCCACGTCTCGAGGACCTGCGTGCGCGCAAGCGCCCGCGCATCGACCTTGGTCGGATCGCGGTCGATCAGGATGAAGTCGGCCCATTTGCCGGGCTCGAGCGCGCCGATCTTCTGCTCGGCAAAGCCGGCATAGGCCGCGCCGCGGGTGAAGGCGTGCAGTGCCTGACCAAGCGTCAGCCGCTCGCTCGGGATCCAGCCGCCGGGCGGCTGGCCGTTCGGGTCCTGCCGGCTGATCGCCGCCGACAGGCCGGGGAAGGGGTTTGGCGATTCCACCGGGAAGTCCGAACCGAACGCGAGCTTCGCGCCCGACTTGAGCACCATCTGCCAGGCGTAAGCGCCGGCGAGCCGGTTCGGTCCAAGCCGTTTCTCGGCCATCAGCCGGTCGCTGGTCTGGTGCGTCGGCTGCATCGAGGCGACGATGCCGGCCGGCGCCAGCCGCGCAATATCGGCCGGGTCGGCGATCTGGAAATGCTCGATGCGCCACCGCCGATCGCGCCCGTATTTTTTCGACAGCTGCTCGTAGACGGTGATGATCTGCGCATCGGCGGCGTCGCCGATGGCGTGGGTCGCGACGGCGAATCCGCGCGACGCCGCAGCATCGGCGAGACTGAGCATTTCCGCATCCGAATGGAATTGCAGCCCGCGCGTGTCCGGCTTGTCGGCATAGGACTGCTTGAGCCACGCTCCGCGCGAGCCGAGCGCTCCGTCGGCGAACAGCTTGATGCCCACCGCGCGAAGCCGGTCGCCGTACAGCCATTCCGTCGGCTTTGGCACCGCCGCCATCGACTCGGTGCCCGACAAATAGCTCATCAGCCGCACGTTCAGCCGGCCCGCTTCGCCGGCGCGCCGGAACGCCTTCCAGTCGTCGACCGAAGTGCTCATCGATCCGACCCCAGTCACGCCAAAGCCGAGCAAAATGTCCTGCGACTTTGCAAGCGCTTGATCGACCTGCCGGGGAGTGGGTTTGGGGATCGCCTTATCGACCAGCCCACGAGCCGCATCGACGAACACGCCGTCATGGATTTCGCCGCCGGGTGGCGGCTGCGTTGCCGAGGTCACACCCGCGGCCCTTAGCGCGGCGCTGTTGGCCACGACCGCATGGCCGTCGACGCGCTCGAGCACGACCGGCCGATCGCTCACCGCCGCGTCGAGATCGGCGGAGGTTGGAAACCTGTTCTCCGCCCAAAGCTCCTGGTTCCAGCCGAAGCCGACGATCCACGGGTCGGTTGGATGCGCCGCTGCGTAGTCGCGCAGCCGCTGCTGCAATTCGGCAATCGACCGCGTCCCGGTGACGTCGATCCGCAGCGCTGCAAAGCCGAGGTCGATCACATGGCCGTGCGCGTCGATCAGGCCCGGCAGCAGCGTGCGGCCCTCGCCATCGATTACGTGAAGATGGTCGCTTCGGCGCGGCAGGCGCGCCGAGGAGCCGTTGGCGATGACCTGCTTCACCCGCCCGTCGTCGCCGATGACGAGGCCTCCAAAGTGCTGCAGTTGACCGCTGGACGTCGCCTGGATGCCGTTGACATTGGTGAACAGCGTGTCGGCCCAAGCCGGCGATGAAAGCAGCGCTGCAAGCGCGATCGAGACCCTCAGCATTGGCCGGGCATAGCATTGTCCGGCGCCAAGTGAACCGCTAGGCCTCGCCGCCAATGATGCACCCTCCGACGATCGACGACATCCGCGCCGCAACCGAGCGGATCAAGGGCGCTGTGATCCGCACGCCGATGCTGGTCAGCCGGACCCTGTCCGACATCATCGGCGCCGAAGTCTGGCTGAAATACGAAAACCTGCAGTTCACTGCCGCCTACAAGGAGCGCGGTGCGCTCAACAAATTGCTTCAGCTGACCGCCGAGGAGCGGGCCCGCGGGGTGATCGCTGCGTCAGCGGGCAACCACGCGCAGGCGGTCGCCTATCATGCCAAGCGCCTCGGCATTCCGGCGACCATCGTCATGCCGGCCAATACGCCGACGGTGAAGGTGACCCAGACCGCGGGCCACGGCGCCACCGTCGTGCTCCACGGCGACATGTTCGACGACGCCTACGCCAAGGCCCGCGAGCTCGCCCTCGAGAAAGGCTATGTGTTCGTCCACCCGTTCGACGACGCCCAGGTCATCGCCGGCGCCGGGACGGTCGCGCTCGAGATGCTCGACGATGTGCCGGACCTCGAGACCATCGTGGTGCCGATTGGCGGCGGCGGGCTGATGTCCGGAATCGCCATTGCCGCGCGCTCGGTGAGGCCGGACATCGAGCTCGTCGGAGTCGAGGCGGAACTCTACCCGTCGATGAAATGCGCGATCGAAGGCTGCCACATGCCGTTGGGCGGCGACACGCTCGCCGAAGGCATTGCGGTCAAGCAACCGGGCGAGCTCACCTCGCGCATCCTCAAAGACTATTCGATCCCGGTGCAGCTGGTGCCGGAACGCGAGCTTGAGCGCGCGGTGTCGATGCTGGTCGGAATTGAAAAGACCGTCGTCGAAGGAGCGGGCGCGGCCGGCCTTGCCGCGATGCTCGCCGACCCCGGTCGCTACAAGGGCAAGAAGGTCGCGACCCTGCTGTGCGGCGGTAATATCGACACCCATTTGCTCGCCAACGTCCTCGTCCGCGACCTGGTCCGGCAGGGCCGCATCGCCCGCCTCCACGTCGCCGCCCAGGATCAGCCGGGCGCGCTCGCTGCGATCACCGCCAAGGTTTACGAGGCCGGCGTGAACGTCATCGAGATCAACCACAGCCGGATCTTCACCCGGTTGCCGGCCAAGGACACCATGATCGAGGTTGAATGCGAAGCCCGCGACCCGCAGGCGATCGAGGATGTCGTCGCCCGACTCGAGGCGGCCGGATTCCGGGTCGAGCGCGCCCAGCTCGACTAGTTCCTGCCCAAGCTTGCTTGGGGAGGGGGACCATCCAGCGAAGGCTGGATGATGGAGGGGCCACTGTCCCTTGGCGGGACACCGTCTCGCTTCCATCGAAAATGAGGCATCTGAAGTCTTTCCTTCGGCGTTAACCAGGCACATAAAGGACTGCGTAACCAACTGAGTGAGGTCGCGGGTGAGCGCACCCTTTCGCTTCCCGAAATTCTTTGTGACCAACCCCAGCCCGTGCCCGTATTTGCCGGGAAAGGTTGAGCGGAAGGTCTTCACCGAATTGTCGGGCCGCCATTCGAGCGAGCTCAACGAGGCGCTCGGCCGGATCGGCTTCCGCCGCAGCCAGTCGGTCGCATACCGCCCAAGCTGCATCGATTGCTCGGCCTGCGTCTCCGTCCGCGTGCTGGCCGCCGAATTCGAAGCCAGCGCGACCCAGCGCAAGCTCGTCCGCCGCCACGCCGATCTCGAGGTCAGCGCGTGCAAGCCGTGGACCACCGAGGAGCAATATGAACTGCTCCGTCGCTATCTCGCGGTTCGTCACCCCGGCGGCGGAATGGCCGAGATGGACGAGAGTGATTTCGCGGACATGGTCGAGCAGACTCCGGTCCGTACTTATGTCGTCGAATATCGCGAGCCGTCGGTCAACAGGCGTCCGGGCAAGCTGGTTGGCGCCTGCCTGTCGGACCAGCAGGGCGATGGCCTGTCGATGATCTACAGCTTCTTCGATGTCGGTCCCGACGCTCGCAAGGGGCTCGGCACCTACATCATCCTCGACCATATCGTGCGCGCCGCGCGTGCCGGCCTGCCCTATGTCTATCTCGGCTATTGGGTCGAGGGCTCGACCCGCATGGCCTACAAAACCGGCTTCCGGCCGCTCGAGCGGCTCGGCCGCGACGGCTGGCGGCGGATGGACGACGTCGAGCTCGACCAGCCGGCGAGCGACCTCGTGTCGCTGCCCGCTCGCAGGCGCTCGCTGATCAACGCCTGATCACCGCCCCGCCGAGGTTCAGTTCCTGCCTTTGTGATTGTGGCGTAGCTTGGTTGTTTAAGGCCGCGTCGAGGCGCGTGAACCTTTCCGGCGCCCCGGCAAGTGCGCACTCCCGGTGTGCAACTTGGGCCGGTGCGTTGTTTCCCCGGCCTACTTGCCTTCGGGTACCATGCCTATGGGTTCAAGGTCGCGCCTCATCTGAGCACGGTCCGCTTCGTAGATACGCCATTCCGCCGCGGTGCGGCAGACCTTGGTCATCGCCAGGCGCGACCCGATCCTTGGTCTTGGCGCTTCGCAGATGATTCGGTTGTCGTCCCGCATCGATGACGCGAGCGTCTCGCCGGCGTGGTCGAGAACTTAAACCAATCACCGCATGAAAAAAGCGGAGCGCCTAAGGGTTCCCATCAAAGTACTACTTTGATGGGGTCCCGCGCGCCCCGCCTTCTCTTCCCCCGGCTATGGCTTGGTTAAGCGACGGCCGCCTGCGGCTCCGGCTCGGAAGCCTCGTCCGCATCGGAATCGCGCAGCACATAGCCGCGGCCCCAGACGGTCTCAATGTAATTCGCGCCGCCGCAAGCAAGGCTCAGCTTCTTGCGCAGCTTGCAGATAAACACGTCGATGATCTTGAGTTCGGGCTCGTCCATTCCGCCATAGAGATGATTGAGGAACATCTCCTTGGTCAGGGTGGTGCCCTTGCGCAGCGAAAGCAGCTCCAGCATCGCATATTCCTTGCCGGTCAGGTGCACGCGCGCGCCATCGACTTCGACCGTCTTGGCGTCGAGGTTCACTGCCAGCTTCCCGGTGCGGATGACCGATTGCGAATGACCCTTCGACCGGCGGACGATCGCGTGGATGCGCGCCACGAGCTCGTCGCGATGGAAGGGCTTGGTCACATAATCGTCGGCGCCGAAGCCGAGCGCGCGGACCTTTGAATCCATTTCCCCGATGCCCGACAGGATCAGGACCGGAGTTCCGACCTTGGCCGTGCGGAGCTTCTTGAGCACGTCATAGCCGTGCATGTCCGGCAGGTTCAGGTCGAGGCAGATGATGTCGTAATCGTAGAGCTTGCCGAGATCGAGGCCCTCTTCCCCAAGGTCGGTGGTGTAGACGTTGAAGCCCTCCGTGCCGAGCATCAGCTCGATGCTCTTGGCGGTGGTCGGCTCGTCTTCGATCAGCAGCACGCGCATTGCTTGGTCCCCCTCACTGGCCCCCCAAGAGCGTTAAGCCCCCTTAATGGCCTTGAAGCATCCATTAACCATTCGAGGTCTGAAGGGAAAAGGTTAATATTTCCTAACACGCTGGATTCCCTAGGTTCGTTGCAAGGGAGTCACAAAAGCGGCTTCCCCTCCCTGCCAGGGAGGGGTCGGGGGTGGGTGCTTCTGAAGCGGCTCGACGCCGCTGAAGAAGCTTCTCGCGGGCGTCGAGCCCGCTCGCAGCTACCCACCCCTTCGCCCCTCCCTTGCAGGGAGGGGAGGTGGCTGCCACGGACGGGACATGGACCTTGCTGAACGCATCATCTTCATCGACGCCGAGGCGCTCGTGCTCGACAAGCCGGCGGGCCTGCCGGTCGATGCGCCGCGCCGCGGCGGCGAGTCGATCGCGTCCAGGCTGAATGAGCTCAAATCGGGCTTCCAGCGGCCGCCGACTCCAATGCACCGGCTCGACACCGACACCAGCGGGTGCCTGCTGTTCGCCCGCACCGCTAAAGCGCGCGCCCGCTTCCAGCAGGCGTTCGAAAGCCGCGCCGTCGAAAAATATTATCTGGCGGTCGTGGCGAGCGTGATCGACGATGAGGCTGGAGTGATCGATATTCCCCTCGCGAAGAAATCGAGCGCCGAGGCGGGCTGGCGGATGGTTGCGGACAAGCATGGGCTCGAAGCGACAACGCGCTGGCGTCGGCTGGCGGTGCGCGATGGGTCCACATTGGTCGAGTTTCAGCCGCTGACCGGGCGGACCCATCAAATCCGCGCCCACGCGCGCCAGGCGTTCGGACGGGGGATCACCGGCGACCGGGTCTACGGAGTTCCCGGCGGCCCGATGCTGCTCCACGCTTCGCGCCTGGTCGTTCCGCGCGAACGCAAGGAAACGATCGACGTCACCGCCCCGCTGCCGGATTATTTCGCGGACTGGCGCGATGCGGCCTGACGATTCCGCAGCGAAGCCGCCCGGGGAACGGATTCGACCGGAATCAGTGATCGTCCCTGACGACGCGCTCAGCGAGACGTTCCTCGCCGCCACCGGCCCCGGCGGCCAGAACGTCAACAAGGTCGCGACCGCGGTCCAGCTGCGCGTCGACCTGTTCAAGCTCGGCCTCAGTCCCGAGGTTTATGCGCGGCTGAAGGTCATCGCCGGCAGCCGGGTCACCAGCGGCGGCGAGCTGCTGATCACCGCCCGGCGTTTCCGCACGCAGGAGTCCAATCGCGCCGACGCGCGTCGCAGGCTGGCGGAGATGATCGCGGATGCCCATATGATTCCGTGCAAGCGCAAGCCGACGCGGCCGAGCCGGGCCGCCAAGGCCGAGCGAGTCGACAAGAAAAAGCAACGCAGCGCCGTCAAGCGCGGCCGCGGGAAGGTGGATTTCGACTAATTCCTCCCCATCGCCGGCGATGGGGAGGGGAACCAGCGAAGCTGGTGGAGGGGTAATTGGAGGGTTCGCAATGACCCTCCACCGTCCTTTGGACGGTTCCCCTCCCAGCCTTCGGCCAGGGAGGAATTTGGAATGTACGACTTCAAGATCGCAGCCGCGGACCCCGCAACCATGTACCGCGACCTCGCGTCCGCGCTTGGCGGCCTGGTTGCCGGCGAGCCCGACCCGATCGCCAACATGGCCAATGCGGCGGCGCTGATCTGGGAAAGCGTGCCCGACCTCAACTGGGTCGGCTTCTACCGCAACGTCGGCGGCGAGCTGGTCCTCGGCCCGTTCCAGGGCCGCCCGGCCTGCATCCGGATCCCGTTCGGCACCGGCGTGTGCGGCGTCGCGGCGGCGACCAGGCAGGTGCAGCGGGTCGACGACGTCCACGCTTTTCCGGGCCACATCGCCTGCGACTCCGCCTCGAACAGCGAGATCGTCGTCCCGATTGTCGGCGCTGACGGTGAGCTGATCGCGGTGCTCGACCTCGACAGCCCGAAGACCGGCCGCTTCACCGCCGAAGACGAAACCGGTTGCGTGAAGCTCGCCGAAATTTTGGCGAGAGCCCTCAACTCAATTGTTCCAGCCGCTCGTCGCTGAGCGAGCCCGGGATCAGCATCACCGGGCACGGCAGCTTGCCGGCGTCATTGCCGGTGAAATTGGCGACCAGCGGCCCCGGGTTGCCGCTCGGCGCCGCGCCGAGCACCAGCGCAGCGACTTCCTGGCGGTCGCCGATATAGTCGCGCACGGCCTTGGTCGGTTCGCCGTGCTGCATGATGATCGTCGCCTCCACTCCGGACTCGTCGAGGATCTCGCCGATCGCCGAGCTGACCACGCCCTCGATGCGCAGCCGTTGCTCTTCCTCGATCGCGTTCTGGACTCCGCCGAACTGCACGAAATCCTGCGGCTCGACGATTCCAAGCACCTCGATCCGGCCGTCGGTCTTGGCCGCCCGGCGGGCGGCAAAGCGAAGCGCGACACGCGACTCATCGCTGTCGTCGACGACCACCAGATAGGTCCGCTTGGGCGTGCTTTCCCCCATCTGCCGACTGTGCTGATCGAATTGCAATTCGAGCGCAAGCGGCGACATGCGAAATTGGCCGCGCACTTGACCGCGACCACCGCATTGGCTTTGAGCCGCGCCAGTCACTCCGCGCGACTGGAACGCCCATGCCGATCGAACTCAAGATGCCCGCGCTTTCTCCGACGATGGAGGAGGGCACCCTCGCCAAGTGGCTGGTCAAGGAGGGCGACGAGGTGAAGTCGGGCGACATCCTCGCCGAGATTGAGACCGACAAGGCGACGATGGAGTTCGAGGCCGTCGACGAGGGCAAGATCGCGAAGATCCTGGTCGCCGAAGGCACCGACGGCGTGAAGGTCGGGGCGCCGATCGCGATTCTGGCCGGCGAGGGGGAGGACGCGTCCGCCGCAGGCGCGCCAAAGCCGGACACTGCTGCGCCAGCCGCGCCCAAGCCTGCTCCCGAACCGAAGCCGGACGCCACGCCGCCGCCGCAAGCCGCGGTCGAGACGCCCGCAGCGCCGCCCCAACCCGCGGCAGCCCCGGCCAAGGCCGAAGGCGACCGGGTCAAGGCCTCGCCGCTCGCCAGGAAGCTCGCCCAGGCGCAGAACATCGACCTTTCGAACATCCAGGGCAGCGGCCCCGGCGGGCGGATCGTCCGCGCCGACGTCGATGCGGCCGCCGGCAAGGCGCCCGCTGCGGCCCCCGCTGCCGCAGCGGCTCCGGCCACCGCCGGACACCTCGTCGCGCCCGGCCCGATCGAGCAGGCCATCCCGCACGAAGCGGTCAAGCTCAGCAATGTCCGCAAGACCATTGCCCGCCGCCTCACCGAGTCGAAGCAGCAGGTCCCCGTCCTCACCGGGGCGCTCCGCGATTCGGGCGAGGTCGGCGTCACCCAGATAGCGGGGACTCTGGTCCACGTCGAGTTCGGCTACGGCGCCCGGTATGCCATCTACGTCCACGAGGACATGAACGCCAGCCATAACGACGGCGGTCCGAAGT
>JAZJZB010000159.1:0-2664 GCA_040390085.1 Pseudomonadota bacterium | reverse complement strand
CTGACCGTCGACATCAATCTCGACGCTTTGCTCAAGCTCCGCGGCGACCTCAACAAGGGCCTCGAAAGCCGCGGCGTGAAGCTCAGCGTCAACGATTTGATGATCAAGGCGCTGGCCCAGGCGCTGATCGAGGTGCCCGAGTGCAACGTCAGCTTCGCCGGCGACCACTTGTTCAAATACAGCCGCGCCGACATTTCGGTCGCGGTGTCGATCCCCGGCGGGCTGATCACGCCGATCATCGTCGGCGCCGACGGCAAGAGCGTCTCGGCCATCGCCAAGGAAATGCACGATCTCGCCGCCCGCGCCCGCGACGGCAAGCTGCAGCCGCAGGAATATCAGGGCGGCACCGCCAGCCTGTCGAACATGGGCATGTACGGGATCAAGAATTTCGAGGCGGTCATCAATCCCCCGCAGGGCATGATCATGGCCATCGGCGCCGGCGAGAAGCGGCCCTACGTGATCAACGACAGCCTGCAGATCGCGACCGTGATGAGCGCCACCGGAAGCTTCGACCACCGCGCCATCGACGGCGCTGACGGCGCCAGGCTGATGCAGGCGTTCAAGCGCTTGGTCGAAAACCCGCTGGGGATGCTGGCTTGAGCCAAGCCAGCCGCGTTCCGGTGATCCGCGTCACCGCCATGCCGGCCGACACCAACCCTTATGGCGGCGTGTTCGGCGGCTGGCTGATGGGGCAGATGGGCCTCGCCTGCGGCTCCTTCGCGTCGCGGCGGACGCACTGCAAGGCGATCCTGGTCGCCGCGGACGCGATCAAATTCCCGGGCGCAATGGCGGTCGGCGACGAGCTCAGCGTCTATGTCGACCTGCTGAAGCAGGGCCGCACCTCGCTGCGGCTGAAAGCCGAAGCGATTGCGCGGCAGCGCGACGGCGACAGCGAAACCCTCGTCGCGGAAGGCGAGTTCACCTTCGTCGCGCTGGATGAGAACGGAAAGCCGCGGGAGATTAGCGGTGAATAGCCCCTCTCCCGGCACGGGAGAGGGAGGGACCCGCTCGGCGCAGCCGAGTGGGAGGGTGAGGGGTGTGCGTCCGAGGCCGCCGACCAACGACGAGCGCCAGCGCGCCCGTGAGCTCCGCGATCGAGCCCGTGCGATGCGCGCCAATCCAACTCTCGCCGAACGCCGCCTCTGGTCGAGTCTCCGCGACCGCCGGATGCCCGTCGCCAAGTTCCGCCGCCAGCATGTGATCGCCCCCTACATCGTCGATTTCGCCTGCCTCGAACGCTGGCTGATCATCGAGGCCGATGGCGGACAGCACGCCGACAACAAGTCCGATTTGCGGCGCGACGCCTATCTTCGCCGGCTAGGCTTCCGGGTGCTCCGTTTCTGGAACAATGACGTGCTCGAGAATCCGGGCGGCGTGTTCGAAATGATCGCCGCGGCGCTTCACACCCCTCACCCTCCCACTGCTGCGCAGTGGGCCCCTCCCTCTCCCATGCCGGGAGAGGGGCTTGGAGATGCCAATGCCTGACCAATACGACCTCCTCGTCCTTGGCTCGGGGCCTGGCGGCTATGTCGCGGCCATCCGCGCGGCGCAGCTTGGCCTCAAGACCGCGATCGTCGAGCGCGAGTTGCTCGGCGGGATCTGCCTCAACTGGGGCTGCATTCCGACCAAGGCGCTGCTCCGTTCGGCCGAAATCTATCACTATCTCCAGCACGCCGATGCCTACGGCCTCAGCAACGAAAAGCCCTCGTTCGACATCGCCAAGGTCGTCGCCCGCAGCCGCGCGGTCGCCAAGCAGCTCAATCAGGGCGTCGCGCACCTGATGAAGAAGAACAAGATCACCGTCGTGATGGGCGAGGGCGCGCTCGCCGCCAAGGACAAGCTTTCGGTGAAGGGCGCGGACGGCAAAACGACCGAGCTCCAGGCCAGGCACATCATCGTCGCCACCGGCGCGCGGGCCCGCGACCTGCCGTTCGCCAAGGCCGACGGCAAGCGCATCTGGACCTATCGCCATGCGATGACCCCGCCGGAGATGCCGACCGAGCTGCTGGTGATCGGCTCGGGCGCGATCGGGATCGAGTTCGCCAGCTTCTACGCCGATCTCGGCGCCAAGGTGACGGTGGTCGAAATGCTCGACCGCGTGGTTCCGGTCGAGGACGCCGAAGTCAGCGCGCAACTCGCCAAGAGCCTCCAGAAGCAGGGACTGACCATCCATACGTCGGCCGGCGTCGAAAGCCTCAAGGCCGACGCGAAGGGCGTTGCCGCAACGATCAAGACGTCGGACGGCAAGTCGGCCGAGCATCGCTTCAGCCATGCGATCGTCGCTGTCGGGATCGTCCCCAACACCGAGAATATCGGGCTCGAGCCGCTCGGCGTGAAGACGACCAAGGGCCACATCGACACCGACGGCCTGTGCCGCACCAACGTCCCCGGCATCTGGGCGATCGGCGACGTCACCGCGCCGCCGTGGCTCGCGCACAAGGCGATGCACGAAGCGGTCACGGTTGCGGAAGCGATCGCGCAGGAGATGGGCAACAAGGATGTCCATCCGCATGCGCTCGACCCGAAGAATATTCCGGGTTGCACTTACTGCCGCCCGCAGGTCGCGAGCGTCGGCCTGACCGAGGCCGCGGCGAAGGAAAAGGGCTATCAGGTCAAGGTCGGCAAGTTCCCGGCGATCGGCAACGGCAAGGCGATCGCGCTCGG
>JAZJZB010000158.1:0-23496 GCA_040390085.1 Pseudomonadota bacterium | reverse complement strand
CGATCGAGCTGTCGTGGCTGATGACGCCGATCTTGGCGCGGCTGCCCGGGTCGCGGGCGGCGGCTTTGATCTCGATGATTCCGTCGTAAATCTCGGGGACTTCCTGCGCGAACAGCTTCTTCATGAAGTCCGGGTGGGCGCGCGACAGGAAGATCTGCGGGCCGCGCGCTTCGCGGCGCACCGACATGATCAGCGAGCGGATGCGGTCGCCGACGCGGACCATTTCGCGCGGGATCTGCTGGTCGCGGCGAATGACGCCCTCGGCACGGCCGAGGTCGACGACGACGTGGCCGAACTCGACCCGTTTGACGACTCCGGTGATGACCTCGCTGACCCGGTCCTTGAACTCCTCGAACTGGCGCTCGCGCTCGGCGTCGCGGACCTTCTGGAAGATGACCTGCTTGGCGGCCTGGGCGGCGATCCGCCCGAACTCGATCGGCGGCAGCGGATCGACGATGAAGTCGCCGAGCTTGGCGTCCTTCTGGAGCTTTTGCGCACCCTTGACGTCGACCTGCTTGAAATAGTCTTCGACCTCTTCGACGACCTCGACCACCCGCCACAAGCGAAGGTCGCCCGTGACCGGATCGAGCTTTGCGCGGATGTCGTTCTCGGCGCCGTAGCGGGACCGGGCCGCGCGCTGGATCGCGTCCTCCATCGCCTCGATGACGATGCCCTTGTCGATCAGCTTTTCGCGCGCGACCGCGTCGGCGATCGCGATCAGCTCAGCCTTGTTGGCGCTGACGGCAGCGGGTGCGGTGGCCATTTGAATTATTCCTCTATCGTCTGAAATTTCGTTGAACCCGTCCCCCGGACGGGCTCAGCCTCAATTTTATCGGCACCGTCGGTACTGAGCGGCGCGGTGGCGTTGATGAGCTTGTCGGTCAAGAGCAGCTTGGCCGACGAAATGTCGGAAAACGGAATGGCATGCGACTGGCCGTCCTTGATGAGGATCTTCACCGATTCCCCGTCGGTGCCCTGAAGCGTGCCGGAATATTGCTTCCGGCCCTCGCGCGGCTCGGTAAGCGTGAGTCGGGCTTCCTGCCCGGCCCAGTCATCATAGTCCTTGAGGCGGGTCAGCGGCCGGTCGATCCCGGGCGAGCTGACCTCGAGCCGAAACGCGCCCTCGATCGGGTCATTCTGGTCGAGCCACTCGGACAAGCGGCGGGAGATGGTTTCGCAGTCCGACAGGTTGAGCTGGCGGGTGTCGGGCCGCTCGGCCATGACCTGGAGCGTCGGATCCGACGTGCCGCCGATCATCGCCACGCGCACGAGCTCATAGCCGAGGCTCTTCACCTCGGGCTCGATTTGTCGCGAAAGCGCGGCGGCGTCGGCCATCAAATTCCACTCACAGGAGCTACAAACGTCTCTCGGACCGGAGCCGTGGGGCCCCAGCCTCAGGCATCTGACGATGTCGAGGAGAGAGCCGCGATATAGGCTGGGCGCAGCCGTGGCGCAAGCGATGCTTAGCGCCCGAGCGCGCGGTTCTCTTCGCGGATGCGGATGGCGAGCACGGCGGCGTTGAGCAGCGTGAAAATCAGGGCCACCTGCCACAAGCCGAAGACCAACGGCAGGACCGCGATTTCCGCGACGACGACGACATAATTGGGATGATTCACAAAGCGGTAGGGTCCGCGGCGAACCAGCGGCTCTTTGGGGACAGTGATGATCCGGGTTGTCCAGCGGCGGCCGAGCGAGCCCAATACCCAGATGCGGGCAATCTCGATCAGCACGAATAGCGCGAGCCAGAACCCGTCGATCGGGCGGCCCGGCGCAAACCACCACAAAGCGGCAAGCCACAACGCGTGGACGGCGACGATCAACGGATAATGTGCCTGCGCATGCTCCCGCGCGCCGTGGGCGACGAGGCGGCGCGTGTTACGGTTGGACAACCACAGCTCACCGAGGCGCTGCAGCGTGACCAGCCCGAGAATGACGAGGTTGAGCGTCAAGCCGCCTCGAGCAACAGCCCGGCACAGGTGAAGCCGGGGCCAAAGGCGGTCATCAGGACGCGCTCGGGAAGCCCCTGCTGAAGCAACCGGTCGAGCACGAACATCACCGTCGGCGCGCTCATGTTGCCGAAGTCCCTGAGCACTTCGCGCTCGAGGTTGAGCTCGCCCTGGTTGAGTTCGAGCGCGGTTTCGATCGCGTCGATGACTTTGACCCCGCCAGGGTGACAGCAAAAGCGGCTGATGTCCTCGCGGGCGATGCTGAGCTGCGCGCACATCTCGTCGACCGCTTCGGCAAGGTTGGCCTCGATAAAGGGCGGGATCGCCCGGTCGAACACGACCGCGAGACCTGGATCCTCGACCTTCCAGCCCATGATGCCCAGCGTGTCGGGCCACAGTTTCTCCGCGGAGCCGCGCACCTGTGCGAGACCGCCGTTGCCGGCGCGGAGCACGGCCGCCGCGGCTCCGTCCCCGAACAAGGCGGTGGCGACGATCGCCGCCGGATCGTCGCTGTCGAGACGGATGGAGATCGAGCAGGTTTCGATCGTGATGAACAACCAGTTGGACCCCGGATCGGACGTCGCGAGCCGGGCGGCGATCGCAAGCCCGTTGACTCCGCCCGCGCACCCAAGGCCGAACACTGGCACGCGCCTGACATCGCCGCGCAGTCCAAGCCGCGGTCCGACGCGGGCTTCGAGACTCGGTGTGGCGATGCCGGTGGTGGAGACGGTGACGACTCCGTCGATTTGGTGCGGTTTCAGCCCCGCCTGTTCGATCGCGGCGCGCGCGGCCTCCTCGAACATCGCCTCGCTCGCCGCGAGATACACGTCGTTTCGTTCGGCCCAACCATGCGGCTTCTCATACCATTCGGGCGGAGCGACCACGTGGCGTTTCAGGATCGCCGCATTGTCGAACACGCCCGACAGTCGGTCGAACAGGTTCTTTCGGCCGAACGCGCGCCGGGCAACCTCTTTGGCGTGCCGTTGTTCTATGACGTGCGGCGGCACCGCCGTGGCGAGGGACAGAAGGCTGCAGCGCTGGTTCATGGGTTCTGTCAGTGGCTGTAGTCGCAATCAAGGTTCACAGCGAGCGGAACGAAGTTCGATGAAATTCCGGCCCATTCAAGTTGTGGTTCTGTTTCTGCTTGCCGCCTGCGGCGCGTCGCCTTCGGCCAGCGCCGGCGCATCGGGCGACAAGCCGTTCAGCGTTACCGAGGTCGCAACCTTCGAGCAGCCATGGGCGATGGACTTTCTGCCGGGCTCGGGCGTGCCAAGGACGAACGCCGCTCTTGTGACGGAGAAGGCCGGCAGGCTGTGGCTGGTCGATGTCGCAACTGGAGGAAAGCAGCAGGTCGCGGGCGTCCCGCCGGTCCATGTCGAAGGGCAGGGCGGGCTCGCCGACGTGGTCGCCCATCCGGATTTTGTCGCCAACCAGCGCATCTATTTGAGCTTCAGCGAAGCCGGCGCCGACGGGACGAGCGGCGCAGCGGTCGGATACGGTCGGCTCATTCTTGGCAAGGGCAGCCCGCGGATCGACGGGTTCCGGGTCATCTGGCGGCAACAGCCGAAGATCAGGGGCGGCAACCATTATTCGCAGCGCATCGCTTTTGCGCCAGACGGGACGATGTTCGTCACCAGCGGCGAGCGCTTCCAGTTCGCGCCGGCCCAGGATCCGAACAGCGATCTCGGCAAGATCATTCACATGACCGCCGAGGGGCAACGGATCGGCGGGCGCTATTATACGCTCGGCCATCGCAACGGGCTCGGCATCGCCTTCGCTCCCGACGGGCGGCTGTGGGAGAGCGAGATGGGCGCCAAGGGCGGCGACGAGGTCAACCTGATCCTGCCCGGCCGCAATTACGGTTGGCCGAAGGCCTCCAACGGCAGCAATTATGACGGCAGCGACATTCCCGACCATCGTGCCGGCGACGGCTTCGAAGCACCGAAAGTCTGGTGGAATCCGTCGGTCAGCCCAAGCTCGCTCCTGATTTATACCGGCGCGTTGTTCCCGCAGTGGAAAGGCGACGCGCTGATCGGCGCGCTGTCCGGGCAAGCGCTAATCCATGTCCGGCTCCGCCGCGACCAGGCGCGCAAGGCCGAGCAATGGGACATGGGCCATCGCATCCGCGCGGTCGACCAGGGCCCGCGCGGCGAAGTCTATCTGCTCGAGGATGGGCCCGGCGCGCGGTTGCTCCGGCTCGAGCCAAAGGCGCGCTAGCCAGCCAGGGCGCGAACCGCCGCCACCAGCGCGTCGAGGTCGCTCATCCGCGTTGCGAGCGCCGGTGTAACGCGCACGCACGAGCCCGACGCCAGGCCGTCGCGGTGGACCGTGAAGATCCGATTTTTGTCGAGCAAGGCTTTGGCCAGCGCGACATTGTCGTCGTGCGAGGTACGGCCACGCAGCCTGAACGACGTGATCGCCCCGTAAAGCCTGGGATCGTCGGGCGTTAGGATCTGGACCTGCGGCAGGTCGCGCAGCGGGCGGACCCAGCGATCGCGCAAGGCGCGCAGGCGAGCCTCGCGGCGCGGCGCTCCAATCGCCGCCTGAAAAGCAAGCGCTGCCGGGACGGTCAGCTGCGCCGCATAATCGGGCGTGCCGGTGTGGACCCGCGCCCGGATATCCGCGCTCGTCGCGCTTTCCGCGGGATCGGGATCGATCGCGGCGATCCGGTCGCGGCGGACGTACACCGCGCCGACGCCGAGCGGCGCACCGATCCATTTATGCAGGTTCATGCCGATGAAGTCCGACTTGAGGTCGGGCAGTCGGAAGTGGAGCTGTCCGACGCTGTGGGCCGCGTCGACTAGCGCATCGATCCCGCGCTCGCGCGCCATTGTCGCGATTTCGGCGACCGGCAGGACCAGGCCCGTCCGGTGGCTGACGTGGGTGAGGAGGATCATCCTGATCGCCGGGTTGGCATCGAACGCGCTGCGGTACGCGTCGACCAGCGACTGGTGGGTCGCGGGCTCGGGAAGCGCGATCTTGATCACTCGCACGCCGCGCCGTGCAGCGAGGGAGTCCATGCTGGTCTGCATGCTGTCGTAGTCGAGGTCGGCGTAGAGCACCGCATCGCCGGGCTTGAGGCGGTTATATTGCAGGATCAGCGCCTTCAATGCCTCGGTCGCGTTGCGGGTGAGGGTGATCTCGTCGAGACCGACGCCCATCGCCTCGGCAACGCCCGCGCGCACGGTTTCGAGGTCGGCGACCATCCCGCGCCGCGCATAGTAACTGGTGTCGCGGTTCACGCGCTCAACCTGCGCGCGGTAGGCGGCGAGCACCGGCCGCGCCATCATCCCCCAATTGCCGTGCTCGAGCTGGATGACGTCGCGCGTGACATCATATTCGCGCGCGATCTGTTCCCAATCGTCGGCGGCCGCGGCGGCGGTCAGTGGCCCGGTGGCGAAGGGCAAAGCGGCGGCGCCGAGCAAGGTTCTGCGATCGATTTCCATGCCGTCTCTTGTCGTCAGATTCGGCGATAGCGCAAATAATAGGGGCGGCGGCCCTCGCGGCGTGACTTGGCGCCGTAGCGCGTCTCGATCCACCCGCCCGAGGGCTCGAGGAAGTCCTGTGGTCGTTCGGCAAGCCATTCAAACTGGCCGGCGTGGTGCTGCATGACCATCAGGGACCAGGTCAGGTAGGTCGGATCGTCGGTGGCGAGGCGGAATTCGCCGCCCGGCTTCAGCTTGGCCGCAAACAGGTCGAGCGGCCCGTCATTGACCATGCGGCGCTTGGCGTGGCGCGCCTTGGGCCAGGGATCCGGGTGAAGGAGGTAGAGAAAGCTCAACGCACCGTCGGGCACGCGCCGCAGCACCTCGAGCGCATCGCCGCGCCACAGCCGGACGTTGCGCAGGTGCCGGTCGCGGATATGCCCGAGCGCGGTCGCCACTCCATTGAGGAACGGCTCCGCGCCGATGAAGCCATGATCGGGCAGCATGTCGGCGCGGTCGACGAGATGCTCGCCGGAGCCGAAGCCGATCTCGAAGTGCAGCGGCCGATCGTTGCCGAACAAGCCCTGGGCGGTGATCTCGCCGTCTGCAGGGACTTCGATTTGCGGCAACAGCTTCTCGACCAGCTCCTGCTGGCTCTTGCGCAACTTGTGCCCGCTCGACCGCCCGTAGAGTCGATTGAGCGTCAGCGGGTCGCCGGATTTGTGCGCGGTCATGGCGCCCGCGCCTAAGACCGGCGGGTGAATTTGGGAACCCGCCTGCGCCGTTAAGCGTCGGGAGGCGCGGGAGAAGATGCCGCGATGAGCGAAGTCGTCGTCATCACCGGCGCGTCCGCTGGCATCGGCCGCGCCACTGCATGCGAGTTTGCGAAGCGCGGGTGCTCGGTGGCGCTGCTTGCTCGCGGGCAGGAGGGCCTCAAGGCCGCCGCGCGTGAGGTCGAGCAGCTTGGCGGCACGCCCTTGGTCATCCCGACCGACGTCGCCGATTGTGCGGCGGTCGAGCGCGCGGCGGATGAGGTCGTCAGCAGTTTCGGCGGAATCGACATCTGGGTGAACAACGCCTTCGCCGGAATCTTTTCGAGGTTCATGGACATGGGGCTCGACGAGTTCAGGCGCGTGGTCGACGTGACCTTCCTCGGCCAGGTGCACGGAACGCGCGCGGCGCTGAAGCACATGATCCCGGCCGATCGGGGCACGATCGTGCTGGTCGGATCGGCGCTGGCCTATCGCGGAATTCCGCTGCAGTCGGCCTATTGCGCGGCCAAGCACGCGGTTCAGGGCTTCCAGGATTCGCTTCGGGTCGAATTGCTCGCCGCGGACAGCAAGGTCCGGCTGACGATGGTCCAACTGCCGGGCGTCAACACGCCTCAGTTCGACTGGATTCGCGCGCATACCAAGGGGACGCCGCGGCCGGTCGGAGCGATCTACCAGCCCGAAGTCGCAGCGCGGGCGATTTGGAAGGCAGCCCATTCGAGCCGCAAGCAGTGGATCGTTGGCGCTCCGGCGTATCAGGCGATCCTCGCCGACAAGCTACGGTCGCCGCTGCTCGATCATTATCTCGCAAGGGGCAATATGGAGGCGCAGCAGGAGCCGCGGCCACTCGATCCGGACCGGCCGGACAACCTCTTCGCGCCGGCCGATGAGACCGAAGATCGTGGCGCGCACGGCAGGTTCGACGACCAATCAAAAGAGCGCTCGCCTCTGTTGTGGCTGAGCGAACATCGCGGCTGGCTTGCGGCCGGCGCAGCAATTGCGGCGGGGGCAGGATTTTTCGCAACGAAAGCAGCACGAGGAGACACAAATGCCAAATGAACCCAACCCAGGCGGCAATCCGCGCAGCACGGCAAAGATCGCCGATCACCCGATCCATCCCATGCTGATCCCGTTCCCGATCGTCTGCTTCATTTTCACCTTCGTCCTCGACGTCCTGTACGTCCGCGGCAACACGGCCGTCGCCGGAGCAACACACTGGCTGCTCGGGATCGGCCTGGTGATGGCGGCGTTGGCAGCGGCCGCGGGCCTGACAGACTTCCTCGGCGACAAACGGATCCAGGGCGCCGATGCGGTCAAGCATATGCTGGCGAACGTCACCGCAGTGGTGCTGGAGGTGGTCAACCTGGTGCTTCGGTTCAGGAACGACGACTTCATCGGATCGACCGGCGTTTATATGTCGGGCGTGGTCGTACTGATCCTGACCTACAGCGGCTGGAAGGGCGGCGATCTCGTTTACCGCCACGGGATGGGCGTGCGCGACACGTCGAACCTGTAAGGAGCGACGCGCTTGCTGAGGGTCGTCGCGTTTCGCAAGGCGATCCTCGCGGGCTCTGCCGGCGCCTTCGTCTGGGAAGCCGTGCTGCGTGTGCTTCGGCTGCTCGGCTATCGCAGCTTCGATCTCGTCCGTGAGCTCGGCACTTTGGTGTTCCCGAGCGGGCAGCCGATCGAATGGTGGCCAGTGGGGATGGCCGCGCACGCAGCGGTCGGGGCCGCCTGGGCCTTGTTCTACGCCTATTTCTTCTGGGCCCGGTTTCGCTGGCCGCCGGCGCTCCAGGGATTGGCGTTCGCGATCCTTCCGGCGACGCTCGCGATCCTCATCGTCGATCCGCAATTGAGCCTGATGCACCTCGGCCAGCCGATGGCTCAGCTCGACTGGCAGCATTTCCTGATTGGCCTTGAGCGGACCACTTTCGTCGGCCTGCTGATCGGGCATGCAGTGTTCGGGCTGACGGTCGGCGCGATCTACACGCATCCGGTCGGCTACCGTGTCGACCGCCCGCCGCGCACGCGCTGCGCGCCGCGGCGCAATTGCGGGCGCTCGACTGGCGAGCGCCCCAAATCCAACGGCGCGTTCATCTTCGCGACCGGAATCGAATGCAGCTACCCGACGATCGAGCGTGGCCGATGGCGGCGCGACGAAATGGAGACCGTCCGCCACTATCAGTTGTGGCAGCGCGACTTCGAGCTGGCGCGGAAGATTGGTGTGACCCACCTGCGCTACGGCCCGCCGCTGCACCTCATCTATAACGCGCCAGGGTCGTTCAACTGGGGATTGATCGACGAGGCGATGGCGGACCTCGAGGTCCACGGTCCCGAGCCCATCGTCGACCTCTGCCATTTCGGACTCCCGGCCTGGCTTGGTGATTTCCAGAACCCCGACGTGGCCCACGCGCTGACCGAATATGCGGCAGCCTTTGCCGCGCGCTACCCGTGGGTGCGCTTTTATACGCCGGTCAACGAAATGTACGTCTGCGCACGGATGAGCGCGCTCGACGGCATGTGGAACGAGCAAATGGCGGACGAGGGCGCGTTTATCGCCGCCGCGTTCAACCTCGCAGCGGCGAGTGTCGCAATGACCGACGCGATCCTTCGGGCGCGGCCGGACGCGGTGTTCGTCAACAGCGAGAGCAGCGAATTCTACCAACCGTGCTGCCCCGACCCGGAAATCCAGGCCCGCGCCGAGCTTGAGAACGAACGCCGCTTCCTGCCGCTCGACCTGGTCTACGCACATGAGGTGAGCGAACGCATGCTGGACTCCATCAACGCCCACGGGCGGCGCGAGGAATATCGCCAGTTCCTTGCCCGCGAGGTGCCGCGGCGGACGATCCTCGGTGTCGATTATTACGAATGGAACGAGAAGCTGATCGACCAGGACGGCCGCAAGCGCGCGCTTGGCGAGCTGTTCGGCTGGTACGTGATCGCGAACCAATATTGGGAGCGATATCAGCGCACGATGATGCACACGGAGACCAACCGGATCGATGCATCGGACGCGCCGCGGTGGTTGTGGCGGCAGTGGCACAACGTCCAGCTACTTCGCCGCGCCGGCGTGCCGCTGGTCGGCTTCACCTGGTACAGCCTGATCGACCAGGTCGACTGGGGAATTGCGCTCGCCGAAGCGGTTGGGACGGTCGATCCGGTCGGGCTTTTCGACCTCAACCGCGACCCGCGCACCGTCGGGCTCGCCTACATGCACCTCATCGACATGCACCGTGACGCGCCCGAGTATCGCGATTGCGATGCCTTGAAGAAGGTCCTCGCCTGATGCCCGGCTTCCTCAGCGCCCATGGTTACGATCCGGGACCGACCCAGCGGCCGCTGCTCGCCGGCGCAATCACTGGCGTGCTTGCGACGATCCCGGCAGTCGGGATCCTCGACTTGTTCGGGTCGCTGCGGGTCGAAGCGCAAATTCTCGGCATTTCGGAACTGGCCACGGTCGGCGCCGGCTGGCTGATCATGGCGCTCGCCGGCGCGCTTTACGGGCGCCTGTTCGGCCGCGCGGCCAACGACCGGCGCGGCGGCTGGCTGTTCGGAATGGCGTTCGGCTTTGCCTTGTGGGCCGGCGGCGCGGTGATGATCCTGCCGCTGCTCAGCGGCGGGCGGCTCCCGGCCGGTCAGCCGGCGATCGGAGTCTTCCTGTCACTGGTCACCTGGGGCGCTGCGCTCGGCACCATCTATCCGCTGATCCATCGCCCGCTCCACGAGCGGCTCGAGACCGCCGCCAAGCGCATGGGACCGGCGATTGCAACGTCGCGGGGCCCGCGCTGATCGCGCGCTCAGGCGGCGACTGCGGCCTTGAGCTCCTCGACAAGGTCGACCCGCTCCCACGGGAACAGGTCGCCCTCGGCCTTGCGTCCGAAATGGCCGTAGGCGGCGGTTGCCTCGTAGATCGGCTTGTTGAGCGCGAGGTGGGTGCGAATGCCGCGCGGCGTCAGCTTTCCAAGCTTGCCGATGCGGCCGATCGCCTCCTCGATGGTGTCGTCGCCGACCTGCCCGGTGCCGTGCGTGTCGACATAGAGCGATAGCGGCTCCGAAATGCCGATCGCGTAGGCGAGCTGGATCGTGCAGCGCTTGGCAAGGCCCGCGGCGACGATGTTCTTGGCGAGGTAGCGCGCCGCATAAGCTGCCGAGCGGTCAACCTTCGTCGGATCCTTGCCCGAAAAGGCTCCGCCTCCGTGTGGCGCCGCGCCGCCGTAGGTATCGACGATGATCTTGCGCCCCGTGAGGCCCGCATCCCCATCCGGCCCTCCGATTTCGAAGCTACCGGTCGGATTGATGTGATAGACCGTCTCGTTGCCGAGCAACTCCGCTGGGAGGATGTCAGCAACGACCGATTTCACATACGCGTGGAGTTCGGCCTGCTTCTCGCCCTTGTCGTAGCCGGGCTTGTGTTGGGTCGACACGACGATCGCCGTCGCCTTCGCCGGCTTGCCGTCCTCGAACCGCAGCGTGACCTGGCTCTTGGCGTCGGGCTCGAGGAACGGCGCGCGCCCCGAGTGACGGTCTTCGGCCATGCGCTGGAGGATATGGTGGCTGTAGTAGAGCGTCGCCGGCATCAGCTCCGGCGTTTCGTCGCAAGCGAAGCCGAACATGATGCCTTGGTCACCCGCGCCCTCGTCCTTGTTATCGCCTGCGTCGACGCCCTGAGCGATATGGGCCGACTGGCCATGAAGATGGTTGTGGAAATCGGCCGTTTCCCAGTGGAACCCGTCCTGCTCGTAGCCGATCTTTTTCACGACATTGCGAACGGTGCGTTCGATCTCGTCGCGCGCACCGGGAGCCCAACCGTGAGTTTCCTTGAACCGCTCCTCGTCATACACCGGCTTGCACCGGATCTCGCCGCCGATGACGATCCGCTGCGTCGTTACGAACGTTTCGCACGCGACTCGCGCTTCCGAATCCTTCGACAGGAAAAGGTCGACGATCGCGTCGGAAATCTGGTCGGCGACCTTATCCGGATGGCCTTCGGAAACCGATTCGGACGTGAACAAGTAAGAGCTGCGCATGAGCGGCAACGGGTCCTTCGATATGACGATATAAAGAAGTCTTTATATGTCGCCTCTAGCGACGGCGGCGCGCCAGCACAATGCCGCCGATGATCAGCAAAAAGCCGAGTATCAACGGGATGATATTGCCGAGCCGGGCGAACGGCGGGGCCGCGTTGGCGGCCGGCGGAAGGACTGCGTCGATCACCCCGGCCGTGCGCCACGGAAGCTGTTTCACGACATTGCCGCGCGCGTCGATGACCGCGCTGATCCCGGTCGGTGTCGAGCGCAGGACAGGGAGGCCTTCTTCGGCGGCGCGAAGCCGCGCCTGGGCAAGATGCTGCGGCGGGCCCCACCGGCCGAACCACGCGTCGTTGGAGGGGTTGAAGATGAAGGTCGGGCGATTCTTCTCGTCGACCACATTGCCCGAGAAGATGATCTCGTAGCACAGCTGGAACCCGACCTTGCCCCACTGCCCGCCAAGATTGATCGTGCGCGGCCCGGGCCCCGAAGTGAAATCGAGGTCTCCCGGAGCGAGGCGCGACAGGCCGATCGACGACAACAGCGGCCGCATCGGCAGATATTCGCCGTAGGGGACCAGGTGCGCCTTGTCGTAGCGGCCAAGGACGCGGCCCCCCGGCCCGATCGCGAACACGCTGTTGGCGGCGCCGTCGACATGGCTGCCGTCCCTCGCCGAAACGGCAATGCCGCCGGTCAGCAGCCGGTCATTGGGGCCGAGCACCGACCCCGCGCGGGTTCGCTGGAACTGGGCGAACGCCTGATGCTCGTCGCTGCGTGCGTCCTCGAGCGGATCGGTTACCGCGGCTTCGGGCCAAAGGATCAGGCGCGGCTCCGCGTTCGGAGTGCCCGACAGCGCCGCCAGCCGTCGCGCCGCTTCCTCGTCGAAGCCGGGCCGCCACTTATCCTGCTGGCCGATGTTCGGCTGGACGATCCGCACATTCTCGACCGTCAGCGGATCGGCTGGCACTGCCGAGGACGGCAGGAGCCACATCAGCACGGTGGCGCCGAGGATCACGACCAGTGGCAGCCAGCGTTTGTGATATTCGAGCCAGACCGCGCCGCCGAGCAGCACCACCAGACCCGACAGGCCGTACGTGCCGATCAGCGCCGAGATGGTGACCAGGGGAGTCGGGGCAATCACAGCGGCTGCCGGATTCCACGGGAAGCCGGTGAACATCGTGCCGCGCAGCCACTCGGTGATTGCCCAGGCGCCGCCGAGCACGACCACCAGCGCCACCCGGTTGTCGCGCCCGATGCGCCAGGCAAGGCCGGTCGCGATCGCTGGATAAATCGCGAGGTAGAGGGATAGCAGCACGACCGCGACCCAGCCGAGCCAAGGCGGCATCGCCGACTGATAGGTGAAGGCGGTCGCGATCCAATTGAGCCCGACGGCGAACTGGCCGACCCCGAACGCCCAACCGATCAGCAGCGCCCGGCCAAGCGATTTCGAGCGGTCGAGGAACTCGCACAAGAACGCGAAGGCGACCAGCAACAGCGGCCACCAGGCGACCGGTTCAAATGCGAATGCCGAACCGGCGCCGGCAAGCAGTGCGTAGAGTACGTACAGCATTGGCGCCAATGGCTAGCGGTTACGCAGGATTAACGAAAGCCTCGACAAGCGATTGGCTGTTGGCGCAGTGCGGAAACATGAGCCTGCCACCGTTCCATTTCGCCTTTCCAGTCGACGACCTTGCTGCCGCGCGCCGCTTTTATGGCGAGCTGATCGGCTGCCGCGAGGGCCGCAGCGCCGATCATTGGGTCGACTTCGATCTCTACGGCCACCAGATCGTCGCTCACTTCTCGGCGCAAGGGCGGGAGCGCACGACCAACCCGGTCGATGGCGAGGCTGTGCCGGTCCCGCATTTCGGCGTGGTGCTGCCGATGGACGAATGGAAGCGGCTCGCCGAGCGGCTGCAAAGCGGCGCCGTCGAGTTCGTGATCAAGCCGACCGTCCGTTTCGAAGGCCAGCCGGGTGAGCAGGCGACGATGTTCCTGCTCGATCCTGCCGGCAATGCGCTCGAATTCAAGGCAATGGCCGATCGGGCCAACCTGTTCGCGAAGAATTAGTCTTCCTGGCGGTGGCCGTCGGGCGCGTGCAGCCGGACGCGCTTGATCCTGCGGCTGTCGGCCTCAACCGACTCAAGCCGCCAGCCGGACGGATGAATCACCGCCTCGCCTGGTTTCAAAATGCGCCCGGCGAGCACGAAGGTCAGTCCGCCCACGGTGTCGACCTCATCGTCCTCGGCGGTGAGGCGCGCATCGACGGCCTGCTGCAGCTCCTCGAGCTCGAGCCGGGCGTCGGCTTCCCAAAGCCCATCGTCGAGCATGGTCAGCATGCCGGCTTCCGCCTCGTCATGCTCGTCCTCGATGTCGCCGACGATCTCTTCGACGACATCCTCGATCGTCACCAGCCCTTCGGTCCCGCCGAACTCGTCGACCACGATCGCGAGGTGGGTGCGCTGGGCGCGCATCCGCGCCAGCAGCTCGATCACGCCCATCGACTCCGGGACGAACAAGGGTTCGCGCATCAGCGCCGCGATCGAACGATCCCTCGCGGCATCGAAGTCGGCGATGAAGACATCCTTGATGTGGACCATTCCGACCACTTCATCGAGGCTTTCGCCATAAACCGGCAGCCGGCTATGGCCGGCCTCGGCGAAGGCGCGGATGAGGTCGTCGAAGCTGATATTCTGCGGCACCGCCATGATGTCGCCGCGGGTGACGCAAATGTCGCCGGCGGTCTGGTCGCCGAAATGCAACAGGTTGCGGAGCATCTGCCGCTCGGACGGGCTGAGGTCGCCGGCGACGGGCCGCGCATCCTCGGCATCCTCGATCGCTTCCTCGATCTGGTCGCGCAGCGTCGGCTCGGCGTCGTCGCCGAAGATCAGATGGCGCATTCCGCGCCACAAGCGGGAACCGCCGCCGTCATCCTGGCGAGTCGCCATCAGGCGTGGACCTCGTAGGGATTGGCGATCCCCAGCCGTCCGAGCGCGCGGATTTCGCGAGCCTCCATATCGGCCGCCTGATCGTCGTCATGATGGTCGTAGCCGAGCAGGTGCAGCGTGCCGTGAACGATCAGATGGGTCGCATGCTGCTCGACCGACATGCGCTTGTCGGCGGCCTCGCTTTGGCAAACGCCATGAGCGAGGATGATATCGCCAAGCAACAGTTCCGCTCCGGCAACATTTGCCTTCTGCAGGTCCGGTTCCTCGGCCATTGGAAAGGAGAGGACGTTGGTCGGCCTGTCCTTGCCGCGCCATTTGGCATTGAGCGCGCGCACTTCTTCATCACCGGTCAGCGTCACCGAGATTTCGACGGGCCGATCGGAGGTCGCGAGGTCCTCATAATCGCTTTCGGCGATCGCCGCCTCGGCGGCTTTGCGGGCGAGCTTGTCCCAGGGGCAGCTACTGTCCCATTCTTCGTCGGCGTCGAGGGCGACTTCGATCGTCATTCGCGAGGGCCCTCATACGCTTCGACGATCCGCCCGACGAGCGGGTGACGAACGACGTCGGCCGAGGTGAACCGGACGACCGCGATGCCCTTGACCCGTTCGAGCTTGTTGACCGCGTCGGCCAGTCCGGACTTGGACGGATCGGGCAGATCGACCTGGTGAGGATCGCCGCAGATCACCATGCGGCTCCGCATTCCGAACCGGGTGAGGAACATCTTCATCTGCAGCGGCGTGGTGTTCTGCGCCTCATCGAGGATGATGAAGGCGTCGTTCAAGGTGCGCCCGCGCATGAAGGCGATCGGCGCGATTTCGATCTCCCCCGACGCGATCCGCCGCTCGACCTGCTCGGTCGGGAGCATGTCGTAGAGCGCGTCGTAGAGCGGGCGGAGATAGGGATCGACCTTCTCCTTCATGTCGCCGGGAAGGAATCCGAGCCGTTCGCCCGCTTCGACCGCCGGACGCGACAGGATCAACCGGTCGACGCTTCCGCTGATCAGCTGCGACACCGCCTGGGCGACCGCGAGATAGGTCTTGCCGGTGCCGGCCGGGCCGAGGCCGAAAATCATGTCGTCGCGGGCAAGCGCCTCCATGTATGGAGTCTGCATCGCCGAGCGCGGGACGATCGTCTTCTTGCGCGTGCGGATCATCACCTTGGGCGCGGAGGTGACTTCTTCCTGGATGATCCCGTCGAGATGCGGCTGGGCGGCCATTCCGAGCACGCCCTCGACCGCTTCGGCGTCGACGTCCTGGCCGCTGTCGAGCCGGTTGTAGAGGCCGATCAGAACGTCGCGAGCGCGCGCCGCGGCGTCGGGCTCGCCCTCGATCTGCACCCGGTTGCCGCGCGCCGCGATGTGCACGCCCAGGCGCTGCTCGATGGTGATCAGGTGCCGGTCATAATCGCCGAACAGCGGCCCGAGCAGATAGGGCTGGTCGAACTCGAGCTCGAGGCGGGCACGGTCGGGCACTGCGGCGAGGTCGCGGCGGGCCATCAGGCGGCGACCTTGTGGCGAAGCGCGCCGCTAAGGCTGTTGGGCCCGGCGGCGATCAGCATGACGTCGATCAGCTCGCCAACCTGCGCGTCGGTTTCGACGTGGACCGACTGGAGCCAAGGGCTCTTGCCGATCATCTGGCCGTCGCGGCGGCCCTTGCGCTCGATCAGGATGCGGGTGTCGCCGCCGACCTTCGAGTGGTTGAAGGCTAGGCTGTGGGCGCTGATTCGCTGCTGCAACCGCTGCAGCCTGTCATCCATGATTTCGCGCGGAATCTGGTCCTCCATCGTTGCGGCAGGGGTGCCCGGCCGCGGACTGTACTTGAACGAATAAGCTGAAGCGTAACGCACCTGGTCGACGATCTGCAGCGTGGCCTCGAAATCCTGTTCGGTTTCGCCCGGGAAACCGACGATGAAGTCGCCGCTGAGCGCGATGTCCGGGCGCGCGGCGCGCATCTTGTCCAACGTGCGGAGATAGGTCTGCGTGCTGTGGCTGCGGTTCATCGCCTTGAGGATCCGGTCCGACCCCGACTGAACCGGCAGGTGGAGGTAGGGCATCAGCTTGTCGACTTCGCCATGCGCGGCGATGAGGTCGTCCGACATGTCGGCCGGATGGCTGGTGGTGTAGCGGATCCGCTCGAGCCCATCGATCCTGGCCAACGCGCGGATCAGGTCGGCGAGGCCGCGGCCATCATGGGCCCAGGCGTTCACGTTCTGGCCGAGCAGGACGATCTCGCGAGCGCCGGCGTCGACCAGCGAATTTGCCTCGGCGAGGATATCCGCCCACGGCCGCGAAATCTCGGCCCCGCGGGTGTAGGGCACCACACAATAAGTGCAGAATTTGTCGCATCCTTCCTGGACCGTCAGGAATGCCGACGGCGCCGAGCGGCGGCGCTGCGGGAGCGCGTCGAACTTGCTGATCGCCGGCATGTCAGTGTCGACCGGGCGGCCGCCGCGCGACGCTTCGGCGACCATTTGCGGCAGCCGGTGATAGGCTTGTGGGCCGACCACGATGTCGATCATCGGCGAGCGGCGCCTGGCTTCGGCGCCTTCGGCCTGGGCGACGCAGCCGGCCAGCGCGATCAGCGGCTTCGACCCGTCCTCGCGCCTCAACCGCCCGACGTCCGAATAGGCCTTGTCGGCGGCTTTCTCGCGGATGTGGCAGGTGTTGAGCACCACCAGATCGGCGTCTTCGCCGTCGGCGGCCGCGGTCATGCCCTGCTGGCCGAGCAGCTCGGTCATGCGCTCGCCGTCATAGACGTTCATCTGGCAGCCGAAACTTTTGATTCTGAAAGTCTTGGGAGTCATTTCATCCGGCTATAGGCGAGTGGGCCGACAACTTGAAGCCGAGCGTCCGGGCGATTTCCTCGCGCGCCGCCTCGGCAAGCTGCTTGCGGTCGCCCGAGCGGTCGAGCGGATCGAGCAACCGGACGGTGACTGGAAGCGTGCCCGGGCGCCCGAGCAGCCGAAGCACATTGTCCTTGCCCGGCTCCTCCCACCAGCCGACTTCCGCGGCGCCCTCGGCGCCATAATCGATCGCAACGGGACGGATGGCGACATCCTTGGCGGCGAAATTGGCGGCTTCGAGCAGGGTCGAGCGGAACGGCAGCAGATGCGTTCCGGGGCCGGTCGTTCCTTCGGGAAACAGGGCCACCGCCTTGTCGCGCTCCAGCGCCTTGGCGATCGCGATCGCCTGGTCCTTGGCGCCCTTGCGATGGCTGCGCTTCACGTAAACCGTCTGGTTCTGGTCGGCGAGCCAGTGGATCAGGGGATGGCCGAGCTCGTCCTTCGAGACGAACGCGCATTTGGTCGAGGCGGCGGCGACCAGGATGTCGATCCAGCTGGTGTGGTTGCAGACGAGCAGGGAGTGCGGCCGAACCCGCTCGCCAGTGACCCGGATCCTCACGCCGATCAGCCAGGCGACGGCGCCAAGGAACCAGGGCGGCACCGGCGAGCGGCCAAGCAACAGCTTCCAGGCCAAGTGAACCGGCGCAGTGAGCACGAACAACAGGATGACCGCGGCGACTCGCGCAGCCGCTCGGGCGTTCAATCGCGCCCCCTCGGGCCTAGCGGTCGCGGTCTTTGGCGACGCCGTACAGTTCCATGCGGTGATCGACGAGCCTGAAGCCGAGCTTCTCGGCGATGCGCTTCTGGAGCGCCTCGAGCTCGTCGTCGACGAACTCGATGACGTTGCCGGTCTCGACGTCGATCAAATGGTCGTGATGGGTTTCCGACGCCGCTTCGTAGCGCGAGCGGCCGTCGCCGAACTCGTGCCGCTCGAGGATCCCGGCTTCCTCGAACAGCCGGACCGTGCGGTAAACGGTCGCGATCGAGATGTTGGGGTCGATCGCCGATGCCCGGGCGTGCAGCGTCTCGACATCGGGATGGTCTTCGCTGTCACCGAGCACCCGCGCGATGATCTTGCGCTGCTCGGTGATGCGAAGGCCCTTGTCGGCGCACAGCGCCTCGATGTCGATCGTCCGCGTCATATCGCCAAATTAGGTGCGCGGTGCTCCAGCGTCCAGCAAGTTACTTGCTGCCCCGAGTCCGCTTGCGCTTGGTGCCGAGCCCGATCGACTTGGCCAGCACCCGCCGCTGCTCGGCATAATTTGGGGCGACCATCGGATAATCGGCCGAAAGTCCCCACTTTTGCCGGTACTGGTCGGGCGTCAGATTATAGTGGGTCATCAGATGCCGCTTGAGCATCTTGAGCTTTTTCCCGTCCTCGAGGCAGACGATATAGTCGGGCTTGATCGACGAGCGGATCGAGACCTTCGGTTCGGCCCTCGGCTCGGGCGCCGAGGCGGCCTGCGTAATTCCGGACAGAGCCGAATGAACGTTCTGAATCAGGTTGGGCAAGTCGTTCACCGCAACGCTGTTGTTGCTGACGTGAGCCGCGACAATGTCCGCCGTTAGGGTCAACAGCATGTCTTCGGCATCTTGATTGTCGGCCATGATCTTATTCCTGAAGCAAGAGCAGAGTTGCGTGCAGCGGAACTGCACGTGGGCGCGCATTAGGCACTCGGTTCGCGCCATGCAATCGGCACCGAAATGATGGGCAAGAAAAAGCCTGCCGATTACAGTTGATAGGCGAGCGTAATTGCGTCGAAGCGCTTGCCGTCAGGCGCATGATAATAATTGCGGCGCCGGCCGACCGGCGAAAATCCGGCGGAACGATACATGGCGATCGCAGGATTGCCGTCGCGAACCTCGAGATGGACCCTGGTGACGCCTTCGTTTCGCACACGTTGCATGAAATCATCGAGCAGCATTCGGCCGACTCCGCGCCGGTGAAGCGTGGGACGGACGGCAATCAACAGCAGCTCGGATTCGTCGGCGACCGTTCGGAACAATGAAAAGCCGACGGGCTCGCCGTTGTCACTTCGGGCAAGCATCATCGCGACTCCGGCCATCGGCAGGATCCCGGCGAGCTGAGAGCGGGTCCAGGCTTCGCCGAACCGGTCGCCGAACGCACGGTCCATCACCGTCATCACCTCGTCGAGGTCGTCGGACGTACCGCGATCGATGCGCAGAGCCTTGTCGATTGCCGGAGTCGCCATCACGCGGCCTCGCGTGGCTGGGCGTCGGGCGCCCGCGCATAGACCGGCTTGGCGGCTAGCGTCCGGAGCTCCGCCGGCAGCTTCAAGGCAAAGGCGGCAGCTGGCCAGGCGTCGCGCGCTTCCCCCCGGCCGCGGGCGTCGACCAATTGGCGAGCGCCGGACCCGACCACCAGCTCCGCCTTGGTGATGCGCGCCGCTTCGGCCGGGCCGAGATTTCGAAGAACCGATGTCGGCCGCGAGCTGGCACCGTCGAATTCCTGGACAAAAAGCTCGCCATGGCCGCCGAGCACGGCCGCGGCGATGTCGCCTTCCGCCTCGGCGCTCGCAGCAAGCAATGCCAGTGACGACAGGCCAAGCAGCTCCGCGCCCCAGCCGATCGCAAGCCCATGCGCGGCCGCGAGGGCCACTCGGATCCCGGTGAAGCTGCCCGGTCCGACTCCGACAATGATCTGCTGTGGGGCCCGGCCGCCGAGCATTTCCGCGATCATCGGCACCAGCCGCTCGGCGTGGCCGCGGCCGATCAGCTCGTCGCGCCTTGCGATGCACGTCCCCGAACCGTCGAACAAAGCGGCGGTGCAGGCGGCGCTGGACGTGTCGAACGCCAGGATCATTGAACGATTGTGGTCACATGCGGCGCAAGGCCGCAACCCCCAAGGAACGGCGGATCAGACCGCCTCGACGCTTTCCACTTCAGGCACGTAGTGGCGGATGAGGCTTTCGATGCCGCGCTTCAGGGTGACGGTCGAGGAGGGGCAGCCCGAGCAGGCGCCGTGCATCGACAGATAGAGGTGGCCGTCCTTGTAGCCCTTGTAGGCAATGTCGCCGCCGTCCTGAGCGACCGCGGGGCGGACCCGAGTTTCGATCAGCTCCTTGATCTGGTCGATGATGTCGACGTCCGCAGGATCATCCTCGAAGTCGCTGTCGGTAGCGATGTGGATTCCGGCGGCGTTGCCCGGCGCGAACAATGGGGCCTCGCTGACGAAATGGTCGAGCAGGGTCTCGAGCACCAGCGGCTCGAGGTCGGTCCACGACACGCCCGGCGCGGCGGTCACCGAAATGAAGTCGCGGCCGTAGAAGACGCCTTCGACCATGCCGCTGTCGAACAGCGCCTTGGCGAGCGGCGAGGCCTCGGCGCTTGCCGCATCGGCAAAGTCGCGCGTGCCAGCGCCCATGACATCCTGGCCGGGCAGGAATTTGCGAGTCACGGGGTTGGGCGTCTGTTCGGTACGGATCAGCATGAGCGCGATGTGGTCCCTGACGCGCCCGCCCGCAAGTGCAAGGCGCGCTTAGCGCTTGCGTTCGGCGGGGAACCACCTCGCTGGCGAAGGCAGCGCGCCTGGTCACCGTGGTCATTTCGGCACTTTCCAGCTGTCGTCGATCATCTTGATGATCCCGGAGAAATCCCTGTTCGCGCCGCCGCGGTCGACGAAGCGCTGGTAGAGCTCCTCGGCCTCGGCGCCCATCGGCGTGTATGCGCCGACGCTCTGCGCCGCGTCGGCGGCGAGCTTCAAATCCTTGAGCATCAGCGCGGCTGCGAACCCGCCTTCATAATCATGGTCCGCGGGAGTCTCGGGACCGACTCCGGGCACTGGACAATAGCTGGTCATCGACCAACTCTGGCCCGACGCCTTCGACGAGATGTCGAAGAATGTCTGGAGGTCGAGCCCCAGCTTCTGCGCGAGCGCAAAGGCCTCGCAGGTGGCGACCATGGTCGCGCCAAGGATCATGTTGTTGCAGATCTTCGCGGCTTGGCCGGCGCCGAGCTGGCCGGCGTGGATGACCGCCTTGGCCATCGGCTCGAGGAAGGGCTTGGCGCGTTCGAACGCTTGATCAGTTCCGCCGACCATGAAGGTCAGCGTTCCGCCGGCGGCAGCGGCGATCCCGCCGGAAACGGGCGCGTCGACGAAGTCGAAGCCCGCGTCCTTCATCGCCTCGCCGACCTCGCGCGCGCTTGCGACGTCGATGGTCGAGCAGTCGATCAGCAATGTGCCGGGCTTGGCGTTGGGCGCGACGTCGTCGTGGAAGACCGCGCGGACATGCTTCGAGGCGGGCAGCATGGTGATGACGACATCCGCGTCCTTGACGGCCTCGGCGGCGGAGCCCGCCGCGATGCAGCCGCCCTCGGCTGCGTGCCGCAGCGCTTCGGGGACGAGATCGAACGCGCGCACTTCATGCCCGGCCTTCGCGAGGTTCGGCGCCATTCCGCCGCCCATGTGGCCAAGGCCGATGAATGCGATGCGTGCCATCAGTGTCCCTTCCACTTGGCTGGCCGCTTGTCGACGAACGCGGCCATGCCTTCCTTCTGGTCGTCGGTCCCGAACAGGCCGTGGAACAGTCGGCGCTCGAACCGGATACCTTGCCCGAGCGGGATTTCGAAGGCGGCGTTGACCATTTCCTTGACCGCGACTGCGGCGAGCGGCGGCATTGCGGCGATCGCTTCCGCCGTCTTGAGCGCTTCTTCCAGCAGGTCGGCTGCCGGAACCACCTTGGCGACCAGGCACGACCGCTCCGCTTCGGCGGCGTCCATCATCCGGCCGGTGAGGCACATTTCCATCGCCTTGGCCTTGCCCACGGCCCAGGTCAGGCGCTGCGATCCGCCCATTCCCGGAGTCACGCCGAGCTTGATCTCCGGCTGGCCGAACTTCGCAGTATCCGCGGCGATGACGAAATCGGCCATCATCGCCAGCTCGCAGCCGCCGCCGAGCGCGTAGCCGGCGACCGCCGCGATCCACGGTTTGCGGGTCGCGGTGACCTTCTCCCACCCGCCAAAGAAGTCCGACGAATACATGTCGGCAAATCCCTGCGACTGCATTTCCTTGATGTCGGCGCCGGCGGCGAAGGCCTTTTCGGAACCGGTCAGCACCAGGCAGTGCTGGCTGTCGTCGGTGTCATAGGCGGCGAAGGCTGCGATCGCCTCTTTGAGCACTTCGCTATTGAGCGCGTTGAGCGCCTGGGGCCGGTTCAGCGTGACCAGTGTCACCGCTCCGCGCTGCTCGACCAGGATATTGTTATACTCGCTCATGCTTGCGTCTCCGGGAACGGCGTCCAGGCTTCACTTTCCGGCAGCGGCGCGAACAGGACTTCGAGCATCTCCTCGGTAACCTCCTCGGGGGCCGCCGGGTCCCACACGGGAGCATTGTCCTTGTCGATCAGCAGCGCGCGGACCCCCTCGCGAAAGTCGTGGGTGCGGACGACTCGGCCGGCAAGCGCATATTCGGCCTTCATCTCGTCGGCGAAGCTGGCCCGATTGGCGCCTTCCGCAAGCAGCCGCAGCGAAACCTTGCACGACAGCGGGCTCTTGCGTTCGAGGGTCTCCAGCTCGGTCGCGGCCCACTCGCTTTCCTCGGCCTCGAGCGCTCCGAGAATCTCCTCCAGCCGGTCGGACGCGAACAATCGCGCGATCGCCGCCATGTTCTGCTCGATCCTGGCGTCGGGCGCAGTCGTCGCCGCGGCGCCCATCGCCCCCTTCACCCGGCCGGGCGCTTTCATGATCCGATCGACCAGATCGGGCAGGGCGGCCTGATCGACATAATGGGTCGCAAGATGAAGGTAGAGGCCCTCCGCGCCATCGAGCCGGGCCCCGGTCAGCGCCATGAACTGGCCGACCCGGCCGGGCAGGCGCGAGAGGTACCAGCCGCCGCCCACGTCGGGGAACAGGCCGATCCCCGTTTCCGGCATCGCGAAGCGCGTATTCTCGGTCGCGATCCGATAATCGCAGGGAAGCGAGATCCCCACTCCGCCGCCCATGGTGATACCGTCGACGATGGCGATGGTCGGCTTGGGGTAGGTGAACAGCAAATGATTGAGCCGATATTCGGCGAAAAAAAAGTGCTTGGCGTCGGCCGCGTCCGCCGAACCGCTGCGGGCCAGCATCACGACGTCGCCGCCCGCGCAAAAGCCGCGCCCTTCGGCGTGGTCGATGAGCACGACCTCGACATTGGAATCGGTCCGCCAGCGCAGCAGCGCGGCGCTCATCACCTCGCACATCTGGGTGGTCAGCGCGTGGATCGCCTTGGGACGGTTGAGCCGAATTCGGCCAACCCCCCGCTCGACACTGATCAGAACGTCGTCGGTCATGAATGAGGTCCTTCGAGACGCCGCTTCGACAGGCTCAGCGGCTCCTCAGGACGAGCGGAGTTAGAAACTACCCGCTCATCCTGAGGAGGGACTGAGTAAGCGAAGCGCATCGAAGTCCCGTCTCGAAGGGTCACTGGCGCAGCAGGTCCCGGCTGACGATCACCCGCATGATCTGGTTGGTGCCTTCGAGGATCGAGTGGACTCGAAGGTCGCGCCAGAAACGCTCGATCGGATAATCCTGAAGATAGCCGT
>JAZJZB010000157.1:0-1623 GCA_040390085.1 Pseudomonadota bacterium | reverse complement strand
TTGAATCACGCTTCAACCAGTTTGGGAATCCTGTTTATGGGTATGCGACCTAGGGAATCCGGTAATAATCCGCGACTCGCTCGAGCGCGAAAGTCAGGACCAGCCTGCCCGCTCGGGCCGGCCACCCAAGCGCGGTTTCGGCATCGCGCATGCCCTCCCCGGCGCAAACAATTCGCCACAGGATGTCGGACAAGCCGGGCCCAGCGCTGGCGACCGCATCGTCGAAACACCGACGCGCATCGATCTGCGCGGCGCTCAGGTCCGGCTCGGCAGCCGGTCCGCCGCGGCCGCGAGCCACCGGGGCCGCGTCCCACGCCATCGTGATGCGCGGCGCGAACTGCGCGCGCTCCCAATCGCCGCGCAATCGTTCCCCGGCATCATAAAGGCGGCGGGTAATCAGGCCGCGGGCGAACAACCAGCCGAGCGGCGATTCCGTCATGTTGACGGTGACCGAGCGCATCGGGCGAACCACATTTGACCCACCGGGCCGGGGTACTCCCCCCTCGATCGAGCACTCGCCAAACAAGCGCGGCTGCGGTTTGTCTCCCATCGTCCCTCCTGCCATCCGAGTCGGTAGTCTTGCCACAAAGGCAAAAGTGTAGGACAGAGGAAAAACCATATAGGTACATGAATCAGGGGATTGGGAAGTGATTACGAGGATCAGGGAGGTGCGCCGCGCGCGCGGCATGACACTCGACGACGTCGCCCGCCGGTGCGATCCGCCGACGACCCCGCAGACGATCGGGCGGCTCGAGACGGGGACACGGACGGTCTCAGTCGGATGGCTTAACCGCATCGCCGACGCGCTTGGAGTCGAGGCGCAGGACCTGGTCGAAGGCGGCGAGTCGAGCGAGCTCAAGGTCGCCGCGATCCTTGGCAGCGGCGGCGCGATGGCGCCGCGCAAGACCGCGATCGTCGTTCCGCCGCGTGTCGAACAAGGCCAGGTCGCAATCCTCGTCGCCGGCAGCGTCGGCGACTATCGCTCGGGCGACGAAATCTGGTGCAACACGCTAAGCTCCGAAGACTATGCCGCTGCGCTCAATCGTGACGTGCTCGTCCCGCGCCCGGCGGGCCGCTTTCTGTTCGGCCGGCTGATCAATCGCGACGAAGAGAAGCTGCAGATACTTCCCCTCGAAGCCAGCGGCCGCCAGCAGATCGTCGCCAACCCGCCGTGGCTTGCAGTCGTTGCAAAGCTTGTCAGGAGTCTTTGAGCGGCTGTCGCCGACGGACGGCTACAAGCCGCAAGGGGTGAGCCAGGGCGGATCGGGAAGGTTCACGACCGACTGATTGAGCATCTTGCCCCAGCTGCGCGTGATCTCGCGGAAATATTCGTCATCTTCTTCGACGCGATATTTGATCCGCGGCCTCGTCCGGTCAGCCGGGAGCGCGAGCACGTCGATCGGCTGGGCGTGGCCCAGTGTTTTATGGATAGCCCCCTTTGCGGCCCGAACATGGTGGGCGCTGACGGGCTCGAACCGCCGACCCTCTCGGTGTAAACGAGATGCTCTACCAACTGAGCTAAGCGCCCGCGGTCGGGCGGTGCCACGGGCAAGCGCGACCTGCAAGAAGTCTAGGTCGCATACCCATAAACAGGATTCCCAAACTGGTTGAAGCGTGATTCAA
>JAZJZB010000156.1:0-3878 GCA_040390085.1 Pseudomonadota bacterium | reverse complement strand
CGATCGTCAATTCGATCAGCATGAAGGAAGGCGAGGGGCCGTTCCTCGAGCTCGCGCGCAAATGCCGCGCTTACGGCGCCGCGGTGGTGGTGATGGCGTTCGACGAGGTTGGGCAGGCCGACACCGCCGAGCGCAAGGTCTCGATCTGCGAGCGGGCCTACAAGCTGCTCGTCGCCGACGGCACCGACGCCAACGACATCGTGTTCGATCCCAACATCTTCGCGGTGGCGACCGGGATCGACGAGCATCGCCGCTACGCGCTCGACTTCATCGAGGCCGCCAGCGAGATCCGCCGCCGCTGCCCCGGCACCCACATTTCGGGCGGTCTTTCGAACCTCAGTTTCTCGTTCCGCGGCAACGAGCCCGTCCGCCGCGCTATGCACAGCGTGTTCCTCTACCACGCGATCCCGGCGGGCATGGACATGGGAATCGTCAACGCCGGCCAGCTCGACGTCTACGACGCGATCGATCCCGAGCTGCGCGAGGCTTGCGAGGACGTCGTCCTCGACCGCCGTCCGGATGCGACGGAGCGGCTGGTCGAGCTCGCCGAGCGCTTCAAGGGCACCGACGAAGCCGAGGAAAAGAAGCTCGCCGAATGGCGCTCGCTGCCGGTCGGCGAGCGGCTGTCCTATGCGCTGGTCAAGGGCATCGACGCCCACATCGTCGACGACACCGAGGAGGCGCGCCAGCAGTTCGCCCGCCCCATCCAGGTGATCGAAGGCCCGCTGATGGACGGCATGAACATCGTCGGCGACCTGTTCGGAACCGGCAAGATGTTCTTGCCCCAGGTGGTGAAGTCGGCGCGGGTGATGAAGCGCGCGGTCGCCCACCTGATCCCCTTCATCGAGGCCGAGAAAGAGGCGACCGGAGCAACCCAGGGCAAGGGCCGGATCGTCATGGCTACGGTCAAGGGGGACGTCCACGACATCGGCAAGAACATCGTCGGCGTCGTCCTGCAGTGCAACGGGTTCGAAGTCATCGACCTTGGCGTGATGGTGCCGTGGCAGGACATTTTGCAGGCCGCCAACGACAATAAGGCGGACATGATCGGGCTTTCCGGGCTGATTACCCCGTCGCTCGACGAGATGGTGACCGTCGCCGGCGAGATGCAGCGGCTTGGCCTGACCACGCCGCTGCTGATCGGCGGGGCGACCACCAGCAAGGCGCACACCGCGCTGCGCATCGACCCCGCCTATGCGGGGCCGGTGATCCACGTCCTCGACGCGAGCCGCGCGGTCGGCGTTGCGTCCTCGATCGTGTCCGACACCCAGCGTGAGCCGCTGATCGCGGCAACCGCCGACGATTATGACAAGCTGCGCAAGTCGCGCGAGCGCAGCGGCCACAGCGAGCTCGCGCCGCTCGCCGAGGCGCGCGCCAACGCGTTCCCTTACGACCCGTCGGGGCAGCCGCGGGCGCCGCAATATCCTGGCCTCCACCAGTTCGGCGACTGGCCGCTCAAGGACCTCAAGGCTTCGATCGACTGGACGCCCTTCTTCCGCGCGTGGGAGCTGGTCGGCACCTATCCGACCATCCTCGACGACCCGGTGGTCGGCGAAAGCGCAACCAACCTGTTCACCGACGCGCAGGCGATGCTCGACCAGCTGATCGCCGAGCGCTGGGTGACCCCCAAGGCGACGGTCGGCCTGTGGCGCTGCAAGCGCGAGGGCGACGACATTCTGGTGCTCGCGGGGAACGACTGGGCCCGCTTGCCGATGCTTCGCCAGCAGGTGAAGAAGCGCGAAGGGCGGGCCAACATGTGCCTTGCCGATTTCATCAATCCCGACGGCGAAGATTGGATCGGCGGCTTCGCGGTCGGCATCCACGGGCTCGAGCCGCACCTCGAGCGGTTCAAGGCCGGCAATGACGATTATTCGGACATCCTGCTCAAGGCGCTCGCCGACCGGCTCGCCGAGAGCTTCGCCGAAGTGCTCCACGCGGAGGTCCGCAACCGCTTGTGGGCCTATGCCGACGAGCATTTGTCCAACGCGCAGCTGATCCGCGAGAAATATGAGGGCATCCGCCCGGCGCCGGGCTACCCGGCCTGCCCCGACCACAGCCTCAAGCCGATCCTGTTCGACATGCTTGGCAGCAATCCCGGCGAGGTCACGCTGACCGAGAATTTCGCGATGCTTCCGACCTCGGCCGTGTCCGGCTTCTATTTCGGCCACCGCGACAGCCAGTATTTCGGAGTCGCCCGCGTTGGCCGCGACCAGCTCGAGGACTATGCCGCGCGGCGCGGGGTTCCGCTCGAGCAGGCGGAGCGCTGGCTCCGCCCGAATTTGGATTGAACCGCGAACCCGACTAGGCGCACAGCGAAGCACCATGCTCCGCCTTCTGTTGATCCTCCTTGCGCTGCTGCTCGCACCCGCCGTCGCCGAGGCGCGCGGGATTGAGCCGCAATTGGTCGCCGAGGGCCCGGCGCCGCCGGGCGGCGAGGTCGAGCTCGCGATCCACATGCGCCCGGCGCCCGGCTGGCACGGCTATTGGCTCAATCCTGGAGACGCGGGCCTGCCGATGGATGTGCAGTGGCGGCTGCCCAAGGGTTTCAGTGCCGGCGAGCTTCGCTACCCGGTGCCGACGCGCCTGACCGTCGCCGGGCTGATGAACTATGTCTACGAACGTGATTATGCCGTGCTCGTGCGGCTGAAGGTGCCGGCCAATGCCCGCGGCACCGTCCCCGTCCGCGCTGCGGCGCATTGGCTCGCCTGCACCGACAAGATCTGCGTTCCCGAGCAGGGCGAGCTGTCGCTCGACCTGCCGGTCGGGACCGGTAGTCCCAACCGCGCCCAGTTCGACGCCTGGCGCACCGCGCTTCCGCGCCCCCTTGCGACGGTCGGCCGTTTCGCGCTCGAGGGCGGCAAGCTTCGCGTCGCAATCCCGCTGCCCGCCAGCGTCGCTGTCCACGAGCCCTATCTTTTCCCGATCACCGACAAAGTGGCCGACTACGACGCGCCGCAGCAATTCCGCCGCGTCGGCGACACTCTCGTCGCCGAGCTGAAGCCCACGGCCGGTGCTTTGCCGGAATTCGCCGGCGTGATCGCCTACGGCGGCGACCGCGGTCTCGAATTTCGCGCTGTCCCCGGACCAGTCCCGCAAGGCGGCGCCCTGATCGGCGGCCTTGGCATGACCGCCATCCTCCTTGCAGTGCTCGGCGCGATCGCCGGCGGCATCCTGCTCAACCTCATGCCCTGCGTGTTCCCGATCCTCGCCTTGAAGGCGCTCCACATGGCCCGTGCCGGCGGTGAGGCGAGCGAGGCGCGCGGCGACGCTTTGGCCTATACGGCGGGCGCGATCGTCGGCACCGGCGCGCTTGGCGCGGTCCTGCTCGCGATCCGCGCCGCCGGGACCGAGGCCGGCTGGGCGTTCCAGCTGCAGGATCCGCGCACGATCATGCTGCTGCTGCTGCTCGCGGTGGCGATCACTGCGAACCTGGTCGGGCTTTTCGAGCTTCCGGTGCTTGGCAGCCAGGCTCGGCCGGCCGGCGGGTTCGCGACCGGCGCGCTGGCGGCATTCGTCGCGACGCCCTGTGCCGGCCCGTTCCTGGGCGCGGCGCTTGGCATCGCCTTGGTGCTTCCGGCCGCCGGATCGGTCCTGGTGTTCGCTGCGCTCGGCTTCGGGCTGGCGATCCCGTTCCTGCTCGTTTCGTTCGTTCCGGCGATCCGCGATCGCCTGCCAAGGCCCCGCCTGTGGATGAAGCGGCTGCAGCGCTTTCTCGCAATCCCGATGGGCGCGACGGCGGTCGCCGCCGTCTGGCTGCTCGGCCGCCAGGCGGGTCCGCGCGGCCTGGTGGTCGCCCTCATCGCGCTTGCGGTGCTGACCGCGCTCCGCAGTTGGTACGGTTTCGCGCAGCGGCGCGAGGCGCGCGAAGGGTCGGCGAT
>JAZJZB010000155.1:0-7376 GCA_040390085.1 Pseudomonadota bacterium | reverse complement strand
CCATCGTCGACGTTCCGATCGGCAAGGCGCTGCTCGGCCGCGTCGTCGACGCGCTCGGCAACCCGATCGACGGCAAGGGCCCGATCGAGACGACCGAACGTCGCCGGGTCGAGGTCAAGGCGCCAGGAATCATCCCACGCAAGTCGGTCCACGAGCCGGTCCAGACCGGCCTCAAGGCATTGGACGCGCTGGTCCCCATCGGCCGCGGCCAGCGCGAGCTGATCATCGGCGACCGCCAGACCGGCAAGACCGCCGTCGCGCTCGATACGTTCATCAACCAGAAGAACATCAACAAGTCGGGCAAGGAGAGCGAGAAGCTCTACTGCATCTACGTCGCCATCGGCCAGAAGCGCTCGACCGTCGCCCAGATCGTCCGCGCGCTCGAGGAGAATGGCGCGATGGAATATTCGATCGTGGTCGCCGCGACCGCGTCGGAGCCGGCGCCACTGCAGTTCCTCGCGCCCTACACCGGCTGCGCGATGGGCGAATATTTCCGCGACAACGGCATGCACGCCGTCATCGTCTACGACGACCTTTCCAAGCAGGCCGTCGCCTATCGCCAGATGTCGCTGCTGCTGCGCCGCCCGCCGGGCCGCGAAGCCTATCCGGGCGACGTGTTCTATCTGCATAGCCGTCTGCTGGAACGCGCCGCGAAGCTGAACGAAGATAACGGTTCGGGCTCGCTGACGGCTCTGCCGATCATCGAAACCCAGGCCAACGACGTGTCGGCCTACATCCCGACCAACGTGATCTCGATCACCGACGGCCAGATCTTCCTCGAGACCGACCTCTTCTACCAGGGAATCCGCCCCGCGATTAACGTCGGCCTGTCGGTCAGCCGCGTCGGCTCGGCCGCGCAGACCAAGGCGATGAAGAAGGTCGCCGGCTCGATCAAGCTCGAGCTCGCCCAGTATCGCGAGATGGCGGCGTTCGCGCAGTTCGGATCGGACCTCGACGCTTCGACCCAGAAGCTGCTGAACCGCGGCGCGCGCCTGACCGAGCTGCTCAAGCAGCCCCAATACCAGCCGATGCCCATCGAGGAGCAGGTTGCGTCGATCTACGCCGGAACCCAGGGCTTCCTTGACGGCGTCGATACCAAGGACGTCGTCCGCTACGAGGCCGCGATGCTCAGCTACCTGCGCTCAGACAAGCCGCAGATCCTCAAGGCGATCCGCGAGACCAAGGAGCTCAAGGACGACACTGCGGCGGCGCTGAAGGACGCGCTCACCGAGTTCGGGAAGACCTTCGCATAAATGGCTTCACTCAAGGCCCTCAAGCTCCGCATCGGCTCGGTCAAGTCGACGCAGAAGATCACCAAGGCGCTGAACATGGTCGCGGCGTCGAAGCTGCGCCGCGCCCAGCAGAACGCGACCGCAGCGCGGCCCTATTCGTCGCGCATGACGGACGTCGTCGCATCGCTCGCCTCGCGCATCACGCCGGGGCCGCAAACCCCCAAGTTGCTCAGCGGCACGGGCAAGGACGACACCCACCTGATCATCGTCGCGACCAGCGATCGCGGTCTGGCCGGAGCGTTCAACAGCAACATCGTCCGGGCCGTCCGCCGCAAGGCCGAGGAACTGGAGGCGCAGGGCAAGACGGTGCTGTTCTACATCGTGGGTCGCAAGGGACGGCCGGTGATCCAGCGGCTCTACGCCAAGGGGATCATCGCCCAGTACGACACGAGCGAGATCAAGAACCCGTCCTACGCCGACGCCCAGGCGATCGCGAAGGACATCATCGACCGCTACACGACCAACGGCATCGACGTCGTGCACCTCGCTTATGCCAACTTCCGCTCGACGCTGGTCCAGGAGCCGACGATCGACCAGATCATCCCAGTCCTACCGCGCGCTGCGGACGAGGAAGCCAAGGGCCCAGCGTCGCTCGCGGCGGTCGAATATGAGCCCGACGAGGAAGATATCCTCAACGATCTCATCCCGCGCAACATCGCGGTACAGGTCTATCGCGCGATGCTCGAGAACCAGGCCGGCTTCTACGGCTCGCAGATGACCGCGATGGACAATGCGACGCGCAACGCCGGCGACATGATCAAGAAGCTGGGGATCGTCTATAACCGCCAGCGCCAGGCGGTGATCACCACGGAATTGATCGAGATTATTTCGGGAGCTGAGGCTCTCTAGTTCCTGTTCCCCGGCGAAGGCCGGGGCCCAGGCGGCGCTCCGCGCCGGTTTTTGTTTAGGACTGGACCCCGGCCTGCGCCGGGGAACGAAGGGAAAAGTAAGACAATGGCAACCGCCGCCGAAACCAAACCCCGCAAGAAAGCCGCGCCCAAGGCGGCTAGCGCCCAGACGAAGGCACCCGCGCAAGTCAGCAACCTCGTCGGCCGGGTCAGCCAGGTCATCGGCGCCGTCGTCGACGTCGCCTTCGAAGGCGAACTGCCGCCGATCCTTTCGGCGCTCGAGACCGACAATGGCGGCAACCGCCTGGTGCTCGAAGTCGCCCAGCACCTCGGCGAGAACGTCGTTCGCACCATCGCCATGGACTCGACCGACGGCCTGACCCGTGGCCAGACGGTCAATGCGACCGGCTCGCAAATCAGAGTGCCCGTCGGCCCCAAGACGCTCGGCCGGATCATGAACGTGATCGGCGAGCCGATCGACGACCGCGGCCCGATCGGAAGCGACATGACCGCCCCGATCCACGCCGACGCTCCGCCGTTCGTCGACCAGTCGACCGAGGCCGCGATCCTGGTCACCGGGATCAAGGTCATCGACCTGCTCGCGCCCTACGCCAAGGGCGGCAAGATCGGCCTGTTCGGCGGCGCCGGAGTCGGCAAGACCGTGCTGATCCAGGAGCTCATCAACAATATCGCCAAGGGCCACGGCGGCGTCTCGGTGTTCGCCGGGGTCGGCGAGCGGACCCGCGAAGGCAACGATCTCTACCATGAGTTCCTCGAGGCCGGGGTCATCGCCAAGGACAAGGACGGCAATCCGACGCCGGAAGGGTCGAAGGTCGCACTCGTGTTCGGCCAGATGAACGAGCCGCCGGGCGCCCGCGCCCGTGTGGCTTTGTCCGGCCTCGCCCAGGCCGAATATTTCCGCGACGTCGAAGGCCAGGACGTTTTGTTCTTCGTCGACAACATCTTCCGCTTCACCCAGGCCGGCTCGGAAGTGTCCGCGCTGCTCGGGCGTATTCCTTCGGCGGTCGGCTACCAGCCGACGCTCGCCACCGACATGGGCGCGCTGCAGGAGCGGATCACCTCGACCAACAAGGGCTCGATCACCTCGGTCCAGGCGATCTACGTCCCGGCCGACGACTTGACCGACCCCGCGCCGGCGACCTCGTTCGCCCACCTGGACGCGACCACCACGCTCAGCCGCGCAATCTCCGAGCTCGGCATCTACCCGGCGGTCGACCCGCTCGACTCGGTCAGCCGCGTGCTCACCCCGGCTGTCGTCGGCCAGGAGCATTACGAGACTGCCCGCGCGGTCCAGGAGACGCTGCAGCGCTACAAGAGCCTGCAGGACATCATCGCCATCCTCGGCATGGACGAGCTCAGCGAAGAAGATAAGCTGACCGTCAGCCGCGCGCGCAAGATCCAGAAGTTCCTGTCGCAGCCGTTCCACGTCGCCGAAGTGTTCACCGGAATTCCCGGCAAGTTCGTCCAGGTCGAAGACACGGTCCGCTCGTTCAAGGCGGTGGTCAGCGGCGAGTACGACCATCTTCCCGAGGCGGCGTTCTACATGGTCGGTGGCATCGAGGAAGCGGTCGCCAAGGCCGAGAAGCTGGCGCAGGCCGCCTGATGGCGGACCTCCACTTCGAACTCGTCACGCCCGACCGGTTGGTGATGGCGGACGACGTCCACATGGTCGTCGTGCCCGGCAGTGAAGGCGAATCCGGCATCATGGCAGGCCACGCGCCCTACATGACCACCCTGCGCAACGGCGAGATCGCGGTCTACCGCACGAGCGGCGGACAGCCGGAACGAATTGCGGTCACGGGCGGCTTCGCCGAGGTCAGCGACAAGGGCCTGACCGTGCTTGCCGAAAGCGCCGGCACCTAAAAGTCGCGTTGGCTGGCCCGGCTTTCGAATAATGTGCATTTAGGCCGCGAGCACGGGGGGCCGATTGCACTTTTTCGCTGAAGACCTGCTTGCGTACGTCGTCGCCACCGCGGCGGCGGTCACGCTTATAATCCTGCCCGGATTCGGCATCCATCGGATCGTAGCCGCGCGCCGGACGGCCGCTGACGACGGCGTTGCCTGGTCGCTCATCCTCGGCGCGGTCTGCCTGCCGGCGATCGACGCGCTGCTGATCAGGTTCCTTGGCCTCGAGTCCGCCTTCGTGCTTCACGCGGCGCTCGCCGTCGTCGGCGCGGCTGCCGCCTGGAAGGCGGTTCGGCGCGCGCGGGCATGGACGCTGATTGCCACATTCGCATTCTGGATCATCGTCGGCTTCGCATTGATCGACGTCGACTGGAACGGCCGGCTGTTTCAGTCGCTGATTTCGGTCGACACCGTCAAACACGCCGCGGTCATCAACGCGATTGCGCATGACGGACTTCCGCTTCGCGATCCGTTCTTCGCCCGCGCCGGCCCGTCGAGCTATTATTATTACTTCTATTTGGCCCCGGCGATCATCCACGGCATTGTTGGCGAGGTCGTCAACGCCCGTGCCGCGTTCATGGCGGCGAGCTTCACGACCGGCCTCTCATTCGTCGCGATGCTGTGGCTTCTCGCCAGCCGCGCCGGGTTCGTTCCCAAGGCGCGCGAACGGGCATTTCTGCGGCTTCTCATCCTGCTCTGCGCAATCACCGGCCTCGACCTGCTGGTCGGCCTGTTCCTTGGCTGGAGCACGGGCATCGTCATTCCGCAGCTCGATCGCTGGGAAGAGGAAATCCGGTGGGCGCTGACCTCGGTCCTGTGGGTCCCCCATCACATGACCGCAGTGATTGCGCTGTTCGCCGGCGCGCTCCTGATCGACGATGCCACTGCGCAGCGTTCAAAGTTGCCGCTGCTCCTCGCGGCGCTCGCCTTCGCGGCGGTATTCGGCGCCTCGGTGTGGATCGCGGTCGTGGCGGTTCCCGCGCTTTTCCTGTGGTGGGTTACCGGCATTCGCAGGGCGGAGGGGGTGCCGCTGTGGGCGTTCGCAGTCCCGGCCATGGTGGCCGCCGTTCTGGTCGTCCCCCAATTCCTCGATCTCGTCAGCGGCCGCAGCGTCGCCGGGTCGCCGCTCGCTTTTTCGATCCGCGGCTTCGGGCCGCCCTCGCCCCTCGCCTCCGTCGCCGATGCCGCGCTCAGGCTCGCTTTGCTTCCCGTCGGGCTGGCGATCGAGTTCGGCGCATTTGCCGTCGGCGCGGTGGTGTTCGCGACCACCGGACAGCTTCGCAAGAGTTGCGACAACAGCATCGGCCGGCTTTTGGTCATGACCTTCGCGGTCGGCCTTCTTGCTTCGGTTTTCATCCGCTCGACCTTGATCAACAATGATTTCGGCTGGCGCGTGATCTGGCTCGCGCAAATCCCGGCGATCCTGTGGACCGCAGCGGTGGTGACGGAGCAGCAAGTCCCTCGGCGCCTGGGCCGTATCTTCCTGGCGACGATCGCGTTGGGCCTGCTCGGAACTGCGTGGGACGTTGCCGGGCTGCGCTTCTTCCACGGTGCGCGCGTCAACGGTCAGCGCTTTACGTCGACCAACCAATATCCGGACGTGGATTTTGAGCTTCGCGCCGCTTACGCCTGGGCCGACGATCATTTGCCTCGCCAGGCGATCGTCCAGCACAATCCGGTGCGCTTCCGCCGCGCGCTCGATTTCGGCTTGTACGGTCACGGCCGGGTCGCGGTCGCCGACACCGACGCGCGGCTGTTCGGCGCTCCCGAACCGGAGGTCATCGAGCGCATTCGGCTGATCACGCCTCTGTTCGTGCGGGCCGTGGCAACGTCCGAGGCCGAGAACCGCCTGCGCTCTGCTGGCGTGGACTATTTGATGATGACGTCCAATGATCCCGTCTGGGCCGCGTCGCGGGGCCCGCCGCCCGGCTGGACTTGCATCTATCGGACGCCTCGCGTTTGTGTCGCGCGCATCGCTGCGAAGGAGACAGGCCGGTGAACCGCTCGTGGCTCAACGCCTTTGGATGGATCGCCGCCGCCGCGCTTGCCGACTTCCTGATCTACGTCGGCCTGTTCGCAATCGGCGCTGCGGCGGGGGTGAAAATCCTCTTCTATCGCGGCGTTATCCTCGGCCTCGTCGCGGCAGCGATTGTCTTTGTCGCTTTTGCGCTCCTGTTTCGCGGTCGAGACCCTTCGCTGGTCATCGCGTCCGCGGCCGTATCGTTCAGCCTGAACGTCTGCTTCCTGGTGCTGCTTCCAGTGACCGTGGACCGGTCGGTGACCGTCTATCTGCTCTCGACGATCGACCGGCAGGACGATCGCGGCATCAATCCGGCGGCGCTCGAGCAAGCGTTCATCAAGGGCTACGTCGTCGACATGCACGCGATTGGTAGGCGGATCGACGAGCAGCGTCGTTCCGGGAACATCAGCGTCGGAAGCGACGGCAAGGTCCGCCTGACCGACCAGGGCCGCCGGTTCATGCGCTTCAGTCGCATGGTCGCCCGGCTGTTCGGAACCGATCCGCGCTTCGTTCGCGGCCCGGATGAGCGCGAACCTGCAGCAGCGGAGGCCAAGGCCGCCAAGAGAGGCTGACTGGCGGCCGGCACTGCCCCAATTAGCTTTTTCTAAAAGTTTCCGGCCTATTCACCCTCGCGGATCTTTAGCAGACCGCGGGTAGGGCATGAGCGCATTCGGCAAGCGTGGTGGAATCAGCGGGGCGCGCCCAAGCTTCGGCGTAGCCAAGCCGATGAAGGGCAGCGGCCCCGCGTCTACTGGTTCCGCGGGCCTTCCCGCCGGCGGCGACCAATTCCCGCCGATTGACGAGCTGACTCCGCCGATCGACGCGCCTCCCTCGGAGCCGGGCTCGACCGGCGAAGCGATGGACCGCCTGACCGCCCGCCAGAACGCGAGCGGTGAGGCCGGCAGCAGCAAGGCCGAGGGCTTCGAGGCCTCGGTCCACAAGATCAAGGAGCAGGTGCTTCCGCGCCTGCTCGAACGGGTCGACCCGGAAGCCGCCGCAACGCTCAACAAGGACGAGCTCGCCGAGGAATTCCGGCCGATCATCTCCGAGGTGCTCACCGAGCTCAAGATCAACCTCAACCGCCGCGAGCAGTTCGCGCTGGAAAAGGTGCTGGTCGACGAGCTTCTCGGCCTCGGCCCGCTCGAGGAGCTGCTCGCCGACCCGTCGATCAGCGACATCATGGTCAACGGCCCATTGCAGACCTACGTCGAGCGCAAGGGCAAGCTCGAGATCGCCCAGATCCAGTTCCGCGACGAGGAGCATCTGTTCCAGATCGCGCAGCGGATCGTG
>JAZJZB010000154.1:21686-30083 GCA_040390085.1 Pseudomonadota bacterium | reverse complement strand
CGCGACAACTGTTGCGCGAGGGCCACAGAAACCATCGCAAAAGCCTGAATTTCTCAATTCGGATCAACTTTTCGGCTTTGCTTTTGTCAAAAAGCGGAGATAAGCCACGGTTACGGAACTGTCTCGTCTGGGGCGGGGCCGCGGCATTAGTAACAGCCGCAGCCCTTCAGTGCGGGACAGTTCAGGGAGCAACCAAGGTCGCGGCCACGACCTAGACAGGGGACTATCGATGAACATGACGCACCGGCGCATTGCGCTTCTCACGGGCGCTTCGCTTTCCGCACTTGGAATCGCGACACCGGCTTTCGCCGATCCCGTCGACCTGGTCACGAGCGCTTGGCCGCATGACGCGGTTGCCCCGGGCACGTACACCGGCACGAGCCACGCATTCGTCGGCGGCACGGTCACCGACACGATCACCATCTGCAGCGTGGCCGTTGATCCCGAATGCTTCTTTGGCGAGAAAGCCGTTGGAACCGGGGTGCAGTCGGCGACCGCCAGCGCCGTCGCTTCCGGCCAGATTGCGCAGAACGTCACCGGCGCGACGGGGCCCGTCACGCTGACCTTGGTCAACGCTGCCGGCGACACGGCCGAGCTTGGCGCCGTTGCCCTCGCCACCGGTCCTGCGGCCGGCGTCGCCAGGGCCAACGCAAACGCCGAGGAGCTCCTCCGCCAAAACGCATCCGGCGCCGATGACATCGGCGAATCGATTCAGAACGATGGCACGCTCCTGATCGACACGATCGCAATCGCCACCGGCACCAGTGCTTTTGCCAACGCGCATAACGACACGCCGATTTATCAATATGCCAACTCGACCGGCGGCGATGCGCTGATCGACCTCACCAATACCGGCTCGCTCAATCTCGCTGCGACGGCCATCGCCAATGGCGTTGCGACTGCGAGCGCGACGGCGCTCCTGCGCCACGGCGCGATCAACCAGTCCGCCTACGCTGGTGGCGGCGGCACGGCTGCGGCCGTGGTCAGCAATGCTGCCGGCGCGGAGCTTCACGAAGTCGCCTTCGCCAGTGCGAATGCTTTGACCGGCTCGGCCTATGCCAACGCCAGCGTCAGCGAGGCCATCGGCCAATTTGCTTCGGCGACGGCCGGCGGCGACGCCAGCGCGCTGGTCGCCAACGCGGGCGTGATGGAAATTCACGCCACCGCGATCGCTAACGGTTCGAGCAACGCTGTCGCCACCGCGACCAACTCGACCGCGATCAGCCAGAGCGCCTACGCGACCGGCGGCGGCAACGCTTCCAACGGCGTCACCAATGCCGCGACAGGATCGATCGACATCGGCGCCGTCGCAATCGCCAACGCAACCGGCGCCACCGGCGGCGCCTATGCTTACGCGACCGTCAACAGCGCGATCGATCAATATGCTTCGGCGACCAGCGCCGGAAACGCGTCCAACCTGGTATCCAATGCCGGAGACCTCAGCATCCACGCGACGGCCGTCGCCAATGGCGTGACCTATGCGTCGGCCACTGCGTCGATTTCCAGCGCGATCAACCAGGCGGCTTATGCCGACTCCGGCATCGCCGCGAACAGCATTGTCAACAGCGGCGATCTCGACATCTCGGCGGTCGCGGTGGCGAATGCCGTCTCCGGCTACGCCACGGCTTCGGCGACGGTCTCCGAGACGGTCATCGGCCAGTATGCGAGCGCCTCGAACGGCGGCCTGGCCAGCAACACGATCGACAATTCGGGCACGCTGACCATTGCCGCGACGGCGGTCGCCAACGGCGCCACCGGCGCCTCGGCTGAAGCCAGTGTCAGCAGCGCGATTTCGCAGACGGCATACGCTTACAATGGCGGCACGGCGGTCAACAATTTGACCAATGCCGGCGCCGTTGGAACGGCTCCTGCGGGCGTGATCGACATCGGCGCCGTCGCGGTTGCCAACGGCGGCACGGGCTCGGCCTATGCCGAAGCTTCGAACTCCGAAGCGATCAACCAAAATGCCTATGGCTACACCGGCGCCAACGCGACCGACAACATCACCAATGGCGGAACGATCAACATCCACGCGACCGCGGTCGCCAACGCCGGCACTTATGCCTCGGCGAACGCGACGGTTGACACCGCCATCTCGCAGAACGCCTATACGTACGGCGGCGGCAATGCGACGGTGAACCTCACCAACAGCGGCACCATCAACGCCAACGCCAACGCATCCGCCAATGGCGCGACCGCGTCGGCCGCGGCGTCGGTGGTAGATGGCGTTTCCCAATACGCCGTCGCCAACAACACGGGCGCCACGGCGACGCCGGGCGACGCGCTTGCAAGCATCGACAATAGCGGCACCATCAACATCGCCGCGGTTGCCAATGCGGACGCGACCAGCAACTATGCCGACGCCTCCGCAACCGTCTATTACGCGGTCTCGCAGAGCGCTTATGCGTATCGTGGCGGCGACGCGACCGCGAGCCTGACTGGCGGCGGCACGATCAACGTCCTGGCCCAAGCAAGCGCGAATGCCGCCACCAGCGCTTACGCTTACGCTTCCGTGTACCAAGCGGTTCAGCAGAGCGCCGGCGCCTTTACGGGCGGCGACGCGAGTGCGGTCATCGACCAGGCGGCGATCAACGTCACGGCCGCCGCGCACGCGGTCGGAAGCGACGCGACGGCTTACGCGTACAATGAGTATGCCGTTCAGCAGTACGCTTATGCCTACGGGGGCGGCGACGCCAACGCGTCGATGACGCTCGGCGGCGGGAACATCCTCGCGCTCGCCACCGCCACGGCAACGAACAGCACGGCTTATGCTTATGCCAGCGTCTACGAGGGCATTTCGCAGACGGCCTATGCGCAGATGGGCGGCGACGCCAATGCGACGCTGACCAACACCGGCGACCTCAACATCACCGCCCAGGCAATTGCGAACGCGCCGAATGATTATGCATACGCGACCGCCTCCAACGAATATGGCATTTACATCACCGCCTCTGCCTCCGGCCAGGCGGTGGTCGGCACGGCGACCATCGGCGGCAACGCCGAAGCCGAGCTCGTCAACAGCGGCAACATCGAGATCGATGCCATCGCCCTTGCCGCCGGCACGTCGGCCGACGCTTATGCATATAATTCGCAGGCGATCTTCGTCGGCGCGTCCGCCTACGGCACGGGCCTGACCCCGGTCGGCGGCGACGCCGAGGCGGGCATCGCCAATGCCGGGACCATCTCGGTCCAGGCGATCGCCAGCGCCCAGGCGAACGGCGGATCCGCGTCGGCCTATGCGACCGCCTACTCCGCGATCGGCGTCGAGGCTTTTGCCTATGACGGCGGCGACGCGAGCGCCTACATCACCGGCACCGGCTCGATCGACGTCGGCGCGCTTGCCCGCGCCGTGACGATCGGCGCCCCCGCCAAGGCCTATGCTTCGGTCGGCGGTTCCGACGGCGCCGTATGGCCGAGCGCCTTCGCTTACGGCGGCGGCGACGCCCTTGCGGTCCTTTCGCAGGCAGGCGGCATCGACATCCACGCGACGGCTTCGGCGGCCGGCACGACGGCTTACGCGTCGGGCTATGTCGATCTCGGAATGAAGGTGTTCGCTTCGGCGACCAGCGGTAACGCCACGGCTTCACTGGTCCTTGGCGGCGACAACAGCGTGGTCGCCAACGCCAGCGCCAACGGTACGGTCGGCGACGCCACGGCTTACGCGAACGTTTCGGCGGCCGCGCTTGTCCGCGCCAATGCCGGCGGCGGCGGCAATGCGATCGTCAACGTGACGAACAGCGGCACGCTGACGATCGCGGCCAACGCTCGCGCGCTCGCCAACGACGCCGCCTATGCCACGGCCAGCGCCGACGGCATCGTCGAGATCGCATTTGCCAGCGGTAGCGGCAATGCGACGGTCGCCGACACCAACGACGGCACGATCGCGGTCACGGCCGACGCGACGGCGACCGGCCAGTCGGCCTTCGCTTATGCAAGCGCCAGCTTCGCCCTGGAGCAAATCGCCGTGGCCATTGGCACCGGCGCGACTCCGGTCGGCGGCGACGCCGGCGTGTCGCTTGACAACAACGGCACGATCTCGGTGGCGGCAAACGCCCTTGCCAACGGCACGGGCGGCAGCGCCTCGGCGACGGCTTATGCCAATCTTGGCGTCCTCCAGCTGGCCGAGGCCATCTATGGCGGCGACGCTTCGGCAGCGCTGACCAATGACGGGGCGATCACGGTTGCGGCCGTCGCCTCGGCCGATGCCGGGACTCGCATCGTCGGTGTCGGCCCCACCGCCACGACGTTCGCCGGCAACGCGTTTGCAAGCGCCTATGCGGGCACGGCGGTGGAGCAAATCGCGGTAGCGGTGGGAGGCGACGCGGCGGCGATTGCCGACAATAACGGTTCGATTGCCGTTAACGCTTCGGCGGACGCCACCGGCCCGGCCAATGCGACAGCTCTGGCTTATACCGGACCTGGCGTGTTCCAGCTTGCCGTCGTGGCCCCGCAAGTTCTCGGCACGGCGACAACTCCCACCGCCGGCGGCGGCTTCACGACGTTCAACACTGCCGCAGTGGTGGGTAACGCTTCGGCGACGCTGACCAATGACGGCTCGGTCAATGTCAGCGCGAATGCCAATGCAGTCGCGGTCGGCGCAGCCTACGCCTCAGCGGCGGCCAGCGGCGGCGCTGCCCAATCGGTCATCGGCGGAGGCACCGTTGTGGGCACCGGCGCGACAGCAACCACCGTTGCCGGCGATGCCAATGCCAGCATGACCAACACCGGCACGATCCTGGTATCGGCGGACGCCGCCGCAAGCGGCTCAAGCGCGACGGCATACGCCTACGCCGGGAGCGCGATGTATCAGTTCGTGTCCGGCTCCGCTTCCGGCGTCGCGTTCATGAGCAACAGCGGCACCGCCACGGCGACCGCCAACGCTTCGGCGGTCGCCAACACCGGCGCGGCTTACGCGACCGCGAGCGCTTACGGCATGGGTCAGACCGTTCTCGCGCCAACCGGCAGTGCATCGATGGTCAACAGCGGGCTGCTCAACGTCGGCGCGCATGCAGTCGCCAACGGCGTCACATCAGCAGGAGCCAACGCCTTCGCGCTGGGCGCCTATCAGACGGTGGATCCGCTGCCGATCAACTTCACCAACAGCGGCATGATGAACGTCAACGCGACTGCCGTCGCGGCTGCGTCGACGGGCTACGCGACCGCCACGGCCATCGGCTACAGCGGCTTCGCGTTCGGCGGCGGAACGGAGACGGCGACGATCACCAACTCCGGGACCATGAACGTCAGCGCGACCGCGGTCGCTCCGGGCACGGCAATCGCCAACGCCCAGGGCATCGTGCTCGAAAATGCGGCAACCACCACCACGGTGGGCGTCGGAACGACGGCGGTGGTCACCATCAACGGCCAGCCGCTGGCGGGCTCGATCACCAACAGCGGTGAGCTCAACGTCCTTGCCCATGCTTCCGGCGGAGGCACCTTCACCACCCCGACGGGCGGTGGCGGGACCACCACGGTGGCGCTGAGCTCGGCCAATGCGACCGGCATCCTGGTGACCAGTGGCGTCAACAACATGACGATCACCAACTCGGGTGCGATCGACGTTACGGCAATGACCGAAAATGGCGGTCCGGCGACGGCATACGGCATTCGCATCACCAGCAACGGTGTTGTGGCTCCGGTCGCTGGCGACGTGCTGACCATCAACAACTCGGGCGACATCCTGGTCCGGGTGTCGACCGACAGCGGCGCGACCTTCCATCGCGGCACTGCGATCGACGTCACCGACGCTCCGAACCGGACAGTCATCAACCTGCTCGGCGGCGGCAACATCTACGGCAATATCGAGCTGCAGAGCGATGCCGACACGATCAACGTGACCGGTGGCGACACCGACTTCAACGGGATCATCAATTCGAGCTGCATGCCCGCCGGCGGGATTCCGGCAACAGGCGCGGGCGCCGGCGCGGCCGACGCTCCGGCACTCAGCTCGTGCGGTGTGGGGACGCTGAACATCAACAATGGCGGCAACCTCCACCTGTTGATCGATCCGGTCGATGGTCCGTCCTACGTGTTCATGAACGTTCTGGACATGCGCGCGACCGCAGCCGCGGGCAGCACGCCGGGCTCGATCACCTTCGACCTGCCGGCCGCGACCGGTGGCGAGGCCGACGCGGGCACCTACCCGCAGGTGTTCGTCGACACCGCCTATCTCGACGGGACGCTGGTGGCCAACATCGCTTCGGGCAGCGGCCTTTACGATACGACGGTGTACCAGAATGTGATCGACGCGAATGTTCGCAACGGCACCTTCGACCAGTGCATCGTGAACGGCATTCCGGCCAGCTCGCTGCTGCTCGACTTCGGCTGCGTCTACGATGCGCAGAACAACGTCGACCTGGCGCTGACGCGGACCGCCTTCAACGCGGTTCCGGGGCTCAACGGCAACGGCACGGCGGTCGGCACGGGCCTCGAGTGCATCTACGACGTCGGCCTCACGGGCGGCATCGCGGACATGTTCGCGGACCTGTTCCTGATCACCAACCAGGCGAACTACAATATCGCGCTCAACCAGCTGTCGGGGTCGGCTTACGCCAACTACCTGCAGTCGTTCCCGTCGCTTGGCGTTCACTATAACGATCTTCTCGACCGGGCGACCAACTGCGAGATCCCGGCGCTGGCCGGCTCGGTGCTAGAGTGCCGCGCTTCCTCGCCGATCCACGTGTGGGGTCAGGCCGACTATCAGTGGCGCAAGGCCGACGGCGACATCGAGGCCGGTTCGACCAAGTCGCGCCGCTTCACCGGGTTGATGGGGATCGACGCCAATGTCGGCAATGCCGCGATTATCGGCGGCAGCGTCGGCTATGTGACGAACCGCACCCGCGATCGCCAATTCGGCGACAGCGTCAGTGCCAACGGCTACCAGGTCGGTGCCTATGCGGTTTACGATCCGGGCGCCTTCTTCCTGAAGGGCGTGACAACCTACAGCTGGTACGATGGCGACTCGACCCGCAACATCAACTTCGCGGGCCTGGGCACAGGGACCGGCTTCACGGCGCGGCCCAACGGCGATCCCGACGTCAACATGTGGACCGCGGGCCTGCATGGCGGAGCGCGCTTCTCGATGGGCGGCAACTCGGTCATCACGCCGTACCTCAACTACGACTATGTCAGCGCCAAGCTGAAGAGCTTCACCGAAACGAACGGCAACGGCGTCGATCTGACGGTGATGAACAGCAGCTCCAAGCGCAGCTTCCTCACCGGCGGCGTTAAGTGGGCGACGCAGATGGGCGGCATGGTTCCGGAAGTGAACCTCGGCTATCGCTACCGGTTCGGCGATCCGCGCTCGACGATCCACGCGACGTTCCTCGGCGACGCGGCTTGCGACTTCGACGTAGTCAGCGCGAGCCAGAAGCGCGGCAGCTTCCTTGCTGGCCTGAGCATCGGCGGCAAGATGGGCCCGGTCGACTTGAGGATCGGTTACGAGGGCGAGTTCAACGGCGACGTGACCAGCCACGCCGGCAACTTCAAGATCGTGCTTCCGCTCGGCGGTCACGCGGCTCCGCCGCCGCCACCGCCGGTGGTCGCGCCGCCGCCGCCGCCGCCGCCGCCTCCTCCCCCGCCGCCGCCGCCGGTCGAGCGCGGAGAACGCGGGCAGTAAGGATACAGGGGATGGTGGGCGATTCGTCGCCCACCGCTTCCTGGGCCAGAATCAAGAGAGTGGGAGAAGAGGGAAGAAATTCCCTCTTCTTTCATTTCCGGCCCTGCGCAACTATTGACGGCTAAGCCCTTTATCCGCGGCGACTTCCAGGTAAGAAGATTCGATCATGAGCAACGCCAAGACCACCACCGCGCCCGGACGGGCACCCGCCAAAGCCACCGCCGGCCGGGCCGCTCCCGGCGCCCAGCAGCAGGCCCAGCCGGCCAACGCCCAGCAACGCCAGCGGCGGCCGGGACCGGCATCGGTGGATGACGCCATCGCCAAGGCGCAGGAAGGCCGGGTCAACGTGTCGCCGGCCAAGGCCGTCGAGATGGCCGGCAAGCTCTATGCCCGGCGCCAGTACGCGCAGGCCGAGCGGGTTTGCCGCCAGATCATCCAGGCGCGTCCCGCCAATGGCGATGCCCACAACATCCTTGGCGTGAGCCTGGCGGCGCTCGGCCGCCCCAAGGACGCCGTCGCGGCGCTCAGGCGGGCGATCAAGCTCAGCCCGCAAGCGACGAGCTATCATGCCAATCTCGGCGAAATCCTGCGCCAGGCGGGCCGCATCGACGAAGCCGCGCAGGCGCTGCAGGAGGCCATTCGGCTCGAACCGGATAACGCCCAGGCGCTCAACAACCTCGGGATCATCCATTACGAGCGCAAGAAGTTCAAAGACGCGATCGATTATTACCGCAAGGCGCTCGCTCTGCGCCCGAACATGGCCGAGGCACTCAACAACC
>JAZJZB010000154.1:11815-21676 GCA_040390085.1 Pseudomonadota bacterium | reverse complement strand
CCCTGCGCATGACCGGCGACATCGACGGCGCGATGCAGGCGTACCAGGAAGCGCTGACCCAGCGCGCGGTCTATCCCGAGGTCTACAACAACCTCGGCACCCTGCTGCAGCAGGACCGCAAGCTCGAGGAAGCCGAGCATGCGCTGCGCAAGGCGATCCAGCAGAGCCCGCGTTACGTCGAGGCGCACAACAATCTGGCGCAGCTGCTGTCGAGCCAGAAGCAGGACGTCGAGGCGCTGCGCGTGCTCGGCGACACGCTCAAGTTCGCGCCGAAGAACCCGCAGACCCTGCTGTTGACCGCCAAGGTCCAGCTGCGCCGCAACAACCTTCCTGCCGCGGAGCAGGCGGTCCGCCTGGCGCTTCAGGAAGAGGCCGAGAATCCCGAAGCGCTGACGGTGCTCGGGCAGATCCTGCACGAGACCGACCGCTACGACGAAGCGATCGAGGTGCTCGAGAAGGCGCTCAAGAAGAATCCGGAAAATCCGGAAACGCTCAATTTCTACGGCGTCGCGTTGAAATCCGTCGGACGGCTCGACGAGGCACGCGAATATATCCTCAAGGCGCTCAAGCTGAACGACGCCATGTACGGCGCCTACGCCAATCTCAACGACCTGGTCGACTTCTCCGAAGGCGTCGGCGAGGAGCTTTTCAACCGCATGGAAGCGATCTTCGAAGCGGTCGACAATGCCGAGGCGGAGCAGTTCCTCGCGCTGCACTTCGCTTACGCCAAAGCGCTCGACGACCGCGGCCAGCACGAGAAGGCGCTCGAGCATTACGTCACCGGCGGGCGCATGAAGCGCAAGCAGCTCGACTATAAGGAGGCCGACACCTTCGGCTTCTTCGATTCGATCCGCGCCGCCTTCCCCAAGGAAGCGTTCGAGAACCGCAAATATGAAGGCCTCGACGACGACCGCCCGGTGTTCATCGTCGGAATGCCGCGCTCAGGATCGACGCTCGTCGAGCAGATCCTGTCGAGCCACCCGGACGTCTATGGCGCCGGCGAGGTCAAGCATTTGAGCCGCGCTCTGGGCCAGCTGCGCGACCGCTTCCCGTCGCTGCCCAAATATCCGGAGATGGCGGGCAAGCTGACGCCGGCGCAGTTCGATATCGTCGCCAAGAGCTATCAGCACGCGCTCGCCCAGGGCGCCGGCAAGGCCAAGAGGATCACCGACAAGCTGTTGACCAACTATTTCTTCCTCGGGCTCATCAACCTGCTGTTCCCGAAGGCGAAGATCATCCACACGCGGCGCGACCCGGTCGACACCTGCCTCAGCGGCTTCACCAAGCTGTTCAAGGACGACATGCCGCACAGCTACGACCTCAGCGAGCTCGGGCGCTATTACGGCAAGTATCGCGAGCTGATGGAGCATTGGGAGCAGGTGCTTCCCGAAGGCTTCATGACCACCGTCGCCTATGAGGACGTCGTCGCCGACACCGAGAAGGAAGCCAAGCGGCTGATCGCCTTCCTCGGCCTGGAATGGAACGACAAGTGCGTCGACTTCCACAAGTCCGAGCGTCCGGTGAAGACCGCGAGCGTCGCCCAGGTCCGCAAGCCGATCTACAAAACGTCGGTGGAGCGGTGGAAGAAATATGGGCCGGGCCTTCAGCCGCTGGTCGATGCCATCGGTGGAGGTACGGCGGAGAAGGCGGCGGCCAAGCCGGCGTCGAAGGGCAAATCCAAGGCCAAGGAAAACGCCTGACCATCCGGAACCGGCCGGCGCCGCTGCGACGCCGGTCATCCTGAAACGGGAACCTAAGCCAAGCGTGCGCGCACTCACGCATCTCGACCGGCTCGAAGCCGAGAGCATCCATATCCTGCGCGAGACGGTCGCGGAGGCCGACAAGCCCGTGATGCTCTATTCGATCGGCAAGGATTCGGCGGCGATGCTGCATCTTGCCAAGAAGGCCTTCTTCCCCGGCCCGCTGCCTTTCCCACTGCTGCACGTCGATACGACGTGGAAATTCCGCGACATGTACGCGCTTCGCGACAAGGTCGCCGCGGACCCGGCCATCGACCTCATCGTCTACAAGAACCCGGAAGCGGTGGAGAAGGGGATTAACCCGTTCGACCACGGCCCGCTGCACACCGATATGTGGAAGACGGGAGGGCTCAAGCAGGCGCTCGACAAATATGGGTTCGACGCGGCGTTCGGCGGCGCCCGGCGCGACGAGGAGAAGAGCCGCGCCAAGGAGCGCGTGTTCAGCTTCCGCGACCGCAACCATCGCTGGGACCCGAAGCGCCAGCGGCCCGAGCTGTGGTCGCTGTACAACGTCAAGAAGAACAAGGGCGAGAGCATGCGCGTCTTCCCCTTATCCAATTGGACCGAGCTCGACGTATGGCAGTACATCATGCGCGAGCAGATCGAGATCGTGCCGCTCTATTTCGCCGCAGAGCGGCCGACGGTAGAGCGCGACGGCCTGCTCCTGATGGTCGATGACGAGCGCTTTCCGCTGAACGGCGACACGGTCGTCAACCGCAAGGTCCGGTTCCGCACGCTCGGCTGCTACCCGCTGTCGGGGGCGGTCGAAAGCGAGGCGGCGACGATCGAGGAAATCGTCGCCGAGATGCTGTTGACCAAGACCAGCGAGCGGCAGGGGCGCGCAATCGACAAGGACGCCGGGAGCGCGTCGATGGAGAAGAAGAAGCAGGAGGGCTATTTCTAGTGAGCCGCCCGCTTCATTCCGATGAGGACCTGATCCGCCACGATGTGCGCGCCTGGCTTGCGCAGCAGGAGGCGAAGGAGCTGCTGCGCTTCATTACCTGCGGAAGCGTCGACGACGGCAAGTCGACGCTGATCGGGCGGCTGCTGTACGAGAGCAAGCAGATCTTCGACGACCAGCTCGACGCGCTCGAAAGCGACAGCAAGCGCCACGGCACGCAGGGCGCCAAGATCGATTTCGCCTTGCTGGTCGACGGCCTGTCGGCCGAGCGCGAGCAGGGCATCACCATCGACGTCGCCTACCGCTTCTTCTCCAGCGCCAGGCGCAAGTTCATCGTCGCCGATACGCCGGGGCATGAGCAATATACCCGCAACATGGTGACCGGGGCCTCGACGGCCGACCTTGCGGTGCTGCTGGTCGATGCGCGCAAGGGCGTGCTGACCCAGACCCGGCGGCATAGCTACCTCGCCAATTTGGTCGGGATCCACCGCTTCGTGCTTGCCGTGAACAAGATGGACCTGGTCGATTACGACCAGGCCGCGTTCGACGCGATTTGCGCCGACTATCGCAACTTCGCGGACAAGATTGGAATCGCGGACTGGGTTGCCATCCCCGTGTCCGGCCTCAACGGCGACAACATCATGAGCCGCAGCGAGGCGACCGCCTGGTACGCCGGGCCGACCTTGCTCGAGCATCTCGATGAGGTGCCGGTCCATGTGGCGGCGGACGCGGCGAAACCATTCCGGATGCCGGTGCAGTGGGTCAATCGGCCCAACCAGCATTTCCGCGGATTCTCCGGCCAGATCGCGTCCGGCGGAGTCGGGCCCGGAAGCGAGGTCCGGGTGCTTCCGTCGGGACGGATGACCCGGGTCGATCGCATCGTCACGCTCGACGGCGATCTCGACCAGGCGATAGCGGGGCAGTCAGTGACGGTGACCTTTGCCGACGAGGTCGATTGCTCGCGCGGCGACGTGATCGTTGCCGCTGGCGATCCGCCCGAGGCCGCTGACCAGTTCGAAGCGACGATCGTGTGGATGGCCGACGAGGAGATGCTGCCCGGCCGCGGCTATTGGATGAAGACGGGCGCGCAGCTGGTGACCGCGATTGTACATGAGCCGAAGTATGAGGTGAACGTCAACACGCTCGAGCATCTCGCGGCAAAGACGCTCGGCCTCAACGCGATCGGAGTCGCCGAGGTCGCCACCGACCGCGAGATCGTGTTCGAACCTTATGCGGTTGAGGGAACGAGCGCCAACAAGGCGCTTGGCGGGTTCATCCTGATCGACAAGCAGACCAACGCGACGGTCGGCTGCGGAATGCTCCACTTCGCGCTGCGCAGGGCGCTCAACGTCCACCGCCAACACCTCGATGTCAGCCGCGAGACCCACGCCGCCTTGAAGGGCCAAAGGCCCGCGGTGCTGTGGTTCACTGGCCTGTCCGGCGCCGGCAAGTCGACCATCGCCAACCTGGTCGAAAAGAAGCTCTCGGCGCGCGGGCGGCACACCTATTTGCTCGACGGCGACAATGTCCGCCACGGGCTCAACCGCGACCTCGGCTTCACCGAGGCCGACCGGATCGAGAATATCCGGCGCGTTGGCGAAGTCGCGCGGTTGATGGCCGACGCCGGGCTGATCGTCCTGACCGCCTTCATCTCGCCGTTCCGCGCCGAGCGGCACATGGTGCGGCGGATGATCCCCGAAGGCGAGTTCTTCGAGGTGTTCGTCGACACCCCGCTGGCCGAGGCCGAGAAGCGCGACGTGAAAGGCCTTTACGCCAAGGCGCGCGCGGGTGAGCTCAAGAATTTCACCGGGATCGACAGTCCGTACGAACCGCCCGAGAATGCCGAAATCCACATCGACACAACGAAGATGGATGCGGACGAAGCGGCCGACCTGATCGTCGATCAGCTGCTGAAGCGGCGCTGACCTACCAGGTGTAGGCGAGCCCGGCGGCGGCGAGCCATTGGTTGGCGCTGCCGCGCTCAGATACGATCGGCGATCGCTTGAAGTCGCCGACCAGCCGCGAATATTGCGCGGTGCCGAACAGCGACAGGCCATGCAGCAGGTCGCCGGTCACCGACTGGTTGAGCAGCAGCCCGGCCTTCCAGTTCTTCATTCCGCCGTCGGCGTTGAACGCCGGCAGCACTCCGCTGGTCAGCACCGAATCCGCCGGGGTAATCGTGTAATAATAATCCGCATATTTGTTGCTGACGAACTCCGCGCCGACGTTTGCGCTGGCATAGGTCGTGCGCGACAGCGGCGTCGAGAATTCAACGTTGGGGCTGAAAATCGTCGACTTGTGCGCGCTGCCGACGTCGCGGGTCACATCGAGCCGAAGGCCAAGGCTGTCATAGGGATTGGTCAGCCCATGGATGCTGACCCCGGCGAAGGCGCCGACCTCGAACGCGGTTTTACGCTTGGGCAGCAGCGCGACCACGTCGTCCTTGATGTGGCTGTTGCGGTTGAAGCGCGCTCCGACGATTGGGCCGGCGTCGAAATCGACCTTGCCGCTGCGCGGGATCACATCGACGTAGAGGTAGGTCCCGCGGCTGCGGAACGAGATGCCGTGATACTGGCCGCGGATCGCGGCTGCGGGGATCGCGCGATAATCGTCGGACCCTTCATAATCGGGGATCAGCGCGCCGCCGACGCCGAGCGTGACCGTGTCGCGGTTGGAGACGTCCTCGGGACTTGGCAGCTGAGCGTCGGCCGAGGTCGATTGAGCAAGCGCGGGCGAGGACAAACAACAGGCAATGAAGGCGAATCCAGCGAAGCTGCGCATTGGCTTTTTCCCCTGTTTTGTTCTGCGCCGACTATGCCAGCCGAACGCGACAGGGGAAAGCGTCGACGCGAGGTCGCGGCTTAGTCGCCGGTGCCGGGGTCCGGCGTGAAATATTTGTCGTACTTGCCCTCTTCGCCCTTGTACTTGTCGGCGTCCGGCGGGCTATCCTTCTTGCGGGTGATATTGGGCCAGTCGGCCGAGAAATTGGTGTTGAGCTCTAGCCATTTCTCAAGCCCGCTCTCGGTGTCGGGAAGAATGGCTTCGGCCGGGCATTCGGGCTCGCAAACGCCGCAATCGATGCATTCGTTGGGGTTGATGACCAGCATCACTTCGCCCTCGTAGAAGCAATCGACCGGGCAGACCTCAACGCAGTCCATATATTTGCATTTGATGCAGGCGTCGGTGACGACGTAGGTCATGTGCGCAAAGCTCCCTTTCGCCTGTCGCTATGCCGGGCTTCTCGCCTCGTCAATTCCCAGCTCCTCATAGCACAGGCGCGCCTCGCTTGCCGGACCTCGCCGCTCGGGCAGGGCGAGGACTCGAAGCACCCTGATGCGGTCGTGGAGCGGAAGCGCGACGATGCTCCCGGCGCGGACTTCCTCGGAGGATTTCTCGACCCGCCGGCCATCAATCCGGACATAGCCGGTTTCGATCACCGCCTGGGCGAGCGTGCGGCTTTTGACGAGGCGGATGCAGTGAAGGTAGCGGTCGATCCTCATTTTCGTCTGAGCTTGGCGAGCTCCGCAAAGGCGTGGGATCCGCTGGCCCGGCGGTCGGGGCGCTCGCCGCGGCGGCCGCGCCAGCGCCAGGCGTCGCCGGCGCGGGTGAAGCCGATCTCGGCCATCAGCCGGGCGAGCGCCTCCTCGTCGAGGCCGATCGAGGTCGCGAGCTCGGTGTCGACCGGGTTATCGCCGCCGGCCGAGCGGACCTGGCGTGCGTGGCTTGCAAGGCGGTCGGCAAGGTCGACCCGGATCCAGCTGCTGCCAAGGCGGCGGTAGGCGAGGGGCGCGCCGCGCGGATCCGCGGTTGCGTCGAGCATTGCGGCGCCAGCCGCGGGCATTGCCGGCATCGGCTGTCCCTGGCGCACTGCAACCAGCGCGGCGCGCCAGAATTGCGCTCCGGGCTTGAGCACCGGCGAGAGGAACACGTCGAGCGGGCCGAGCCTGACGCGCAGCCTGTGCAGCGCCTGCCGATCGGCCTGTTCGAGATGGGCGATGGCGCTGAGCATCGCCTTGCGCGGCAGCAGGCCGCCGGCATCCGCCAGCATGGCCGCGAGCGCGCGGACTCCGGGCGAGCTGGCGCGATCGGTCGCTGCCGCCGCGAGCGACTGGAGCGGCCGCAGGTGGCGATGGATTTCGGAGTCGAGCCAGCGTTCGAGGCGTTCGCGCAGCGCTGCGCGCGTCGGCGCGGAAAGCCGGTCGAGCGCTCGCGCGGTGCGCAGGGCGGGCTCGAGCAGCGACCGGCCCGGAGCGAGCCGGGCGAGGACGTGGCCTTCCCAGGTCACCGCCAGCCCCCGACTTTGTTCGATGGTCAGCGCGAATGCATCGTCGTCGGCATCGACCAGCGCCTTGGCGCGGCGCTCAAGCTCGTCGCCAAGCCGGCGTTCGGCGGCGGCGAGCAGCAGGCGCTTGTCGGCGAGGCGTGCCGAGGGATCGACGCGAAAGTCGAAGCCGGTGAGATGGCCGATCGGCTCCGGCCCGACGCTGACCTCGCCGTCGGCCGCGACCGTCACCGGCAGCGCGTCGGCGCCGCGCGCGCCGATGTCGCGCACCAGCACCGCGGTGCGACGGTCGACGAAGCGCTGGGTCAGCCGTTCATGGAGCGCATCGCTCAGCCGGGCTTCGACCTCGCGCGTGCGGTCGGCCCATTTGGCCGGCTCGGCGAGCCAGTCGGCGCGGTGCGCGATATAGGCCCAGCTGCGGATCCCGGCGAGGCGGTCGGCCAGCGCCTCGATGTCGCCGGCCATATTGTCGAGCCTGGCGACCTCGGCGGCGAACCATTCGTGCGGCACATGGCCGCCTTCGCCGATGTAGCTGAACAGGCGGCGGACCATGCGCGCATGGTGCATCGGCCCGACCTTGCGGAAGTCGGGCAGGCCGCACACCGACCACAGCCGCCGCGCCTGGATCCCGCGCCGAGCGGCGATCGACGGGTCCTCGGCGATGAGCTTGAGCACCGCCAGGTCGATCGCGTGGGGTGCGGCGCGAAGCAGCGGATCGTCGCTCTTTCGCTCGAGGCTCTTGATCAGCTCGCGGACGTCGCTGAAGTCGAGGTCCGAATTGCGCCAGTAGAGCGAATCGAGAGGGCGGAAGCGATGCTCCTCGATCGCGTCCACTTCTTCCTCGGTGAAGCCGCCGCTTTCCTCGGTCAGGCCTAGCGTTCCGAAGCTGCCGTCCTTCTGATGGCGGCCGGCGCGGCCGGCAATTTGCGCCATTTCGGCGATCGTCAGCCGGCGGTCGCGCCGCCCGTCGAACTTGTCGAGGCCGGCGAAGGCGACATGGGCGACGTCCATGTTGAGCCCCATGCCGATGGCGTCGGTAGCGACGAGATAATCGACCTCGCCGCGCTGGAACATCGCGACCTGGGCGTTGCGCGTCGATGGGGACAGCGCGCCCATCACCACCGCCGCGCCGCCCTTGAAGCGGCGCAGCATCTCGGCGAGCGCGTAAACCTGCTCGGCCGAGAAGGCGACGACCGCCGAGCGCGGCGGAAGGCGCGAAAGTTTGGTGCTGCCGGCATAACGCAGAGTCGAAAAGCGCGGGCGGCTGACGATCTCCGCTTCGGGCAGGAGTTCTCGAATGACCGGGCGAAGCGTGTCGGAACCGAGGATCAGCGTCTCCTCGCGGCCGCGGGCGCGAAGCATCCGGTCGGTGAAGACGTGGCCGCGTTCGGGGTCGATGCCGAGCTGTGCCTCGTCGATCGCCGCGAAGGCGAAATCGCGGGCGGGCTCGCCGTCGTGGTGGCTGTCGCCGCCCGGCACCGGCATGCTCTCGGCGGTGCACAGGAAATAGCGCGGCTGGGGCGGGACGATGCGTTCTTCGCCGGTCAGCAGCGCGACCGCCTTCTCGCCCTTCATCGCGACGACCCGGTCATAGACCTCGCGGGCGAGCAGCCGCAGCGGGAAACCGATCACGCCCGAGCTGTGACCGCACATCCGCTCGATCGCGAGATAGGTCTTGCCCGTGTTGGTCGGCCCGAGGATCGCCCGGACCGGAGCGTCTGAACGCGGCGCCATCATCGTCGAATGTGGCAGCGCGCGAGTGGAAGGCAAGGTTCCAACGGCCGAATTAGGCCGGTTTTAACCTTGTTTAGCGATCAATGGAGCGGTGTTGACGTCACCAAGCCACGCGCATCCCTTGCGGAAGGCGCTTGCGCCAACCTTGCCGCGGGCCGGGTGGAAGAGCGCCGGCGTGCTTGCATTGCTGTGCAGCACGGTCGCCTGGGCGTCTTTTCCGCGCCCCGGCGGCATGGCGAGTGACGAGCAGCGCGAGTGGCAGGCGCTTGGCGTTGCGCCGCTGTCGAGTAGCGGCGTGTCGGGGATGGCGATGGCCCCGACCGACGCGGTCGAAACGGTCGATTTCGTGCCCAAGCGGGCGGTGCCTGTGCCGATCGTGGCGCCGACGCCGGTCGCTGCTCCGATCGTCACCGGTCCGGTGCGCATCCGCGGGCGGGTCGGCGACGGCCTTTACTGGTCGCTGCGCGCGGCCGGCGCGAGCCCGCAGGTTGCGGCCGAATATCTTGCCGCGCTGGCGACCGAGATCGACGTCGGCGAAGTCGGCATGAGCGACGCCTTCGACCTGGTGCTCAGCAACGACGGCGCGCTGCTTTACGCCGGGCTCAGCCGGGTCGGTGGGGCGCCGCTGCAGCTGGTGCGCTGGACCGCGAACGGCCGCAGCGCCTGGATCGATGCCGCCAATGCGAGCCGGCCAGCGCCGGTCGAAAGCGGCCTGACGATGCCGGCCAACGGCCCGGTCACCTCTTATTTCGGCAATCGCTACCATCCGATTCTGCACTTCACCCGTTTCCATGCCGGCCTCGACATCGGCGCCGGCTGGGGAACCCCGATCGTCGCCGCGAGCGACGGCCAGGTCGTCGCGGCCGGTTGGTCGGGCGGTTATGGCCGCGAAGTCCAGATCGCCCACGGCGGCGGCCTCGTCAGCCTCTATGGCCACATGAGCGAGATCGTCGCTTCGCCGGGCAGCTACGTCCGCCGCGGCCAGCTGATCGGCTATGTCGGCTCGAGCGGCCTGTCGACCGGGCCGCACCTCCATTTCGAGGTCCGGCAGAACGGCCAGCCGGTCAACCCGCGGGCAAGTTCGCGCGACAATGTCAAAGCGCAGCACAAGCATATGGAATTGCTGAGCGAAGGCATGGCCGGCATGTGCCATGCCAAGGACGTCGAATCGGCAGGCAAGCTGC
>JAZJZB010000154.1:6202-11805 GCA_040390085.1 Pseudomonadota bacterium | reverse complement strand
GTCAACCCGCTCGGCGTCCGGTTCATCAGCGCGCCGGTGGCCGACAGCCACCTCGCCGGCGCCGTGAAGGCGCGGTTGCAGGCGTTGCTCCAGGTCGGCACCCGGCGCAGCTAAGCCTGTCTTTGGCCATGATTGGCTGCTAGGGGCGCGGCCATGCTCAACATCGACGGCATAACGGTTCGCCTTGGCGGGCGCACGATCCTCGACCGCGCGACGGCCGCGATTCCGCCCGGCAGCCGCGTCGGGCTGATCGGCCGCAACGGCGCCGGCAAGTCGACCTTGATGAAGGTGATGATCGGCCAGCTCGACCCGGACGAGGGCTCGATCGACATGCCGCGCAAGACCCGGCTCGGCTATATCGCGCAGGAAACTCCGTCGGGCACCAGCACGCCGTTCGAAACCGTGCTTGCCGCCGACGTCGAGCGCGCCGCTCTGATGGCGGAAGCCGAGCATTGCCACGATCCGGATCGCCTCGGCCATGTTTATGAGCGGCTGATTGCCATCGATGCCTATACGGCGGACGCGCGGGCGGCGCGGATCCTGCTTGGCCTTGGCTTCGACGAGGAGATGCAGGGTCAGCCGCTCGACAGCTATTCGGGCGGCTGGAAGATGCGCGTTGCGCTTGCGGCTTTGTTGTTCTCGGAGCCGGACGTGCTGCTGCTCGACGAGCCTTCGAACCACCTCGATCTCGAAGCAACGCTGTGGCTCGAGAATTTCCTGAAGAGCTATCCGGGCACCCTGGTGGTGATCAGCCACGAGCGCGACCTGCTGAACAATGTCGTGGACGCCATCCTCCACCTCGAAGGCGGGAAGGTGACCATTTACTCCGGCGGCTATGACAGTTTCGAGCGGCAGCGAGCCGAGCGGGCGGCACAGATCGCCGCCGCTCAGGCCTCGCAAAATGCGCAGCGGGCGCGGCTGCAGGATTATATCGCGCGCAACAGTGCCCGCGCATCGACGGCCAAGCAGGCGCAGTCGCGGGCAAAGATGCTGGCGAAGATGCAGCCGATCGCGGCGCTCGCCGACGATCCCAGCCTCAGCTTCGATTTTCCAAGCCCGTCCGAACTGAAGCCGCCCTTGATCACGCTCGACATGGCGGCGGTCGGCTATGGGGACACGCCGGTGCTTCGGAAATTGAACCTGCGCATTGATCCGGACGACCGCATCGCTTTGCTCGGTCGCAACGGCAACGGCAAGACCACGCTGGCGCGGCTACTGGCGGCGCAGCTGCCGGCGATGGAAGGCGAGATGCACGCGTCGGGCAAGATGCGGGTCGGTTACTTCACCCAATATCAGGTCGAGGAGCTGCACGGGGACGATACGCCGCTGCAGCATATGACGCGCGCGATGAGCAAGGCGACGCCGGGGGCGGTGCGGGCGCAGCTCGGGCGGTTCGGCTTCTCCGGCGACAAGGCGACGACTCTGGTCGCCAAGCTGTCCGGCGGCGAGCGAGCACGGCTGGCGCTGGCGCTGATCACGCGCGATGCGCCGCACTTGCTGATCCTCGACGAGCCGACCAACCACCTCGACGTCGACAGCCGCGAGGCGCTGGTCCAGGCGCTCAACGGCTATGACGGCGCGGTCATACTGGTCAGCCACGACCGCCACATGATCGAGCTCACCGCCGACCGGTTGGTGCTGATCGATGGCGGGGCGGCGAAGGAATATACGGGGAGCATCGACGATTATATCGACCTGGTGCTGGGCCGGAATCAGCCCGCCGAGGCAAAGCCGAAGGGAACGAAGCAGGACCGCAAGGCCGCTGCGAAGGAACGCGAGGATGCGCGGGCGCTCAAGAAGGCTGCGGCGGACGCGGAGGCCGCGAGCGCGAAGCTGGCGGCTTTATGCTCCGCGCTGGACCGGGCGATGTTCGATCCTTCGAAGGCCGAGCCGGAGCTTGCGCAGCTGCCGATTAGCGAACTTAGCCGACGGCGCGCGAAGGTCGCGGCGGAGTTGGAGGCGGCGGAGGCGCGGTGGCTTGAGATCAGTGAGCGGCTGGAGCTTGCTGAGGCGGCTTAGCGGCCGTGGCCGCGCCAGCGCTTGATGGTGCGCTGGATGATTCCCGCTTCGTCGCCGGTCTCGCGCCACAGGCGGGCGAAGCTCGGGTCTGACGAGGCCGGGCGTTTCTCGGGCTCGAGGTCGTCGAAGCGGACCCGGATCGGGATCGCGACGCCCTCGCCGCAGACGATGCATTCGCGGTTGCGGAGTGCGGGGATGGCGTCGAGGAAGCCGCGCGCGCCTTCGGGCATTGCTGCCCGCACGCAGGCCTGGTCGCGCTCGTTGTTCAAACGCATCGCGATGATGGTGCCGCACTGCGACAGGACGCCTTCGGCAAGGTCCGACGGACGCTGGGTGATCAGGCCCAGCGAGACGCCGTATTTACGGCCTTCCTTGGCGATGCGCTCGAGGATCTTGCGGACTGCCTGGCCTTCGGCATGCTCGTCCTTGGGCACGTAGCGGTGGGCTTCTTCGCAGACCAGCAGCAGCGGGCGCTGCGCCTCGGTCCGCGACCAGATCGCATAATCGAACACCATCCGGGCGAGCACCGACACCACCACCGAGGTGATTTCGGACGGGACTCCGGACACGTCGACGATCGAGATCGGCCGGCCGTTGGCGGGTAGGCGGAACAGCTTGCCGACAAAGCCGGCCATCGAATCCGACACCAGCATGCCCGAGAACATGAAGGTGTAGCGCGGGTCCGCCTTGAGCTCGTCGAGCTTGGTCTTGAGCCGCTGGAACGGCATCGTGTCCCCGGCGCGGTCGAGCTTGCCCATCTCATTGACGATGATCGCGTTGAGATCGCTGAGCAGATAGGGGATCGGCGAATCGACCGTCACTTTGCCCAGCGATTCGGCCGCCTTGCCCTTGACCCGGGCGGCAAGCAGGCACTTGGCGAGGATGTCGGCGTCGCGGTCGCGCTCGGCGCCGTCGGTGGTCAGCAGCACCTCGCAATGCTCCTCGAAGTTGAGGAGCCAGTAAGGCAGCTGCAGATTGTCGACGTTGAACAGCTCGCCGCAGCCCTTGAAGGCCGCGGAATATTCGCCGTGCGGGTCGATCATCACGATGTGACCCTCGGGCGAAAGTTCCGAGATGCGGTGGAGGATGAGGCTGACGCTGGTCGACTTGCCGGTACCGGTCGATCCAAGCACCGCGAAATGCTTGCCGAGCATCGGATCGACGTAGAGCGCGCCGCGGATGTCGTCGGTCGGGTAGACGGTGCCGATCTCGATGTGCGGTTCGTCGCTTGCGGCGAAGATCGCGCGAAGGTCCTCGGTGGTGACCGGCAGCACGTCGGCGCCGGGGATCGGATAGCGCGTCACGCCGCGGCGGAAGTTGCTGAGCACGCCCTTGGCATCTTTGCTGCCCTCGCCGAGGAAGTCGACGTGGGCGACCAGCTCGCCGGACGGGTCGGCGCGAAGCGTCCGCACATTGGCGATCAGCCAGGCGCTGCCGACGACCATTTTCACCTGGCTGCCGACCTGGCCCGACATGGCGACCGACGGATCCCTGTGCGACTGCAGCGCGGTCAGCGAGGCGGCATCCATTCGGATTTGCGAGCCGGAACCGGCGATTTCGCAGACCTTGCCGATTGCGCCCAGCGTGGCGCCGGGCGCCGGAGCCGGGGCCGATTGCGTTCCATCACCGGTGAAGCTGCTGACTTCATTGATGAATTCGCGCAGGTTCGGCTGATCGTCCATGTCTTCGCCCGTCTGTCGTTGTGGTTGTCCAAACGGCATACGTGCGAGCGGTTAAAATTAACTTAGGGCAATCTTAGAAGCGGCGGCGGAAGGCGGCCGCGGCCGCCCACCCAAGCGCGAGCGAGAGGAAGACGCAGGTCAGGCCGTAGACCAAGCGGTGGCGCCGGGCAGCGACCGCGACGAAGCGCTCGAACCCCGACTTGTCGATCTGGATGTCGCGCGTCGCCGCGGCGATGACCTTGCCCTTGCGATCCGGCGACAGCCGTTCGATCAGGAAGGTTTCGGCGGTATAGGTGCCGACCGGGACCTGGCTGGGGATGGCGATGACCGCGCGGTAGAGGACGCCGCCGCTGATCTCCACGCCTTTGGGATTTTCCGAATAGAGGCGTTCGCGGGTTCTGAGATCGAGCAGGCCGGCCTCGAACCGCCGTTCCTTTTCCGGGAGCGCCCCGCCGCCTGGCGAAAGCTGCAGATTGTGCAGCCCGAGCTCATAGATCGCCGCGGTGCGCTCATCGATCAGCGCGCCGATCGGCCGCGACGAAGCGACCGAGTAGAAGGACGGCGCCGAACGGAAGCGGTTGGAATCCGCGTTCATCCAGATCATCGCGATCTTCTGTTTTTCGCGGACCAGGATCGGCTGGACCGGGCCGCGCAAGACCACCGCGATGTCGACCGGGTGCGTCGGCGAGCGGCCGCCGGGATAGACCACCGCGCCGAACAGCAGGAGCTGGGCGCCGGTGAAGCTGTAGCGGATCTGCACCTGGCGCGCGGAAACGTCCGGAACGAGCAGCGGCTTGTCGGCAGCGATCAGCAGCGGCGCGATCAACGCGAGAAGCAAGGGGGCGGAGCGCGCGCTCACAGATATTCGATCGAATAAATTTCGTCGGGGCGCCAGGCGAGCCCGAGCGCCATCCGCAGCGCGACCAGCAGGATGATGACTGCCAGCGCGAGGCGCAGGAAGTCGGGCTTGATCCGCAGCGCCAGGACGGCGCCATATTGCGCGCCGATCACGCCCCCCGCGAGCAGCAAGGCGGCGAGCACCACGTCGACCGCGCGGGTGGTCAGCGCATGGACCATGGTCGTCGAAGCGCTGACCGCGAGGACCATGAACAGGCTGGTCCCGATCACCACCCGCGCCGGCATTCCGAGCAAATAGATCATCGCCGGGACAAGGATGAAACCGCCGCCGATCCCGAGCAGCACCGTCAGTGTGCCGGCGAGAAAGCCGAGCGCGAGCGGCGCGACCGGCGAGATGTACAGGCCCGAACTGTAAAAGCGCCAGCGCAAGGGCAGCGAAGCGACCCAGCGATTGTGGCGCGGCGCGGCTTCGGTCGGCGCCGCCTGGCCGACATAGCCGAGCGAGACCAGCGAATCCCTGAGCATCAGCGCGCCGATCCAGCTCAGGATCAGCACGTAGAGGAAACCGATCACGACATCGATCTGGCCGCTCGACTGGAGCGCGCGGAACATCGCCGCACCGACCAGCGAGCCGAGCAAGCCGCCGGCGATCATCACCCCGCCCATCTTAAGGTCGACCCCGCCGCGCCGCATGTGGACCATCACGCCGGAGACGCTTGCGCCGGTGATCTGCGTGGCGGCCGAGGCGACTGCGACGGTCGGCGGGATTCCGTAGAAAATCAGCAGCGGGGTGGTGAGGAAGCCGCCGCCGACGCCGAACATGCCCGACAGCAGGCCGACCACGAAGCCAAGCACGACAATGAACAGCGCGTTGACTGACTGGCCGGCGATCGGAAGGTAGATATCCATCTACCCGAACGACTAGCCGCAAATGGCGGCGGCGGCCAAGCTTTGGGCTAGAAATCCCCTGCCAGCGTCACCGCCGGGCCGGAGCCCGGGCGGGCGTTGCCGGCGAGCCGCTGGCGATAGTCGATATGGACGCGG
>JAZJZB010000154.1:0-6192 GCA_040390085.1 Pseudomonadota bacterium | reverse complement strand
GTTGCGCACCTTCATGCTGACCCGTGGGCCGGCGTCGACGCGATAGAGTCCCGGCTGGGCGCCTCCCCAGACGCCAAAACCGGCGGAAAATTGCTTGTACACCGGGCGCGTCAGCGTCAGCGCACCATCGATGAAGCGATCGCGGTGGCGGAAGCCGACTACACCGCCCTGGAGATATGCATCGAGCCGGAAGCGAGCCGGCATCGGCCGATCGTACACGCCACCCTCGAAGAACAAGGCGAACGCGCTGCGGCCGCCGCCATAGCGACCGATCCGCTGGCGCCGCTCGGCGTCGATCCACAGCGGCAGGCCGGCGAACGGCTGGATCCGAACGCCGCCCGCGACCTCGCCGCCGCGCCGTCCGACTCGGGAGCTGGAACGGAAGGTCGCGGCGATCTGGCGGGTGAAATTGTAGGTCAGCCTGGCGCCCGCCTGGCTTGCGCCGAGCGATCCGCTGGTGGCGAGCGACTGCGAACCGGCGACCCCCGCTTTCTGGCTGCGAAGCAGGGCCCAGGCGCTGAGCTGGAGCCGGTCGACGCCCTTCGGCTTGAATGCGGCCGGCGTGCTTTGCGCCGGGATCACCACGTTCGACCGCAATGGCGGCATCGATGTCGCGGCGATCCGCGACAGCGGCCATTCGTCGAGCGCCGGGATCGGAGAGTAAAACTGCGGCGCAGGCTCGGGCAGCACGCCGCGAAGCGCGGCTCGGCGCAGTGGCAGGTCGGCGGGTGGCGAGGATACCGCGTAATAAACCGGGATCGCAACGGGCCGCACCGGTGCTGACCCTTCGTAGACCGCGGCGGGAGTGAATGCGCTGGCGGCAGAATCGGCTGATGCCGGCGCGATCGGTTCGATCGGCGGGAATTCGGTCGGAGTCACCGGCGGCGGCTGCGCCTCGCTTCGGCTGACATGGAAAACCTCTGCGCCGGGAAGGACCCCGAGCGTCGCCGCCCGCACCCCGGCCCAACCGAGGACGGTCAGCGCCAGGAAGCGAAGCGACGGCCTCACCGCGGAAGCTCGGCCGGGAAGATGTGCCGCGTCTTGTCCCATCGCCGGGCGCCGCCGCCGAGATGCAGGGAGACCGCGCGTGCCGCTGCAAGCATTGCGATGACGTTGCCGACCACCAATCGCGGGATCGACATCAGGCCCTCGCCCCAGCCGTAGGCCCAGGCGGTGAAGCCGGAGCGCATCAGGACCCGCCAGGCGAGCAGCCAGCCGTTGACCAGCAGCAGCGTGACGACCAGCGGATCGATCCGCGCGCGGATCGGCGCGCCGAGCGCTTCGGCCAGCCATATCTGCGACCACAGGAAGGCGGCGCCATAGGCTGCGAGCAGCAGCAGCGCCGCAAGCGGGCCGCGCCGGTCGCGCATGCGCATCCAGCGCTCGCCAAAGCCGCCCGACCAGCCGAGCCGGTCCCAGCCCGAAAGCGCGATTCCGCCGAGCCAGCGGGCCTTCTGGCGGACGGCGCTGCCAAGGGTTGCCGGGAAGTGGCCACGGCTGGCGACGACCCCGCGCTCTCCGGCGCGAGCGGGGATGCGGACGAACATGGTCTTCAAGCCAAGCGCCCCGATCCTCAGGCCGACCTCATAATCCTCGGTCATGCTCGAGCCCGCGAACGGCTTGCCGTCCTGCAGCGCGGCGAGCTGGGCGAGCGGGCGCCGGGCGATCGCGCAGCCGACGCCGGCGAGCGGGATCGCTGCGCCGACCAATTCGCGGACCACCAGCTCCTTGATGTGGGCTTCGGCGAACTCGTCGCAATAATGGCCGCTGACCCAACGCGAATTGGGGTCGGGCAGGGGCAGAACCGGCAGTTGAACGACCGCAGCAGGCTCGATCAGCCGGTCGAAGATCTTGAGCTCGAGCGGATGGACGACGTCCTCGGCATCGTGGAGCACCACTGCCTTGGCCGAAACGTCATGCGCCATCTCATGGGCAATGAGCGCATCATAGAGATGGTTGAGGCAATCGGCCTTGGTGGTCGGACCGTCGGCCTCGATCTGCACCGGTTCGACCCGCGAATCGTCGATGCTTGCGATTGCCGCGGCAGTCGCCGGGTCGTTGCGGTAGTGGCCGACGAACAGCCGGTAGTTGGCATAATCGAACCGCTCGAGCGTCGCGCGAAGCATCGCCGCGATCACCGGGGCTTCGTCCCAGGCCGGGATGAGGACCGCGATGAAGCCCGGGTCGTCGCTCGCCGGGAATTCGCTTGCGCACGCGCCTGGCAGGCGGACACGCCCAAACAGCGCTCGCCAGAAGCCGCGCGTGAAATAGATGAGGTCGACGACCAGGTCGTTGACCGCGAAGACGAAGAAGCCGACGCCCGCGAACAGGGCCAGCTCCGCCGCAATGCGGCTGAGGATTTCCGCCATGGTCACGAAGCTTGGACGCGCGCTAGCGCGGAGCGTCGATTGGGCTTGGACTCGGTCGAATCATAAGCGCCTCCCGTGGCGGCGAATCGAACAAACCGAGCGGCCGAGAGATGGCATAACCGAGATTAAACAACAAGATTGGGTGGTTAATGGTCCAAACCGGACCTTGTACCTGTCCTAACTTTCGTTAGCTTGGCCTCGCCGAATCGTCCGCAAGGGAGCGGATGATGGATTATGCAGGACGAGTTATAGTCGAAGACGCGAGCGGCGCTCGGTTTCAGATTCACGAATATCGCGGACGGCGCCTTTTTGCGCAGGTGAGACAGTTCGTCCTCGACACTGGCGAACCGGTCAAACGCGTCGATTCCGACCATTATGAGGTCGCCACTACGGGCCAAAGGCTAGTCCGGGTCGGTCGGTCCTAGCTTCACCGGGCGCGCGCGGCAGTGTTCAGCAGGGGCCGGTTGCATTAGCGTAGCTCCAATGAAAGCTGCCTTCGCCTTGCTGGCCTTGCTGGCCTTGCTGTCCGCGCCGGCCCTGGCCGCGGACGGCCGGGTGCTGTTCGCGCAAGGGACGTGGAGCGCGATCGATCGCGGCGCCATTTGCGAGGCGGCCGGGCGATCCGCGCGCATCGCAGCAAAGGGCAAGGTCCAGGCGATCGCCGGCTTCACCTTCACCACCGACCATCGCCGCTGGGGCGAATTCCACGCGCGGCTGAGCCGGATGCCGCGCGGAGATGCGAGCGTGATGCTGACCATCGGCGACCAGCCCTTCCTGTTGGCGACCCGCGGCGGCTGGGCGTGGAGCCGGGGTGCGCTGCAGGGCCAGGCGATCATCGCTGCCGCGCGGGAGGCGAGCGGGATGCGCGTCGAAAGCCGCGATTCGGCCGGACGGCGCTTTTCCGATCCCTACGCGCTCGATGGAGCACCGACCGCGATCGACGCCGCGGCGGCGCGCTGTGCGCTTCGCGGCGCTGGCAAAGTCCAATAAGAACACTTAGATAGGCGCCTCGCCATGAGTGCCGACACCAATTTGATGCCCATTCCGGGGCCGATCGACCCTGTGCCAGTGCCGCGGGCGGTCAGACCGCGCGCCGACGGGGTGGTCGACCTGGTCGGCTTGTCGAAAGACCAGATTCGCGCCGAGATCGAGGCTGCTGGGTTGGAGTCCCGGCAAGCCAAGCTTCGCGCCAAGCAGATCTGGCATTGGATCTACAACCGCGGGGTCACCGACTTCGCCAACATGAGCGACATCGCCAAGCCGCAGCGGCCGTGGTTCGCCGAACGTTTCGTCATCTCGCGGCCCGACGTGGTCGAAGCGCAGGTGTCGACCGATGGGACGCGCAAGTGGCTGCTCAAGACCCATGACGGCCATGATTTCGAGATGGTGTTCATCCCCGATGCCGACCGCGGCACCCTGTGCGTCTCGAGCCAGGTCGGCTGCACGCTCAACTGCCGCTTCTGCGCCACCGGAACCATGCAGCTGGTGCGCAATCTCGAGCCTGCGGAAATCGTCGGCCAGGTGATGCTCGCCCGCGATTCGCTCGGCGAGTGGCCGAGCCAGCCCGAGGGCCGCATGCTGACCAACATCGTGATGATGGGGATGGGTGAGCCGCTCTATAATTTCGAGAATGTCCGCGACGCGCTGAAGATCGTGATGGACGGCGACGGGCTGGGATTGTCGCGGCGACGGATCACCTTGTCGACCAGCGGCGTGGTGCCGATGATGGCCCGCGCCGGCGCCGAAATCGGGGTCAACCTCGCAGTCTCGCTGCACGCGGTCACCAAGGAAATCCGCGACGAGATCGTGCCGATCAACCGCAAGTACGGGATCGAGCAATTGCTCGAGGCGTGCGCTGCTTATCCGGGCGCCAACAACGCACGGCGGATCACCTTCGAATATGTGATGCTCAAGGACAAGAACGACAGCGACGATCATGCCCGCGAGCTGGTTCGCCTGCTCCGCCATTACCGGCTTCCGGCGAAGGTCAATCTGATCCCGTTCAACCCGTGGCCGGGCGCGCCCTGCGAATGTTCGAGCGACGAGCGGATCCGCTCATTCAGCAACATCGTGTTCGAAGCGGGAATTTCGGCCCCGGTGCGGACGCCGCGGGGACGCGATATCGATGCAGCTTGCGGCCAGTTGAAGACGGCGGCAGAGCGTAAGCGGAAGGCCAGTGCCGCAGCCTGAGGAGGCTCAATGTCCCTGATTGGTCGGTTGATCGACAAATTGCTCAAGCAGGGCAGCATCACGCTCATCACCCCGGACGGCAAAAGCGAGACCTGCGGGCCTGGCGGGGGCCGGCACCTCACGCTGAGGTTCACCGACAACAAGGTCGGCTTCGACATCATCAAGAACCCGCGGCTCGGCCTCGGCGAGGCCTATATGGACGGCCGGCTGGTGATCGAGGACGGGTCGATGCTCGACCTGCTCGAGCTCGTCACCGGATCGAACCGGTGGGAGGACGCCGGCCAGAAGCGCAAGCTGTTCGCAAAGCCGCGCTGGGGTGCGCTCAAAAGCTTTTTCCGACGCAACGATCCGCGCAGCGCCCGGCGCAACGTCGCCCATCACTATGATTTGAGCGACGAGCTCTACGAAACCTTCCTCGACCCCGACCTGCAGTACAGCTGCGCTTATTACACCGATCCGCGCAACAGCCTGGAGCAGGCCCAGGCCGACAAGAAAGCGCATATCGCAGCCAAGCTCGCCCTCCAGCCGGGCCAGCGAGTCCTCGACATCGGCTGCGGATGGGGCGGGATGGCGCTTTACCTGCACCGCGTGGCGGGCGTGGACGTGCTCGGGATCACCTTGTCAGAGCATCAGCTCAAGATCGCGCGGGAACGCGCGGCCAAGGCCGGCGTGTCCGACCATGTGAAGTTCGAGCTGATCGATTACCGCCGAGTCACCGAGACGTTCGATCGGATCGTCTCGGTCGGAATGTTCGAGCATGTCGGCCTCGCCCACTACGACGAGTTTTTCGCCAAGTGCCACCAGCTGCTGAAGCCCGACGGCGTGATGCTGCTGCACACGATCGGCAAGTTCGGCGGCGGCAACAAGGCGCCCGATCCGTTCACCGACAAATATATCTTCCCCGGCTATTACCTGCCGTCGCTGAGCGACATGTTCGACGCCAGCCAGAAGGTCCGGCTGATGCCCAGCGACGTCGAGATCCTGCGGCTCCATTATGCTCACACGCTGCGCGAATGGCTCGCCCGTTTCACTGCCGCGCGGGAGCGCATGGTGGAGCTCTACGACGAGCGCTTTTTCCGCATGTGGGAATTCTATTTGTGCGGCGGAATCGTGCTGTTCGAGAGCGGCAGCGGATGCAATTTCCAGGTGCAGTACATCCGCGACCGCAACGCTTTGCCGATCACCCGCGATTACATGCTCGAAACCGAGCAGCGCTATCGCAGGCTTGGCGCCGAGCCGGCGGCGAAGAAGCCGCGCGGCGCGGCGCGCAAGAAGAGCCTGGAATCTACGGGCGCTTGAGCTCGGCGACGACGGCCGGCGACGGATAGATTTTCTCGAGCGCTTCCTGGATCGCGTCGGTCGAGACGACAACGGTCCGGTTGTTCGATCCGTCATAGCCGTAATTGCCGGCGAGGCTGTGGATGTTGCCGTCGAACGCGGCGCCAATCACGGCGCCCGAGCGGTCGATCACCGGCGAGCCGGAATTTCCGCCGATGATGTCGTTGGTGGTCACGAAATCATAGACGGTGTTGGGATCGATCTTGCTTTTCGCCGTGACGAAGGCGCGCGGCTGGTCGTCGATGCGGTCGGCCGCAATCTCGCTGTTGAACTCGTTGGTTCCGCTCGTGGCGCC
>JAZJZB010000153.1:17499-36479 GCA_040390085.1 Pseudomonadota bacterium | reverse complement strand
GGGTCACCGACATCATGAACGTCAACGCGTTCGAGCCCGGCGCCAACGATGACGGATCGGGCACCGCAGCGGTGCTCGAGGCGGCGCGGATGCTGTCGAAGCACAAGTTCCCAGGCACGATCGTCTACGCCGCCCTGTCCGGTGAAGAGCAAGGCCTATACGGCGGCAAGGTGATCGCCGCTTACGCGAAGGCGCAGGGCTGGAACGTCATCGCCAATTTGAACAACGATATCATCGGCAACAGCTGCGGCTCCGACGGGGTGTGCGATTCGACGCACGTCCGGGTATTTTCGGAGGGACCGCGGTGGCAGGGGCATGAAGACCTGGCCGCTCGCCAGCGCAGCCTCGGTGGGGAGAATGACGCGCCCGGCCGCAACATTTCGCGCTATCTCGACAGCCTCGCCGACCGGCTCAAGATCGGGCTCGACGTCCGCCAGGTCTGGCGCAACGACCGCTTCGGCCGCGGCGGCGACCACACCGAGTTTTTGAACCTCGGCTTCCCCGCCGTGCGCCTCAGCGTCGCGGTCGAGAATTACAATTGGCAGCACCAGGATGTCCGGGTCGAGAAGGGCATCCACTACGGCGACACGCCCGACCACATGGATTTTTCGTATCTCGCGAAGATCGCCAAGCTGAACATCGCCGCGCTCGCCGCACTCGCCAGCGCCCCGCCGCCACCCGAGCCCAAGGTCGAAGGCGCGGTGAGTACCGATACGAAGGTAAGTTGGGTCCGGGTTCCGGGCGTCGACCTATACACCGTCTACAAACGCCGCACTGATGCGTCGAATTGGGAAGCAGCAACCGAGCACAGTCTTTTTCTCTGCGCCCCGCACGCTAAGCACATCCCCAACTATTCCGTCGAAGAATGCCTGAAGCGGCCCGTAGAGGAGACTCTGAAGGGAGTCAGCGTCGACGACTGGGTGTTCGGCGTTTCGTCGGTCAGCGAAGACGGGTTCGAGAGCCCGGTCGCCTCGGCCGTGCCCGGCGGCGCATTCAAGCCCTACGTCGCGCCTCCGAAGTAACCCTGATCGTCACCCTGAACTTGTTTCAGGGTCCATTTCGTTGAAGGACGCCGTTCGTCTCCTAAATGGATGCTGAAACAAGTTCAGCATGACGGTGGTTGGTCATGCGAAGGAGCAAGCCATGGCCGGCGGATGGACTCGCGACGGCGCGGTTCAGGACCAGATCGACGACACCGTGAAGGACGCGATCCTTCGCGCCCGCGCGGCGACTCCCTATGGCGAAAGCGCCGAGGAATGCGACGATTGCGGCGAACCGATCCCCAAGAAGCGGCGCGTGGCGCTGCCGGGCGTGCGCACCTGCGTCGCCTGCCAGACGACCCGCGACAAAGCCGTGGTCCATTCGACAATCAATCGCCGCGGCAGCAAGGATAGCCAGCTGCGTTAGGCGCGTTTAGGGCCGCATCATGGCCCGACCGCCCAGAACACCGAGAACGCCGCGACCGCCTCGCTCAGCACGACCGTCGCGACCTCCCCGCGATGGGTCGAATGATCAACGCGCCGGCCTTCCCTCCCGCAAGCAGATCCTCGACTTCATCGCTTCGTCGGACCAGCCGGCGGGCAAGCGCGAGATCGGCCGCGCGTTCGGGCTTTCGGGCCAGGACAAGATCGAGCTAAAGCGGCTGCTCAAGGACATGGCCGACGAAGGGCTGATCGACAGCTCGCCCGGCCGCTCATTCCACCAGTCCGGCGGCGTGCCGAAGGTGACCGTGCTGCGCGTCCAGTCGGTCGACGACAGCGGCGCTGTCTTCGCCACGCCCGAGCAATGGCACGCCGAAACCCCGCCGCCGCGGGTGCGCATCCTCGAACGGGGCAAGCGCGGCGCGCTCGGCATCGGCGACCGCGTGCTGTGCCGGACCGAGCAGAAAGGCGAGGCGTGGGTCGCGCATCCGCTCAAGAAGCTCGAGCGGTCGGCCGAGCTGGTGCTCGGCGTGGTCAAGCGGGAGGGGACCCGCTTCTGGCTGTCGCCGGTCGACAAGCGCGAGCGGCGCGAGCTGTTCATCAGCGAGCTCAAGGATGCCGGGGTCGGCGACCTGGTGCTGTGCGAAGTCAGCGGCCGCCCGCCGCGGGCCAGCGCCCGCGTCGACGCAGTCCTTGGCGACCCGTTCGCTCCGCGCAGCTTCAGCCTGATCGCGATTCACAAGCACGGCCTTCGCGCCGAATTCGCCCAAGAAGCGATCGACGAGGCGCACCGCGTGGCCAAGCAGCCGCTCGGCGAGCGCGAGGACCTCACCCATTTGCCGATCGTCGCGATCGATCCCGAGGACGCCCGCGACCATGACGATGCAATTTGGGCTGAACCCGATGGCGAGGGCGGGTGGAACGCAATTGTCGCGATTGCCGACGTCAGCTTCTACGTCCGGCCCGGCTCGCAGCTCGACAAGGAAGCCCGCGCCCGCGGCAACAGCGTCTATTTTCCCGACCGGGTGGTGCCGATGCTGCCCGAAGAGCTGTCGGCGGACATCTGCTCGCTGAAAGAGGGTGCCGATCGGGCGGCGATGGCTTGCCATCTCAAGGTCGCCAAGGACGGCACGCTCAAGAGTTGGCGGTTCACCCGGGCGAAAGTCCGGATCGCGGCCAACATCGCCTACGAGGACGCGCAGGCGGCGATGGACGCGGCGGGCGAGGAGCGGATCGAGGTCAGCTCGCCGACCTGCGCGATGCCGCCGGTCGAGGGCCGCGTCCCTCAGGAGCTGGTCGACAAGGCGCTAAAACCGCTGTGGGCATGTTGGCGCGCATTGTTCGCGGCGCGGCAGAAGCGCGATCCGCTCGAGCTCGACCTGCCCGAGCGCCGTGTCGTGCTCGACGAGAAAGGGCGGATCATGTCGATCGCGCCGCGCGACCGGCTCGACGCGCACCGGCTGGTCGAGGATTATATGATCGCCGCCAACGTCGCCGCCGCCCGCGCGATCGAGGCCAGGAAGGCGCCGGTCATGTACCGGGTCCACGAGCCGCCGAGCCGCGAGAAGCTGGTCGCGCTCAAGGATTATCTGAAGACCTTCGGCGTCGAGTTCACGCTCGGCCAGGTGATCAAGCCGGGCACCTTCAATCGGGTGATGGAGCGCGTGGGCGACAGCGACGGCCGCCAGGAGATCATGGAGCAATTGCTTCGAACGCAGATGCAGGCGCGTTACGGCCCGGAGCGACTCGGCCATTTCGGGCTCGCGCTCGCGACCTACGCCCATTTCACCTCGCCGATCCGCCGCTATGCCGACTTGCTCGTCCACCGCTCGCTGGTCAGCGCTTACAAGCTTGGCGACGGCGGGCTTCCGCCGGGCGAGGAACAGCGGTTCGAGCAGATCGGCGAGCAGATCTCGATGCTCGAGCGGCGCGCGATGGAGGCCGAGCGCGACACGGTCGATCGCTATGTCGCGGCGTTCCTTGCCGACCAGGTCGGGCAGTTGGTCGAATGCCGGATCACCGGGGTCCAGCCGTTCGGATTCTTCGCTGCGGTCGATGGCCTCGGCGGTGACGGGCTGCTGTTCGCCAAAGACCTGGGTCGCGAATATTTCCGCTACGACGAAGCGTCGCGGACATTGGTTGGCGATGAGACTGGCGAGACCTACCGCGTCGGCCAGAGGCTGACCCTTCGCCTCGCCGAAGCCAATCCGGTGTCCGGATCCCTGCGGTTCGAGCTGCCCGAGGGGAGCTACGGCGGCGCGCCCCCGCCGGAGCGGCGCGATCGGGTCCGCACCACCGGCCGCCGCGGCCGGCCGCCCAACATTCGTCACCAATCGCGCCGACGCTGAAGTGTCATCGCAACCTTCGGCCGTCGAGCGTATTGGGCGCTGAAAGGAGACCCGCAGTGGCCTACAAGATCGCGATCATCGTCGGCAGCCTTCGCGAAGGCAGCATCAACCGCAAGATCGCCCGCTCGATCTGCGGCCTACGCAACGACAATCTCGACTGCTCGATGATCGAGATCGGCGATTTGCCGCTCTACAACCAGGACCTCGACGGCAACCCGCCTGAGCAATGGACCCGCTTTCGCGAGCAGGTCGGCGCCGCCGACGGCGTGCTGTTCTGCAGTCCGGAATACAATCGGGGAGTGCCGGGCGTGCTCAAGAATGCGATCGACGTGGGCTCCCGCCCGTACGGCAAGAGCGTGTTCGACAAGAAGCCGGCGGCGATCGTCACCGCCTCGCCCGGAAGCATCGGCGGGTTCGGATCGAACCACCAAATCCGCCAGGCGGCGGTGTTCCTCAACATGCCGGTGATGCAGCAGCCCGAGGCCTATCTCGGCCATGTCAGCGACGACAGCTTCGACGAGAGCGGCTGCCTCAAGGACGGGCCGCTCAAGGACCTCGTTTGCGTCGTCGCTCATTCGTTCGCGGGCTGGGTTGAGACGATCATTCGCTCGCGCCAGCTACTCGCCGAAGATTCCGGCCACGCGGCGAAGCACGGGAAGGCCAAGGAACACGCCTGACACTTGGCGGGTGCTTGCCGTCGCCGGTAAGCAGCCCACCGATCATTGACGGAGGAACGCGATGGAATTCACCTGGCTTTCGCGCTGGCAACCGCAAATCCTCGGGCTTCTGCGGATTGTTGTGGGCCTCTTGTTCCTCGAACATGCGACGATGAAGTTCCTCCATTTCCCGGCGCCGCTCATGCCGGGACCGCTGCCGCCAATGCTGATCGCCGCGGGAGTGATCGAGACCGTCGCTGGGCTGCTGATCACAGTCGGATTGTTCACCCGCATCGCAGCGTTCATCGCCTCGGGCGAAATGGCTGTCGCAATCTTCATGGTTCACTTTCCGAAGAGTTTCTGGCCGACGTTGAATGGGGGTGAGCCGGCGATTCTGTTTGCCTTCGTCTTTCTGTACATCGCCGCCGCCGGGCCGGGCGCGTGGAGCGTGGACCGGCTGCGGACCCGGTCGAGCATGGCCGCTGCGGACAGCGCCTTTTAGGTTACCTTCTTGCGCTCGAGGAAGCGCGGCTGATCCCACTCGCCGGTCGAAACAATCCGGGCGAGGATTTCTGCGGCGCGAACGACGTCGGCGTAGCCGGTGTAAAGTGGGGTGAAGCCAAAGCGCATCAGGTCAGGCGCTCGGAAGTCGCCGACCACGCCGCATGCGATCAGCGCCTGCATGACGGCATAGCCCTCGGCGTGCGCGAACACGACGTGGCTGGCGCGGCTGGCGGGATCGCGCGGGCTGGCGAGTGAGACCTCGCCCCCGCAGCGCGTCTCAACTTCCTCGATGAAGGTCTGCGACAGCTTGGCGGATTTGGCGGCAAGGTCGCGCATCGCGATTCCGGCGAAGGTTTCGAGCCCGGCATCAAGCGCGGCCAGCGCGAGGATCGATGGCGTTCCCGTGAGGAACCGGGCAATCCCCGCGGCCAGTCGATAATCGTCGTCGAACGCGAACGGCTCAGCGTGGCCCATCCAGCCCTGGAGCGGCGAGCGGAGCTCGTCCTGCAGGCGTTCGGCGACGTAGAGGAAAGCAGGGGCCCCGGGGCCGCCGTTCAGATATTTGTAGCCGCAGCCGACCGCGAGGTCGCAGCCGGCGCCATCGACGTCGAGCTCGATCGCGCCCGCGCTGTGCGACAGGTCCCACAAGGTCAGCGCGCCGGCGTCATGGGCGGCGCGGTTGATCGCGGCCATGTCGTGGACTGCAGCGCTGCGATAATCGACATGGCTCAGCGACACGACCGCGGTATCGCCGTCGATTGCGCTCCGCACCTTGTCGGCAGGCACCGCGTTCAGCCGCAGTCCGAGCATGTCGGCGAGACCCTGGGCGACATAGAGGTCGGTCGGGAAGTTGCGTTGCTGCGTGAGGATCGTCGAGCGGCCCGGGCGCGCCTTTACCGCCGCCGCAAGCAGCTTGAACAGGCAGACACTGGTCGAATCGGCGATCAGCAGCTCATTGGGCTTGGCGCCAACGATCGGCGCGAGCTTGGCGGCGATCCTGGTCGGCCAGTCGATCCAGTCGTGCTTGGTCCAGCTGGCGATAAGGTCCTCGCCCCACTGCCGCTCGGCCGTCTTCGCGAGCGCCGCCGGCGCCTCCTTGGGCAGCGCGCCAAGCGAATTGCCGTCGAGGTAAATGACCCCGACCGGCAAGCGGAACCGCTCGCGCGCGAAAGCAAGCGGGTCGGCAGCATCGAGGGCGCAGGATTGCTCGAAGGTCATGCCGCCGCACGCCCTCTACGGGGCGACAGGGTCTCGATTGGCGACTGCTTGGTCACGTGGGAACGAGACAATGACCTCGGCTCCGCCAAGGTCGGCCGAGCGCCCGAAATCCAATGTTCCTCCTAGCTGACGCACGACCATTCGTACCACCTTCATCCCCAAGCCAGCGGTTTGATTCGGGTCAAATTCAGACGGTAGGCCGCTCCCGTCGTCTGAAACCGCCAACCGGTAGCGCTTTGCCGCCGGCATAGAGGGCCCGAAGGAAACGCGGATCCGGGTTCCGCCATTCTTGCATGCATTCGTCACAAGCTCGTTCACGGCGAGGCCGATCGGGGCGATCGTCTCAATGGGCAGATCGATGTCAGTACCCTCCACCAAGATCGAGCTGTGGCCCATAAGTCTTTCAAGATCGCCGCATAGCCGCTGGAGGTAGCTCAAGCAGCCGAAGGTCTCGGCGTCGCCGCGTTGAAAGATGTGCTGGTGAACGCGAGCTACGGCCGTGACCCTCGCAGCCGCGAGCTTGAGCTGCCGAGCGGCCTCTCCATCGTGGACGTCGCGGCTTTGCAGATTGAGCAGCGCTGAGACCTGCTGAAGGCTGTTCATGACCCGATGGTCGATCTCCCGGGCAAGCATCCTGCTCCGCCCGAGTGCGGCGTCCTTCTCGTCGACGGCCTTTTGGAGATCCGCGACCGCCTTTCGGGCCGCCAGCCGGAGCTCCATCTGGTCGATGACCACGTCGGCAAGCGCCTGCAGCTGCTCAACCTGCTCGTCGGTTACGGCGCGCGGTTTGCGATCAATCACGCAAATGGTGCCGAGATTGTAGCCATCGCCAGTGCGAAGCTGGGCGGCCAGATAGAAGCGCAGCCCGAAATCTCCGGCAACGAGCGGGTTGGCGAGCGAGCGCGGATCGCAGGCCGCGTCCGTCAGCAGGTACGGATCGGTCTGCATGATCGCCGAGGCGCAGAGTCCAGGATCGCGGCAGACCTCATCGACGTCGACCCCGTGCTTCGCCTTGAACCATATCCGATCATTGTCGACCAGGCTGATGATTGCGATTGGAACGTCGAACAGCCGCGCCGCTATTTGGGCGATATGGTCAAATGACCCATCCGGCGGCGTGTCCAGAATATCGTAGCGGCGTAGAGCTGCCAGCCGAGCCGACTCTCCCTCATGCAAGGCTGCTGTCGAATCAAGAATGACTGTCGGATCCGTCATGACTGAACACCTTGTCGCGAGGCCTGCGACGTCCGTATGTCCCTGATACAAAGGACTTCTGCCAACTGCATAGCGGCGGTGTTAGAGGCGCGGAAGGGTTACCCCGCGTTGGCCCATATATTTGCCGGCGCGGTCGGCGTAGCTGACCTCGCACGGCTCGTTGCCCTGGAGGAACAGGAACTGGCACGCGCCCTCGTTGGCGTAGACCTTGGCCGGCAGCGGCGTGGTGTTGGAGAATTCCAGGGTCACATGGCCTTCCCAGCCGGGCTCGAGCGGGGTGACGTTCACGATGATCCCGCACCGCGCATAGGTCGACTTGCCAAGGCAGATCACCATCACGTCGCGCGGCACCCGGAAGTATTCGACCGTGCTGGCGAGCGCGAAGCTGTTGGGCGGGATGATGCACACGTCGGTCGTACGGTCGACGAAGCTGTTGGCCGCGAAGTCCTTGGGGTCGACGGTGGCCGAGTCGACGTTGGTGAAAATCTTGAAATGGTTCGAGACGCGTGCGTCATAGCCGTAGGACGACAGGCCGTAGCTGATGCAGCCCTCCCGCCGCTGAGCTTCGACGAACGGCTCGATCATCTTATGCTTCTGCGCCGCTTCGCGAATCCAGCGGTCGGATAAAATCGCCATTGCGAGTGCCTAACGGGCCGGTCCGCCACCTTCAAACTGGCGCCGATTATTTCTGTGGATGGGCAGGAGCGGCAATTCCGGCAATTCCGGCGACCCCGCGCCCGAGTCGTGCACAATCAATCCACAATTGTGCTACTTATGTTCTCGTTGGGTGTGGGGCCGCACGCGCCTAGGGACCAGTCATGGCTGAAATCTTACGTATCGCCGAGCCGACGGATTCGGGCACTCAAACGCTGCCGCAAAACGTCGAAGCGGAAGCTGCGCTGCTCGGCGCGTTGATGATCGACAACCGGCTGGTCGAGGATATCCAGCTGAAATTAAAGCCACATCATTTCTTCGAGCCGCTGCACGGGCGGATCTACGAATCCATTTTACGCCTGACCGACAGCAACCGCATTGCAAATCCGGTGACCCTTCGCCCGCTGTTCGACGGCGACGAATCGATAAAAGAAGTTGGCGGACCGGCCTATTTGGCGCAATTGACCGGATCGGGCGCGGCTGTGATCGGGGCGCGGGACTTCGCGGAACAGATCTATGATCTGGCGTTGCTCCGGGCATTGATCGGCGTGGGTCGCGGCCTGGTCGAAGGCGCGCTCGACACGAGTGAGGATGTTGCCCCCCTCGCTCAAATCGAGCGCGCCGAGACCGAATTGTACAAGGTCGCGGAAGAGGGGGGAGCCGAGGGCAAGGCGAAATCCTTCGGCGAGGCGACAAAAGAGGCGCTGCAGCTTGCCGAGAAGGCCCTCAACAGCGGCGGCCACCTGTCGGGGATCACCACCGGTCTCGACAGCCTGAATTCCAAGATCGGCGGGCTGCACAAGTCCGATCTGGTGATCGTCGCCGGGCGCCCCGGCATGGGCAAGAGCGCCCTTGCGACGAATATCGCCTTTGCCGCTGCGCGGCGGTTTCTCAGCGACGGCGAGGAAGGGATCGAACCGGCCAAGTCGGGCGGCGCGCCGGTTGCCTTGTTCAGCCTGGAAATGTCGTCCGACCAGCTCGCCACCCGTATCCTCGCCGAGCAGTCGAACATCAGCTCCGAAAATCTGCGCATGGGGCGGATCAGCCAGCAGGAGTTCCGCTCGCTCGCCCGGGCAGCAGCCGAGCTTCAGAGCCTTCCCCTCTACATCGACGACACCCCCGGCCTGACCATCGCCGCGCTTCGCGCGCGGGCTCGGCGGTTGAAGCGCCAGAAGGGCATCGGCATGGTCATCGTCGACTATCTCCAGCTGCTCCAGGGCACCGGCAAGAATGCCAACGACAACCGCGTCAACGAGATTTCGGAGATCAGCCGCGGACTCAAGCAGCTCGCCAAGGAAATCGACGTTCCAGTGATCGCGCTTTCGCAGCTCAGCCGCGCGGTCGAGCAGCGCGAGGACAAGCGGCCCCAGCTGTCCGACCTTCGCGAATCCGGCTCGATCGAGCAGGACGCGGACATCGTGCTCTTCATCTACCGCGAGGATTATTATCTCGCCGCCAAGCAGCCCGGCGACGACCACCCCGACTTTGCCGCCTGGCAGGAGGAGATGGCGCGCGCCTACGGCCTCGCCGAAGTGATCGTCGCCAAGCAGCGCCACGGCTCGACCGGCAAGGTCCGGGTCAAGTTCGACAGCAGGATCACCAAGTTCAGCGACCTCGCCAGCGAGGGCTACGCGCCGGAATCGCGCGGCTAACAGAACAAAGTGGGAGGTGGGGGAAGAGGGCGCCGGCGAACCCGGCGCCCTCCGCCCGTCTACGGCCCGAGATCGTCGCCTTCGGGCTGCGGCTGGCGGATCGGCTGGCCGGCCGCGAGCTTGAGCGCCCGCGCCACATTCATGTCCCAGCCGTAGACGTCGGGGCGGAACTGGACTCGCGAGCCGTCCCAGAAGGCAGTGTGATAGAGCAGCCGCACGGGGATCGCCTTCGGTAGCTTCAGAAACCTTTCCTCGCCGCTTGCCAACGCCTGCTTGAGCCGGTCGAGGATCCGCTGCTCCTGGGCGATCGCGCCGCCGAACTGGAGCGCCTCGAACACGCGGACGCAGCCGTGGCTGCGGTGCCGCTCGTCGAGCGAGAACAGCGCCTTTTCAGGCGTATCGTGCAGGTAGATGGACTGGTCGTCCAGCATGTCGAATTTGAGCAGCCCGAGCGCGTTCTTGGGCCCGGGCGGCTGGATATAGCGCCCGTCCTTCTGCACGATGCCCTTCTTCTCGAGATAGCCAGGCCCGTTCTTCGCCAGCTCGTCCTCGACGATGTTATCGGGCAGCCGCCAGGCGGGATTGGCAACCAGGCTCACGATCGGCGCCTGGAGCTGCGGGGTCGCCCATTTCGGCTGGCCGACGACGACGCGGCGGCGGTCGACCTGCCGTCCATCGCGCCAGTAGTCGAGCATCGCGGCGGCCGTGTTGACATCGATTCGCGTCCCCGGTGGATCGCGCTGCAGCCAGCGCAGCCGCTCCATCGCCACCGCCAGCTGGCGCGCGCGATAGGCCGGGCCGGCGTTCAGTGCATCGAGCGTATGGCCGCCGATGACCCCGTCAGCTTTGAAGCCGAACTCGGCCTGCAGCTGCTTGACCGCTGTGACCAGCTCGGGAGAGTAGAGGTTGGAGGGCGCTTTCGCCGGCTGTGCCTGCGCCCCGCCCTGTCGCGGCCCGACGGCGCCCGCCTGTTGCGGCTGGCTCGGCGGGTTGAGGTAGCCGACCGACCGGAGCGCCGCGGCGACTGCGGGCACCCGCGGATCGGCCGCGCCGGGCTTGATCGGCTTGCCGTCGGGCACAGGCTGGAATTTGCTGCGATTGGCAAGCTGCAGATAGCGCAAATGGGCCTGCGATAGCGCGCGATACTCGTCGGTCTGAGGCGTCAGCGACGCCAGCCATTGTCCGACATTGCCGTTGCGCGCCGCCTGCGCAAACGCCTGGCGGACATCGGCCTTGGGGCGCGGGATGGTATAGACCTCCCACAGTTGCGAAGGATCGCTGTAGCCCTGCGACAGCGCCTGCGCGTAGCGGAGCACCGCCTGGGTCAGCACCTGCCGGCGCTGCGTGGCGTCGCTCGGCAGATCGCCCTGCAGGAACAGGTCGGGCCTGAGCCCGTTGGCGGGCGCCTGGGCGATAGCATCCTTGAGTTGCTGTTCGAGCTTGGAGTTCCAGGAGACCTGGCCATCAGCGTCGGCGCTGCCGGCACTGGACTGGTCGGCTTGGTTCGCGTCCCTGGAGCAGGAGGCGAGGGCGGTTGCGGACAGGGCAAGGCCGAGGGCGCTGCCGATCAATTTACGCTGTTTCATTGGCGCGTTAACGCGACGGACCGGCGAACCGATCCATGGCCGTTGCGATCAATCCTCGAGCATGTTGGGGTCGCGCAGGCCTTCTCCGATCGCCGCGCGCGGCGTGTCGGATTCGCTGCTGGTCACCGGGTAAGCGCAATAATCGGCGGCGTACAAGGCGCTCGGCCGATGGTTGCCGCTGAGCCCGATCCCGCCGAACGGCGCGTTCGAAGGAGCGCCGTTGGTAGGCTTGTTCCAGTTGATCACGCCGGCGCGGACCTGCTTCCAGAAGCGGTCGTATTTCTCCGGAGTGGCGCCGACCAGGCTCGCCGCAAGCCCGAAGCGCGTGTTGTTGGCCTCCGCGATCGCTGCGTCGAAATCCTTGACTCGGATGAGCTGCAGCACCGGCCCGAAAATCTCCTCGTCCGGCCGGTCCTTGACCTCGGTGACGTCGATCAGCGCCGGAGTCAGGTAGGGCCGCTCCTCGTACGGACGGTCCAGCCGCTTCAGCGGCTTGCCGCCCTTCATCATCAGGTTGAGCCATTGCTCCTGGACATGGTCGGCTGCGGCATTGTCGATGACCGGGCCCATGAACGGTTGCGGGTCGGCGAACGGATGGTCGACGATGAGCCGGCCGATCAGCGACTGGATTGCTTCGAGCAGCGCCCCTTCCTTGCCATCCTGGACGATCAGCCGCCGAGCCGCCGTGCACCGCTGGCCAGCGGACAGATACGCCGACTGGACGGCGATCATCGCCGCGGCCTCCACATCCTTGCAGTTCCAAATGACGAGCGGATTGTTGCCGCCAAGCTCGAGCGCGAGGATCTTGTGCGGGATCTCGGCGAATTGCTTGTGCAGCGCCATTCCGGCGTGCGCGGAGCCGGTGAACAGCAAGCCGTCGATTCCCGGCTCGCCGGCCAGCGCCCGGCCCTGGTCGGGACCGCCGATCAGCAGGCGCAGCACGCCTTCGGGAATGCCGGCCTTGTGAAAACATTCGACCAGCAGCGCGCCGGTCGCCGGGGTCTTTTCCGACGGCTTGAACACCACTGCATTGCCGGCGATCAGCGCCGGAACGATGTGGCCATTGGGCAGGTGCGCCGGGAAATTGTACGGCCCGAGGACCGCCAGCACCCCGTGCGGCTTGTGGCGGACCGCGATCTTGTTGCCGAGCGCGGCTTCCATTTTCCGCTGCGGAGTCCGCTCGGCATAAGCGTCGACCGAGATCTCGACCTTGTTGACCACCGCGGCGACTTCGGTGCGCGCTTCCCAGAACGGCTTGCCGGTCTCGCGGCTGATCAGCCGGGCGAATTCCTCCTCGCGCTTCCTGACCACATTGGCGAAGCGGCGCACCGCCTCGATCCGGTAGGCGTGGCTGTGCCCGACCCAGGCCGGCCAGGCGGCGCGCGCGGCGGCGACCTCGGCGGCGGCATCGCCGATCTCGCCTGACCACACTTGCTCGCCGGTCGCGGGATCGGTGGAAACCAATTTCTGCGCCACGCTCACGCGCTCCACGACGTCGGAATTATCATCAACCTGCGGGTGCATCCTGTTCCATGGCCTCGCCCATTCGGCGGATCGCTCTAACCTTGTCGTCGAACGGCTGCCAGTCGTCGCTTGACGCAATCGCCTCCCAAATCGCTTCGACCTCGTCGATATGCATCGAGCAGGGGTCCGCGCCCGACCAATATGGGTGCGATTGCGCCAGCTCGCGGCCGTCCAGCAGCCGCGCAAGGTCGCGGAAGGCATCGGCCCGATAGCGGTCCGCGCCCGGGTCCTTGCCGCCCCGCCAGTCGAAGAAGATCCGGTCGATCGGCTGGGCCCTCGTGGCGAGTGCGCGGATCAGCGCGGCGACGAGTGCGCGGTCATCCTTGCGGGTCGCAACCCCAAGCCGGCCGAGCATCGCGCTGGTCAGCGCCCGCTCGAAGCGGCCGCTCCAGCCGCCGAGCAGTTCGGACAGTGCCGGCGCTTGCGCGACGAGCGCAAGGCAGCCGGCGAGCTGGGCCAGGTCCCAATGGATCGCCTCGGGCTGCCGGCCGAACGCGTACAGCCCGTAATGGTCGAAATAGGCGGCGGTGAACTCCGGCTCCCACTCGGGGGCGAAGCGCCACGGGCCATAATCGAAGCTCTCGCCGGTCACGTTGATGTTGTCGCTGTTGAGCACGCCGTGGACGAAGCCCGCGGTCAGGTACGACGCGGCCAGCGTCGCGGTGCGGTCGGCGACCAGGTCGAACAGACGAAGCGCGTTGTCGGCGTCATTGGCGGCCGGTTGCTCGCCATAGAGATGTTCGAGCACATAGCGGGTCAGCGCCTTGATGTTGTCGACTTCGCCCAAGAAGGCGAGCCGCTGGAAGGTGCCGATGCGGATGTGGCCGTGGCTGAGCCGGGTCAGCACCGAGGAACGGGTCGGCGAGGGCTCGTCGCCTCGCTCCAACTCCTCGCCGGTCTCGAACAAGGCGAAGGTCTTGGACGTGTTCACGCCGAGCGCTTCGAGCATCTCGGTCGCCAGCACCTCGCGGATCCCGCCCTTGAGCGTCAGGCGGCCATCGGCATGGCGGCTGTAGGGTGTCTGGCCCGAACCCTTGGTGCCGAGGTCGAGCAGGCGATCACCGCGCCCCGGTTGGTTTGGATGGGCGCGGCACAAAGACTCGTCGCGCAGCTGCGCGAAGGTGAAGCCGCGCCCGTCGCCGATGTCGGGATTGTACACGCGGAACTGGTGCCCGTGATAGCGCAGCGCAAGCGGCTCGCTGAGGTTATCCGGAAGCGGCTCGAACCGGCAGAAGTGGCGGGTCCATCCGTCCTGGTCGAGCTCGAGTCCGACCCGCTTGGCCCATCGCTCGTTGACGAAGCGCGGGATGCACTTGGAGAACGCGGCCGGCGCGACCGGATCGTAAAAGCCGGACCCGAGCTCGAGGATCCTTGGGTCGGGCCGGTAAGCGGTCATTCCGGCATCAGGCGACGAGCTTCTGGGTCATTGGTTCAGATCACCATGCGCAGATTGGCACCGCCTTCGGGTGCCTCGACCGCGCATATCGATCCTCCGTGCGCCAATGCAACCTAACGGGCGAAGCTAAGGCCGCCGCGGTGCATCTTAAGGGAAATGGAGGCCCGAGCCGGAATCGAACCGGCGTGCAAGGATTTGCAGTCCTCTGCGTAACCACTCCGCCATCGGGCCGCGGAGCGCTGCCTTTCCGCGAGCTTGGCGTTTGGGTCAAGTCCGAGCGCGCCATCCGCGGTTCAGCAGCGATCGGGCAATTCCCGATCGTCCATTCGTCTTTCGATGAATGGCGGTTGGCGAGGCTGACCGTGGCCGATATGAGCGACTGCTTCGACGCGGCCGGCGCCTCGCGCACGACAAGCTTGAACTCTAGGTGTATTAGTAGCATATAACACGCAATGACGATTCACACCCCAATTCCCGATTTCGCGACGGCCCGCACAGCGATGGTCGAAAGCCAGCTTCGGCCCCAGGGCGTCACCGACTCCTCGGTGCTGCGCGCGATGGGCAGCGTCGAGCGCGAAAAGTTCCTGCCCAAGCACACGCGCCCGCTCGCTTATGTCGATCGCTCGGTCGCGATCGGCGAGGGCCGGTTCCTGGCGGCTCCAGCGGTGCTCGGCGAGCTGTTGACGCAGATGATGCCCGAGGACGGCCAGCGCGCACTCGTGGTTGGCGCAGGCTCCGGCTATTCGGCGGCAGTGCTTGCGGCGATGGGCCTCGAAGTGACCGCCGTCGAAAGCTCGCCCGAGCTGGTCGCGCTGGCCCGCGCCGCCGGCGTCTCGGTGACCCCGGGCAAGCTCGAATCCGGTTGGGCCAAGGATGCGCCCTACCAGCAGATCCTGATCGATGGCGCGGTCGAATATATTCCCGACGCGATCGTCGAGCAGCTCGCCGACGGCGGCCGCCTCGGCACGGCGCTGATCGACCGCGGAGTGTCGCGGCTGATCGTCGGTCGCAAGGCCGGCGGTGCGTTCGGCACCTTGTCAATCGGCGATGCCGGCGTTCCGGCTTTGCCGGGCTTCGAGCGGCCGCGGACGTTCACGTTTTGAAAGTTGAGAGGGTGGGACCAGTGTATCGCAAGCTTCTGACCGGGTCGCTCGTTGCTGCGCTGATGGCGGGCAGCGCATCGGCGGATACGCTGCGTGAGGCTCTCGTCTCGACTTACTTGAGCAATCCGACCCTGACCGCACAGCGGGAAGGCCTCAAAGCGACCGATGCGGGTGTGGCGATCGCGCGCGCGCCGGGCCGCCCGAGCGTGTCGGGCACGGTGTCGGCGACGCGCGATCTGGAGCGGACAGGCGCCTTGGCGCGGTTCGGCAGTTTCGGGCCGTTCCTGAACGGCGGCGTCAATGTGGCGGTGCCGCTGTATCAGGGCGGCACCGTGAGCAATGGGATCCGCGCGGCAAAGAGCCGCGTCGAAGCAGGCCGCGCGACTCTCCTGTCGGTCGAGGGGAACACGTTCACGGAAGCCGTCACCTCCTACATGGACGTGATCCGCGACCGCGCCACTGTGGAGCTCAACGCCAACAATGTGAAGGTCCTCGAAACAAACCTCGAAGCGACTCGCGACCGGTTCCAGATTGGGGACCTCACGCGCACGGACGTTGCCCAGTCCGAAGCGCGGCTTCAGCTTGGCCGATCCAATCTCGCGGCTGCTCAGGGAAGACTTGCGGCAAGCGAAGAAAACTATCGCCGGATCATCGGCAAAATTCCCGGCAGCCTGGCGCCGCCCCCGCCATTGCCGCCATTGCCGACGACTGCTGACGAAGCGGTCCGTATCGCGCTCGCCAACAATCCAGGCCTGTTGGCGAGCCGGCGCCAGGCCGAGGCGGCAGGGTACGACGTGCGTGCCGTACGGGGCACGAGATTGCCGAGCGTGTCGGGGATCGCCAACGCCAATTATACCAACACACTCGCCGGCGAGGTCTTCGTGAACCCGATCACGGGCCAGGCGAACTCGCGATGGGGAGCGTCATCGAGCGTCGGAGTACAGGCGCGTATTCCGCTCTATCAAGGCGGACTGCCCGGCGCGCGAATCCGGCAAGCTCAGGCCGTCGAAGGCCAGGCGTTCGAACTGGCGGTGGGAACCGAAAGGACGGTCATCTCCCAGACTCGTTCCGCGTTCGCGGCTTATGATGCGGCGCGCAACGCGATCCAGGCGAATACGGTCGCGGTCCAAGCCGCCGAATTGGCGCTCGAGGGCAACCGCGCCGAGCAGAGCGTGGGCACGCGGACCGTGATTGAAGTGCTCAACGCGGAGCAGGACTTGCTCAATGCACAGGTCGCGCTCGTGACAGCGAAGCGGGACGCTTATGTTGCCGGGTTTCAGCTTCTCAATGCGATGGGCCAGGCCGAAGCCGAAGATCTGGGCCTTGACGGCGGCCCATTATACGATCCACTCGGCAACTATCGGCGCGTGGCGAATGACTGGAACGACTGGTCGAACGATCCCCAACACAGGACCGTCGCGACACGGACGGCCACCCCGCAGGAGCTCCCGCCCAATCCTGTCCTGGCTGGCCCTCAGGCCACCTCAGGGGTGACTCCGCCGCAGCAATAAGCGATATCGCCCGCGATGGCGTCCCGCGAACCCTCGATGGAAGACATCCTCGCCTCGATCAAAAAAGTGATCGCCGAGGAAAAGGAGCTGCGCACTGCGCCGCAGCCCGTGGCGGCGATCGAGGACGAGCCGTTGCCGGAAGAGACGGCGAGCGCCGAGGATGACGTGCTCGAACTCGATGAGCCGCTTGCGCCGCCCGCCGACCTCGGCCCGCCGCTGATCGACGAGGATGTCGCCGGCCACAGCCGCCAGGCGCTCGAGCAGCTCCAGACGGTCGCAGCGACGATCCCGGCGACGCCGCACGTCAATCCGCTTGAGGATATGGTCCGCGAAATGCTCCGGCCGATCCTCAAGCAATGGCTCGACGAGCATTTGCCGCAAATGATCGACGAGCATGTGAAGCGCGAGATTTCCCGGATCACCGGACGCCCGCTTTAGCGTCATTGAGAGCGCAGCGAAGCAATCCAGTCGGCGTGTGGATTGCCGCGTCGCCTTCGGCTCCTCGCAATGACGAGTTGTTGATGGATCGGAACGTGGCGGCTAGCGTCGGCGCATGACCCGACCAATGCTCCTCCTCGCCGCCGCGGCCGCCGTGCTCGCGGCTTCCCCGCTTGCCGCCCGGCCGATGACCGCGACCGACATGCAGTCGATGCACCGCCTCGGCGCGCCCGAAGTCTCGCCCGACGGAAAATGGGCGGTATTCACGCGGTCGACGACCGATTGGGCCAAGAACAAGCGGGTCAACACGCTCCACCGCCTCGACCTCACCAAGCCGGGCGCGCAGCCGCAGCTCGTCGTCGGCGCGCAAAAAGGCCATGACGCGGTATTCGGCAGGGACGGGTCCCTATGGTTCCTGATGGGCGTGGGCGATCATGACCAGCTATTCCGGATGGCGCCGGGCGGTAAGCCGGTCCAGGTCAGCCATTTCGCCGGCGACGTATCCGGCTTCCGCCTTGCACCGTCGGGCGACCGAGTCGTGGTCTGGGCTGACCGCGACCTGCGCTGCAGCTCGCTCGATTGCGCGGGCCTGCCGGAAAAAGCCAAGACTGGAACGGGCCGGACCTACGACCAGCTGTTCGTCCGCCACTGGGATACCTGGGCCGAGCCTGGAGTCCGCTCGCGGCTGTTCGGCTTCCCGGTCGTCGGCGGCAAGCTATCCGGCAACGGCGTTCCGCTGACCGGCAGCCTCGTCGGCGACACGCCTTCCAAGCCGTTCGGCGGCGCCGAGGAAATCGCTTTCGCGCCCGACGGTCGCACGGTCTTTTTCACGCTTCGCGAAGCTGGTCGGATCGAGGCCAAGTCGACCAACCTCGACATCTTCCAGGTGCCGAGCGACGGAAGCGCGCCGCCAGTCAACCTGACCGATGCCAATGACGCGACCGACACCTTGCCGACCGTCTCGCCCGACGGCCGCACGCTCGCTTACGTCGCAATGGCGCGGCCCACCTACGAAGCCGACCGCCAGGTGCTTCAGCTGCGCGACCTCGCCACGGGCCAGATCCGCGCGGTGACCCAGAATTGGGACCGCTCGATCGATTCGATCGAATGGGCGCCCGACGGCCGCAGCCTGCTAGTCACCGCCGGCGACACGCTCGAGGAGCCGGTGTTCCGGGTCGATGCCGCGACCGGGCAGGTCACTCGCCTCACCGGCGACGGCCATTACGCCAACGTCCACGCGCTCCCGGGCGGGGCCGTCCTTGCGACGATGAACAGCATTGCCGCCCCCGACGACCTCTACCGCATCGACGGCGCGGGCCAGATCGCCCGGCTGACCAACGTCAACGGCGCGGTGCTGTCCGAGCTCGACCCGATCAATTTCCACAAGTTCAGCTTCGCCGGCGCCAACAACGACCGCGTATGGGGCTGGGAGCTCAAGCCGGCGGCCGCCGCCGGTCCGCTGCCGGTCGCCTTCCTGGTCCATGGCGGCCCGCAGGGCAGCTTCTCGAATAGCTGGTCGTACCGCTGGAACCCGCGGGTGTTCATCTCGCCCGGCTATGCGGCGGTCAGCGTCGACTTTCACGGCTCGACCGGTTACGGCCAGGCGTTCACCGACAGCATCAACCGCAACTGGGGCGGCTGGCCGCTCGAGGATCTGCAGAAGGGCCTCGCCTTCGCCACCGCCAATGACCCGCAGCTCGACGCCGCCCGCGCCTGCGCGCTCGGCGGCTCCTACGGGGGCTATATGATGAACT
>JAZJZB010000153.1:0-17489 GCA_040390085.1 Pseudomonadota bacterium | reverse complement strand
GGGCCGCTGGCCGGACCGGTTCCGCTGCATCGTCGAGCACGACGGCGTGTTCGACGCCCGCGCCATGGCTTACGAGACCGAGGAGCTGTGGTTCGACGAATGGGAGCATGGCGGCGTCCCTTATTACGAGGCGCCGCAGGAATATGAGCGGTGGAACCCGGTCAATTACGTGGCCGCGTGGAAAACGCCGCAACTGGTCATCACCAGCGAGAACGACTTCCGCATCCCCTACACCCAGGGCATCGCCGCCTTCACCGCGCTGCAACGCCGCGGCGTTCCCTCGCGGCTGCTGATCTTCCCCGACGAGAACCATTGGGTGCTCAAGCCGAAAAACTCGGTGCAATGGTATGACGAGGTGTTCGGCTGGATGCGGCGGTGGATGGGGCGGGGCGCGGCGGTGCCCGCTGCGGCAGCCGCTCCGCTTCCGGCCACCCAAGCGGCGCCCGCGAAGCCCGAACGCGGCGAATAGCGCCATTGCGAGCAGCGTAGCAACGAAGCAATCCACTGAGCGTCGCTGGATTGCTTCGCTGCGCTCGCAATGACAATGCCGGTGTTGATGCTGCAGCGCAGCGCGGTTAGTCGCGCTGCATGAGCGAGCTTCCCAAGACCTTCGACCCGGCGGCGATCGAGCAGCGCTGGTACCAGCATTGGGAATCGGGCGGCCTGTTCCGGCCCGAGCGCGGCGACGCGAAGCCGTGGACGATCGTCATGCCGCCGCCCAATGTCACCGGGTCGCTGCATATCGGGCATGCGCTCGATATCACGCTTCAGGACGTGCTCACGCGCCGCGAGCGGATGCTCGGCAAGGACGCTCTGTGGGTGGCCGGCACCGACCATGCCGGAATCGCCACCCAGATGGTCGTCGAGCGCAACCTCGAGAGCCAGGGCATCAAGCGCGCCGAGATCGGGCGCGAGGCGTTCCTCGACCATGTGTGGGAATGGAAAGCGCAGTCGGGCGGCGCGATTACCCGCCAGCTGCGTCGCCTCGGCGCCAGCTGCGACTGGGCCCATGAGCGCTTCACCATGGACGAGGGCTTTTCGCGCGCCGTCACCAAGGTGTTCGTCGAGCTTCATAAGCGCGGCCTGCTCTACCGCGACAAGCGGCTGGTGAACTGGGATCCTCGGTTCCAGACGGCGATCAGCGACCTCGAGGTCGAAACGAAAGAAGTTCCAGGCAAGTTCTGGACGCTTCGCTACCCGCTCGCCGACGGCAGCGGAGCGATCGAGGTCGCGACGACCCGGCCTGAAACGATGCTCGCCGACATGGCGGTCGCGGTTCATCCGGAAGACGAGCGCTATAAGGCGCTGATCGGCACGAACGTCCGCCAGCCGATCACAGGCCGCCTCATCCCGATAATCGCCGACGAACATGCCGATCCCGAGCTCGGCTCGGGCGCGGTCAAGATCACGCCAGGGCACGACTTCAACGATTTCGAGGTCGGCAAGCGTGCGGGGTTCAACCCTAGCGACATGCTCAACATGTTCGACGCTCAGGCACAGATCGTCCAGACCCGCGACGGCCTCATTCCGGAACAGCTTCTCGGCCTCTCCCGGGAAGACGCGCGCATCGCGGTCGTTGAGCGGCTCGAAGCCGAAGGCGCGCTGGTTCGCGTGGAGGACCGCGTCATCCCGACCCCCTTTGGCGACCGCTCCGGCGTGGTGATCGAGCCGTGGCTGACCGACCAATGGTATGTCGATGCCGCCAAGCTCGTCGGCCCGGTCCTTGAGGCCACGCGCGGTGGCGCGATCAAGATCGTCCCCGAGACGTGGAAGAAGACCTGGTTCAATTGGCTCGAGAATATCCAGCCGTGGTGCGTCTCGCGCCAGCTGTGGTGGGGACACCGCATCCCGGCATATTACGGACCTGCTGTCGGCGAAGATGGTGGTTTGTATCTGACAAATCCGAAGAACCGCATTCTCTTGAGCGAGCCTAAAATCTTTGTCGCTGAAACCGAAGCGGAAGCGCTTGAACAAGCACGAGAATATTACGGCCGACACGTTGAAAATGGTCGTTTCACGGAGTTTCGGGCGTACGCATCTCAACACGAAGCCTCGTACGCCACGAACGAACTTCCGCAGCTGCTTCCGCTATGGCGCGATCAGGACGTGCTCGACACCTGGTTCTCGTCCGCCCTCTGGCCATTCGCGACGCTCGGCTGGCCGGACGAAACCGAAGACCTCAAGCGCCACTACCCCAACGATGTCCTCATCTCCGGCTTCGACATCCTGTTCTTCTGGGACGCGCGGATGGCGATGCAGGGGATCGAGTTCATGAAGCAGGCGCCGTGGAAGACGCTCTACCTCCACGGCCTGGTGCGCGACGCGCACGGCCAGAAGATGTCCAAGTCCAAGGGCAACACCGTCGACCCGCTCGGGCTGCGCTTCCTGCAGATGAATGGCGTCGGCGCGAGCGACAGCATCGCCGCGCCGGCGGCCGAGCTCCCCGTCAACCGCTGGATCATCGGCGAGGTCGTGGAGACGCTGGCGAAGCTCGACCGCGCGTTCGACGAGCTGCGCTACGACGAGATGGCCGACGCCATCTATCACTTCGTCTGGGGCACCTTCTGCGACTGGTATGTCGAGCTGATCAAGGGCGCGTTCGACGACGAGACCAAGCGCGTCGCCGCCTGGGCGTTCGACCAGATCCTGGTCATGCTCCACCCGCTGATGCCGTTCATCACCGAAGAATTGTGGGCGGCGATGGGGGAAAGGCCCTATGAACTGATCGTCGCGCAATGGCCCGAGCCGGCGGCGGAGAAAGATTGGGAGCTGAGTAAGTCGCTGTCCTTTGTCATCAGCTTCATCGAAGGTGTGCGTTCGCAGCGTCTCGAAGCCGGCTTCAAACCCGCAGACAAGGTTCGATTGGCGATCGTTGACGCCACGGACGATCAGCTTGTCAGCCTAAATCGTTTCAAACCTGCAATTGAGAAGATCGCGCGCGTGGAAGCGGTCTCGATTGATCTGCCTCCAGACGGCGGCGCTTACGCACAAGAGGAGTCTCACTTCTTACTTTCGTGCCGACCGAAAGAGACGGCTTCAGAGTTCGCGCAGTTCGTTGTCGAAGACCTCGCGGCGCTGGCGTTTGCACAGGGTCTGGTGGATCGCGACGCGGAACGTATTCGCCTGACGAAAACCGTGGAGTCCATCGAGAAAGAGCGCGACAGCCTCGCCGCGCGGCTCGCCAACCCGAACTTCACCGAGCGCGCCAAGCCCGAGGCGGTCGAAAAAGCCCGCGCCGATCATGACGCCAAAGCCGCCGAGGCGACACGTTTGCGGGCGGCGCTGGAGCGGTTAGGGTAATTCAAATCGTCATGCTGAACTTGTTTCAGCATCCATTCTGGCGAGCACTGAGCGGGTGACGAAATGGACCCTGAAACGAGTTCAGGGTGACGGGAGAAAGCATGGCCAGCCGACCGCACGGACGCGACCTCACGCAAGGTCCCATCGCCAAAACCTTGCTCGCCTTCGCGCTGCCGACGCTCGCCTCCTCGATCCTCCAGTCGCTCAACGGCACCGTCAACGCCATCTGGGTCGGGCGCTTCCTCGGCGAGGACGCGCTCGCGGCGACGTCCAACGCCAATATGATCATGTTCCTGTTAATGTCGTTCGTGTTCGGCTTCGGAATGGCCTCCACGGTGCTGATCGGCCAGGCGTTCGGCCGAAAGGACGTGGACGGGGGACGGCGCGTGATCGGCACGGCCATCGGCTCGTTCGTGTTCGTCGCGGCAGCGATTGCGCTCGCCGGGTGGTTCTTTTCCCCAGCGCTCCTCAAGCTCCTCGCAACGCCGGCAGACGCGGCGCCGCTAGCGCTCGCTTATCTGCGCGTCATCTTCATCGCCATGCCTGCAATCCTGATCCTCGTCTTGCTGATGATGGGCATGCGCGGCGCGGGCGACGCAATGACACCCTTATGGGCCATGCTCGTCGCGGTCGTTCTGGATTCGACGCTCAACCCGGTGTTCATCCTCGGCCTCGGACCTGCGCCGCGGCTGGGCATCGCCGGATCGGCTACGGCAACGGTCATCGCAAATTACACGGCGCTGATCGGCCTCCTCGTTTACATGTACGCGCGCGATTTGCCGCTGCGCCTCAAACGGCGTGAGCTGCGCTACCTGATCCCCGACCCGGCGATCCTCAAGACCATTGTGGTCAAGGGCACGCCGATGGGGCTGCAGATGATCGTCATCTCGGCCTCGGCGCTGGCGCTGATCGGCCTCGTCAACCGCGAGGGCGTCGACACTACTGCGGCATTCGGCGTGGCGATGCAGCTGTGGACCTATTTGCAGATGCCGGCGATGGCGCTCGGCGCGGCGGTCAGCGCGATGTGCGCGCAGAATATCGGCGCCGGCAGATGGGACCGCGTCGGCAGGATCACCGGGTCGGCGATCGTGTTCACGCTGATCATCACCGGCGTGCTCGTCATGCTGCTGGCGATCGCCGACCGCCCGGCCCTTGCGCTGTTCCTCGGCAGCCACAGCCCGGCATTGCCGATCGCCCGCCACATCCAGCTGCTCGCGACCTGGAGCTTCCTGATGATGGGCGTCACCATCGTCCTGTTCGGCACCGTCCGCGCCAACGGCTCGGTGATCGGCCCGCTGATCATCCTCGCCATCGGGCTGGTGCCGGTGCGCCTGGGCTTCGCGCTCGGCGCTTACCCGTGGCTAAAAGCGGATGCCTTGTGGCTGAGCTTCCCGGTCAGCTCGCTCGCCAACATTTCCATGGCGATCGCCTTCTACCTGCATGGCGGATGGAGGAAGGCTCGGATGACGCTGCCGCCTGTCGACCAGCAGGAAGTGGTGGAGGAAGCGCTGGCCGCCACTCCCGAGCCGGGCGGGCGCCTGAACCCCGCGGGGTGACGAACGGCTGAGCGGCGGCTAAGCCGCGCGCAATGACCGCTTCCTTTCCCGCCCTGCGCATGCGGCGCGGCCGATCGAGCCCGTGGATGCGCGCGATGCTCGCCGAGAACCGGCTGCACCCGAGCGACTTCATCTGGCCCTTGTTCATCTGCGACGGCCGCGACTGCGAGGCGCCGATCGGCGCGCTGCCGGGTGTCAGCCGCTGGAGCGTCGACAAGCTCGCCGCCAAGGCGCGCGAAGCTGCCGATCTCGGAATCCCGTGCATCGCGCTCTTCCCCAACACGCCCGAGGGCCTGCGCACCGAGCGCGCCGAGGAAGCGCTCAACAAGGACAATCTGATTTGCCGGGCGGTTCGCGCGATCAAGGATGCGGTGCCGGGAATCGGCGTCCTGACTGACGTGGCGCTCGATCCCTACACGGCGCACGGCCACGACGGCCTGGTCGACGACCTCGGCAATGTCATCAACGACGACACCGTCCGCATCCTGGTCGACCAGGCGCTGGTCCAGGCCGAGGCGGGCGCAGACATCGTCGCTCCGTCGGACATGATGGACGGCCGGGTCGCGGCGATCCGCGCTGCGCTCGAGGATTCGGGGCATCAGAATGTCGCGATCATGGCTTACGCCGCCAAATATGCCTCCGCCTTCTACGGTCCGTTCCGCGAAGCGGTAGGCTCGCTCGGCCGGTTGAAAGGCGACAAACGCGGCTACCAGATGGACCCGGCGAACATCGAAGAAGCGCTGCGCGAGGTCGAGCTCGACCTCGCCGAGGGCGCCGACATGGTGATGGTCAAGCCCGGCCTGCCCTATCTCGACGTCGTCGCGCGGGTGAAGGACGCGTTCGGTGTGCCGACCTTCGTTTACCAGGTGAGCGGCGAGTATGCGATGATCGAGCATGCCGCGGCTGCGGGCGCGAGCGACCGCGACGCGCTGATCCTCGAGACTCTGCTCGCCTTCAAGCGCGCCGGAGCGACCGGAGTCCTGACCTACCACGCGCTGGACGCCGCCCGCCTCATCAATGGCTGAAGCGATTGCCGAGACCGAGCGGCTGATTCTGCGCAATTGGCGCGACGAGGATCGCGCCGATTATCTCGCAACCTGCAATACGCCGGCGGTCACCACCCATCTCGGCGGCCCGGCCAAATCCGAGGACATCGACTCCGCCTTCGAGCGCATCGCGAAATGCCAGGCAGAGCATGGCTTCAGCTTCTGGGCGATCGAACGCAAAGTCGACGGTGCGCTGCTCGGTTATTGCGGGCTGAGGATCTGCGACGACCTCGAACGGCCGGTTCACGGCGAGGTGGAGATCGGCTGGCGCTTGCGCGAGGACGCCTGGGGTCAGGGCTTCGCTCGGGAAGCGGCCCAGGCAACGCTCGAATGGGCGTGGGCCAATCTCGATGCTGCGCGCATCGTCTCTTTCACCATTGCCGCGAATGAGCGCAGTTGGCGTTTGATGCAGCGCCTCGGCATGACCCGCCGGCCCGACCTCGATTTCGATCACCCGCGCTTTCCATTCGGTCATCCGCTGTGCCGGCATATCACTTATGTGATGGAGCGCCCCGCCTGAGATCCCTTCCGCGGCGTTAACCAAAAAGCCACGAGCCTCATTTAAGCCGCCTACTGGAGCAGGGGGGACGATGGCGAGCGCGGCACTGGATCTGTCAGGGGTACAGAGGTCGGCGAGGCTGCGCTTCGTCGCCACCATCTTCACCGGATCGTTCCTGCTGTTCCTGGTGCAGCCGATGATCGCTCGCATGGCGCTTCCGCGTCTCGGCGGCGCGCCGTCGGTGTGGAACTCGGCAATGCTTGTCTACCAGGCGCTGCTGCTTGGCGGTTACGCTTATGCGCACTGGCTTGGCCGCTTCGCGCCGCGCAGGCAGGCGGCCGTGCATCTTGGCGCCTTCGCGCTGTCCGCGCTTACGCTCCCGATCGGCCTGATCGCCGACACTCCGCCGCCGTCGGCCAACCCATTCGTGTGGGTGCCGTGGCTGTTGCTGGTGTCGATCGGGCCGCTGTTTCTCGTGGTTTCCGCGCAGGCCCCGCTCATCCAGCGCTGGTTCTCGGTCAGCGGCGGCGCGGATCCCTATCCGCTCTATGCCGCTTCCAACCTCGGCAGCTTTGCCGGGCTGATCTCTTATCCATTGCTGGTCGAACCGCTGATGCCGTTGGCTCAGCAGCGGTGGCTGTGGAGCGCGGCTTATTGCCTGCTGGCACTGCTGGTCGGCTGGTGCGCGCTCGGACTGCCGGCAGGCCGAGCCACCGAACGGGTCGAAGAGTCGCCCGCCGAGCGGCCCGGCTGGCGCACGCTCGCCAGGTGGGCGCTCCTCGCTGCCGTGCCCTCCGGGCTGATTCTCTCAACGACGCTCCACCTGACGACCGACATCGTCGCCATGCCATTGCTGTGGGTGGCGCCGCTCGGCGTCTATTTGCTGAGCTTTACCGTCGCCTTCGCAAGCAAGCGCGGAGCAGCGGATTCCATTCGCCGGGCCGCGCCGATCGTTCTCCTGATCTCCGCCTGCGGGCTGTTCGACCAGAGCCGCGCCTTGGTGCTCGTCTTCGCCGCAGTCGCGATCCTCAACCTGTTCACTCTGTCGGTCGCGCTGCACAGCCGGCTGTTCGATAGCCGCCCCGAGCCGCGCCAGCTCACCTTGTTCTATCTCACAATGTCGGCAGGCGGCGCGCTCGGCGGGCTGTTCTGTGCGGTCATCGCGCCGCTGATCTTCAACTGGGCGTACGAACATCTGCTGCTGCTCATCCTCGCAGCCTATCTGCTGATCACCAGCAATCCCTTCAGCCGCATCGCCGCCCTGTGGAACGATAATGCTGGGTCGCGCCGCGTGGCCTGGATCGGCGTGCCACTGGTGATCGCACTCGGCGTGGCGCTCAACCTGCTTGGTTTCAGCGGCTCGAAGCTGATCGTTTGCGGTATGCTCGTCCTCGCCGTTTTTGCGATCGGCAACCGGCCGTTATTCACCGCGTCGCTTGCCGCACTGATCCTCTGTGCCGGCGCCTGGTCGCAACTCGAGCTGTCGCTTGCACCCGGCAAGATGACGCGCAGTTTCTTCGGCATCTATGCGGTGCGCACGGATCCCGGAAAGCGGACTCTCATCCACGGCACCACGGTGCATGGAATCCAGAACCTCGGTTCGGACCAGCGCGAGCGGATGGCCACGACTTATTACGCGACCCGTTCCGGCGTCGGCCTGGCGATGGCTGCAGTCCCTGCCGTATTCGGGCAGCACGCGCGCGTCGGCGTGGTCGGGCTCGGGACCGGAACGCTCGCCTGCTACGCCCGGCCTGGGCAGCGCTGGACCCTTTACGAAATCGACCCGGCGATCGAGGGGATCGCGACCGATCCCAGCCGATTCACCTTCCTCTCGCGCTGCCTCCCCAACGCTCGGATCGTCATCGGCGATGCCCGGCTGACGCTCGAGCGCGCGCAGCCGCGAGGCGCGGACCTACTGGTGGTCGACGCTTTCTCGTCCGACGCGATCCCGATGCACCTGCTCACCCGCGAAGCCTTCGCAGCCTATGGCCGCGACCTCATGCCCAATGGATTGCTGATGGTGCACATCTCGAACCGCTACCTGGATCTCGAGCCGGTCATCGCCGCAGCTGCGGCGGCTGGCGGCTGGAAGGCGGCAGTGCGCCAATACAGTCCGTCGGATGCGGACTTCCGGCAAAACGAAGCGCCGTCGAAATGGATCGCGCTGTCACGCGACCCCGGCACGCTGCGCAGCGTGGTTACCCTGACCCATCAGCAGTGGCGCCCTGTGCAGCCTCGACCTGGCTTCGGTCCGTGGACCGACGATTACGCGAGCCTGCTGCCGCTGCTCCGCTACTCGGGCGGCTAACTTCCCAGCCGCTGCTGGATCGCCTTGATCCGCGCGGCTTGCCGGCGGTCGAGCGCCGATGCCTCCGCACTCGCGTCCTTGATCGCGGCGAGGTCGTTGGGCGCGATCCCGCCCTGGGCAGCGAGCGCATTGGCGGCAATTGCATCGATGTCGGCAATCGCTTCCGCGGTCGGCTTGGCCGCGGCGATCGCCGCGGACAGCGCCTGCTGGGCAATCGTCCAGCCTTCGCTGCCCTGGCCTCCAGCCACCGCTGCGAGCCGGTCGGCTTCAGCAGCGGCGGGGCCGAACGCTGCTTCGCCGGCGCGCGCCTGGCTGACCAACTCGGCAAGACGCCCCGCAAGTCCCGCCGAAACCGGACGGTCGTTGACCGGCCGGACTACCGGGATGCGCGGGTCGATCGCCTCTGCGGCGCGGGGCTGCAGCGACGGGTAAGGGCCGCCCGGCGCCGAGCAGGCGCCGAGAATGACGACCGGCAGGATGAGGCGGGCAGGGCAGGTCATGCCGCGTGCTGTAAAAGGAAAATGGCGCGCCCGGAAGGATTCGAACCTCCGGCCCCCAGATTCGTAGTCTGGTGCTCTATCCAGCTGAGCTACGGGCGCGCGTGCTCACGAGGAGCAAGAGGGCGCGACATAGGGGGATGGACGAGGCCGTGCAACCCTTGTCGGACGGGCCGTCTGGAGGCGCTCGCCGGCCCTTAGAAGACCTTGCGCAGCTCGATCTCGATGGTCCGGCCGATCGGGTCGCGGTAGCCCGGCTGATATTGCAGCGGCGTGTTGCCAAGCGAGTCGCGGACCTTTTGATGCGCATTGGTGATGTTCACCGCCTCGAGGGCCAGGCGGAAACCCTTCGCCCACTTCGCCTGCGGGATCACCCGTCCGGCATCGGCGAAGGCGCGAACGTTGAACGTCAGGAGGGATGAGAAGCGCAGCGAGTCGGTCGTGCCGTTGATCCGGCTGATCAGGCTGCTCTTGCCGCGCCAGGTCATTCCCGCCCTGACGCCGACGCCGCCGGAGGTCATTGCGGCCGTACTGTCGAGCTGATGGCGAACGCGCCCGCTGGCGATTCCGATCGCGCCGCCCTTGAGCAGATCCACCGCCGGCAGCCCGGGCCGGATCAAGATCTGGTCGGAGAATACGATCGTGTGGTTGGCGGTAAGCTGAAGGTAAGTGTTCGGCCGGCGCGAAGCCGGGGCCGCCGCTCCAGGCGTTCCGGGCGGAGGCCCGCCGCCAAGTTTCCGGTTCAGGCTGAACCCCCAGCGGAGCCTTTTCTGGCGATTCGAATCGAAATTGACCGGCCTCAGGTCGACCGTCGTCAACACGCCCTCCGAATTGCGGATAAACCGATCGGGAAAGGCCAGCATGACGCTGAGGCTCGCGGCAGGCAGCGACGAGATGAAGCGGCGCCGGTCGATATCGGTATATTCTGCGTTCGCTTGCAAGTTGAGCCGCGGGACGAGGCGAAGGATCGCCGAGACCCGGCGGATCTTGTCGGTTTCCGGGCGAAGGTTGCGGTTGCCGCCGAAGATTTCGGTGACGTCGACGGTTTGACCGGTCAGCGGGTCAAATATCCGCACGCCGGGCGCGATGATGGTCGGATCGCCGAGGACGCTGAGTGCTGGCGGCAACCCGGTCTGTCGGAGCTCGCCCTCGAGATGGAACGCCGGCCGCGGATCCCAGATGAGGCCGACGCTATGATTGCTGAATGTTCCCGCGTCGGAGGTATGGACACGGGTGTATTCGGCATTCGCGCTAAGGTCGCCGATCGCGCCCAGGAAATTTTTCGCTCGGCTGGTGAGCGGCACGTTGACCTGGCCGCGGATCGATTGATCGCTTCGCCGGATGTCGGCGTTGTTGAAGCTGGCGAAGGTGCTGCTCGAGCGCAAATGATTCCATGCGGCATGCCCTTCGAACGTCGTCTGAATGTCGCCGGCGGGCAGCGTGACAATAGGCCCCGTGACCAGCAGCTGCGCCAGATTGGAGATCGATCGCGACCGCGCGAGGTCGCTTCCGATCGGGATCATACTGGTGATGTCGGCGGTGAACGGGTTGACGCTGTCGGCCAGTGCCCCGCCGAACTGGGTCTGCCGGTCGCTGCGTGAAATGTCGCGATAGTCGGTATGCCGAGCATTGAGATTGGCGCTCCACGAGCCCCATTCCGCGTCGATCGTCAGGTTTGCGTCGCCCGAATCTTTCCGAGTGCGAAAGGTCAGCGGCCGTTTGCCGTAATAAGCGAGCCCGACGCTGTTCGAAAAGGGCGAGGCCGGGTTGCTCGGCGACAGCACGAACAACGCGACCGGTAGCCCGCGCTCGTAACGAGTGACGCCTCTGCTCAGTTCAACCGTGGCATTGGCGGTCAGCCATGGCGCGAGCCGTGTCGCGAAGCTTCCGTTGAGATCGTAATTGCGCGTTTTGGGCCGAAGCGTGCGGAATTGGCCGATGTCGGTTACCGCCGCATTGTTCGCGTTCGCGGCGAAGTCGGCGAGCGCCGGATTGGCCGTTGCAGGGATGGCGGCGACGGTGACGGGTTCACCGGCGAGTGCGCTCAGTCCCGGGTCGATCTCGCCGGCTGTGTCGGGATAGCCGATAACATTGCCGCCGAACGCATAGGGCAGGGTTGCAGCTGGCTGGACGATGTCGCGTTGGCTCTCGAGCAGCGCGGTCTCGTCGCGTACGCGAAGCGCCACGTTGGCGCGCGTCAGACCGTGCACGCGGGTGAGGATTGTTTCGCCGCGCTCGCCGTTCCAATGGCCTTCGGTGGCGATCTTGTGCGCCGCGGTTACCGTCGCCGAGCGAACGTCGCGCTTCAGCGTGATGCTGATCACGCGTTGGCCGCTCCCGCCGCCGGCGCGCACGGCCGAGCCGCGGGGAAGGACCTGGAGCCTGCGAACCGCCTCGATCGGCAGTGCGCCGATCTGGTTCAAGTCATTGAGCCGTTGTCCGTTGACGAAAATCACCGGGTCGCCGTCCTCGCCGAGCTCGGTCTGGACCTCTCCGACCAGCTCGTCGACCGTGCTGACGCCGTAGCTCTCGATCGCCTCCGGATCGAGGTCGCGCTGGGGCCGGATGTCGTGGAAGATGCGCGGCGCGATGATAATGATGTCACGCTGGGACTGGTCGGACGCGCCTTGAGCGCCTCCGGCCGCGGCGCCGGCGGCACGAACTGGAATGGGCGCGCTCGCCAGCAGCAAGGCGACGAACGCGCGCGTCAGATGGCGGCCCTGCGGCTCGCCGGTTCCGGATTCAAGTACGCGCAACTTTGGATGCCCCCTGGACGCCGAGCCTACATGAGGTTGAATGAAAAAGCCCCGCCGGTTTTACGCGGCGGGGCCTTCTTACATGATCGACGCTAGACCAGCTTAGTAATTATACTGGGGCACCGAATTGAAGGTGCCATTGCTGGTCTGCGAGCCATTACCCCACGGTGCGATCTTGAAGTAAGGCGTATTGCACCCTGCGGCCGGCCCGGTGAGGCTGCCGCCGCTGTAGCCGTTCTGCGCCCTCCAAGCGCCGCCCTTCGACCCTGGCGAGATGCAGATCACGGGCTGGCCGACATGATATTCGCCAGTCACATAGACGATGCCGCCGTGCTGTTCGAACCCGCTGAGGCTTTCGCTCTGGTCCTGCGTAATTGCAGTGCCAGGCTCGTTGACGACGAACGCGGGCGGGCTGTTGTACGCATTATGGTGCACTGCCGGGATCGCGTCGGCGGTCTTCTTGAAATCACACCATGCGTGATTCGTTCCCCACCAATCGGGCCGCGGATTGTCGTCGCTCATCGCGCTGAACGCGGCGCAATTCTGGCGATTGCTTTCACTGTTGCCGGGTGCAAGCGGGCTGACTTCATAATAGCCTTGGACCGGCACGGCGGGATCGTCGTAGGCCGGGTGATATACCGCGTCGTTGATGTTGCAGCTGAATGCGTAGGAGAAGGTCGAGGCGAAGTCGGCGGTGTAATTATAGGTGCTGTCGGGATAATATCCGGCCGTCGACCACTGGTCGCCGAACATGTTGACGCTGCCGCCGTTCTTGAACGGATTGCCGCGGATTTCGAGGCGCGACGGCACGTAAACTCCGGTCGGAGTGATCGATTGGGTGTTAATGACGCGATTGCCGGTCTCGGTCGGTCCGGCGACCAATGTCGCTGCGCCGGCAACGACCGCTCCAGTCCAGATGTCGCCATTCTGCAGGTCGTGCGCGGCCGCAAGTGCGTCGCACTGCAACTGCATGGCGGTCTGTGTCGTGCCATTGGGCCCAGCGGCGATTGGCGAGCCGGTGGCGACGGCAAAAGCTGCCGTCGGTGTAAAAGTCATAGAAATCATGGCCGTTGCGGCCAGAAGCGCGCGATAATTCATGGTATTGCCCCCGTCGCCGCAGATGGAGAATTCACACAGCGCGGTTAGGCGAATCGACCCTCGCTAACTTTTCGTTAAACACCTATTGGATAACAGCAAAGGTTACCGAAAGTTAAGGGTTTCCCTCCGTTTCATCGCGTTACCGGCGCGGATTCAACGAGTTAACGGCACCACGGAGCCCGCCCCGTCCCCCGCGCCCCAAGAGCTATCTTTTTTGGGCAACTTGCGCTGCATAAGCTAGGTTCAGAACCCAACATAAGTTAAGTCGTAAGGGCCGGCCGAGTCGGCGAACAGGGGGTCCGCTCTGGCACTTCCAGGCGCAAGAGCGGGCCCTTTGCGCGACTCTCACAAGCGCGTGATGGCAAGGCCCGCAGCAAGTGCAACAACGATGAGGATCGCGAGAACGGCGGCGATGACCGCGTCGCGCTTCCTGCGACTCTCGCGCTCCCGCTCCTTCTCGGCGCGGCGGCGACTCTTCTCGACGAAGAATTGCTCCCAGTCCTCCATCGGACCGGGAAGTCGGTTATTTCTTGGTTTAACGCAAGCTCAGGCGGTGGCTGCGCTCGATGCGCAGGTGGCAATGCAAACAGCCGACGCGCAAGCGCTCGCGCGCTCCGCAAAGTCCTCCGCAAGCTTGGCGTGCCACGCCCGCGCGGTCTCCGTCATTGCCCGTTGGGCGGCGAGTCGTTCCTCAACGGCGCGTCGCCGGTAATAGCGCTCATTCGATTCCACTGGCCCCCCTCCGCTAGAGAACCTGGCAACAATCATCCCGGAATAACTAAGGGATGGTTAATATCCACAGCGGGTGTGGACAGACCCGCCGCGAATCGCCTCCGTAACGGTTCCTGTCCCGCCTTGGAACAGCAATTGTGCACCGCGGTGACACAGCCGGGCCAATCACGGATCATCTTTGAAACCTAACGAGTCGCCGCTCGTTGACCGGGTCAAAATGGTTTCGAAGGAACGCACCATGCTGCATTCGATCAATTCCCGCCGGAGCGCTTTCAACCCGAGCGCGCGCGGCTACCACGCGGTCTACCACGACGGCGAGGTCAATCACTGCCCGGGCTGCGGGCGGACCCACTGGATCATTGGCCGGGTGTCGGCCGAATGCGCCTTTTGCTCGACCGCGCTGCCGCTCAAGGAAGCGCTGACCCAGGGGCCTGCGCCGACCCCGGTGTTCTGGAGCGGGGTCCGTCCTAGCTACGCCGAGCTCAACGCCGCGTAATCGCGGCAGATTTTCGTTTTAGCGGATCGCGCGCATGTATATGCTCGCGCGCATGAAGAGACTCGTCGCCGCGGCCCTGGTGGCTGCTTCCGCCTCGCCCGCCTTTGGCGGCGCATCCGCGTTCACGCTGGTCAACGGCACCGGCGCCTCGCTTGCCGAGCTGTCGATCCGCCGCGCCGGGACCCAGGATTGGAAACCGCTCGGCTCGGCGCCTTCGCCGGGCGCCAGGGGCCCCGTTCAATTCAGCGATCCGGATTGCGCGTTTGACCTCCGCGCCAATGTCGGCGGAAGCACGGTCACCTGGACCGGGGTCAATCTCTGCGACGTGAAATCCGTGATTCTGAATCGCGACCCGTCGGCAGGCGCGTGGGTCGATTACGACCAGTAGCGAAATCGCGTCGGCGAACTGGCGCGCGATAGGGACCTGAGGCCATCGCCGGCACCGCCGGCTTCACCGAATCGAGCAATTTGCCGCCGGCGAGGAACACCACGCCGGTGCACGCAAAGGCAAGCAGCCAGCCGCCAAATCCCGGGTAGGTGTCGAGATAATGGTGGCCGCGTTCGACCGCGCCAAGCGCGATTGCATAGATCACCAGCCACGCCTCGAAGCGCGTCTTGATCGTGAACAGTCGGCCAATTTTTCTCAGCATCGCCATTCGTTAACGGTTGAACGAATCGACCACGGTTTTGAGCCGGAAATCTCCTAATGGACAGGGTTAAAGTCGCGGTAAGAAGTGGCCTTGCGTCCCGATTCGGGATTCAGATCAGCTGCTCCAGGTCGAGCGCTTCGAGCAGCGCCGCGCGCGCCTTTTCGACCTCCGCCACCAGCGTCGGTTGTTGCAGGTCGTCGTGATGGATCTGCTCCGGCCAGTGCCGGCGGATCACGTCCGCGACCCGATCGAGCTTGGCGTCATCGACCATGAACCGCGGATCGACGGTCGCCGGGTCGGCCACCACGCGCAGCCGCAGGCAGGCGGGCCCGCCGCCATTGGCCATTGACTGTCGCACGTCGACGACCTCGACGCGCCGGATCGGACCGTTGCCGGCGACGTGCCGCTCGATCCACCGCCACACCGTCGGCGTTTCGCGCGCTTCGTTGGGGACGATCAGGGTCGGCTGGCCGTCGGGCGTGGTCACCAGCTGGGCATTGAACAGATAGGACTTCACCGCATCGGCGAGTGGCACCTCGGCAGTCGGCACCTCGACATATTCGAACCCGGGAACCTTCGCTTCGAGCGCTGAAAGCAACGCCGCTTTGTCGGCGAAGGCCTGCTCGTGCGCGAACAGCACCCGCTCGTTGGCGACCGCGACGACGTCATTGTGGAACGCACCGGCGGCGATCACCTCCTCGGATTGCTCGGCGAAGATCACCCGCTGCGGGTCCAGCCGATGCAGCCGGGCGATCGCTTTTGACGCCTCGAGATTCTGCCGCGCCGGGAAAGCGCCCCCGGACACCCCGTAGACGAACACTTCGACACCCGGCTCGCCGTGCGCGCCGCACAGCCGCATATGGTTGGCGGCGCCTTCGTCGCCGAACGCCGGCGGGACCGGGCCGTGGACGGCGAAGGCTTCGCTTGCGAACGCGATCTTCAACTGCGCAAGCGTCGCGGGCCATTCGTGGCTGCGGTGCGGCATGGTCTTGAGGTTCGCGACCGTCAGATGGCATCGGGAGTCAGCCGTATCGGGGGCGGGGGAGACCGTGGCCGCGTTGGCTGCCCACATCGCCGAGGCCGACATGGCATTGGCGGCAAGCACCGGCTCGGCCTGCTCGATCGTCGTTCCGAGATTGGCGAGCCACGGCCGGTCCGGGCGCGGGTGGGGCAGCAATATGCCCTGGGCGAGCCCGAGCGCGAGGTTGGCGCGCATCTTGTCGACGCCCTGGAGCGCGGCCGCTCGCGGCTGCGACAGCTGCCCGGCGTTGCGCGTCGAGGCGAGGTTGCCGATGCTCAGCCCGGCATAATTGTGGCTCGGGCCGACGATCCCGTCGAAGTTGATCTCGATCAGCGGCATTTCAACGCGTGACCATCTGCACCTCGTCGCCGACCTTCACTTCGAGCAGTTCGGCGGCTTCGGGGTCGATCCTGATGCCTTTCCTTGGCAGTTTCTTGACCGACGCGCAGCAGGCGCGGAAATCCTTCAACCGCCCGGCGGCGACCAGCATCTTCATCGGGCCGCCGTCGCCGATCTCGGCGATCGTCTCGGCGCTGGCCTCGCGGACGGTGCGGATCTGGTCGGTCGGCGCGATCACCGTCGGTCCGCCGTCGAAGATGTCGACATAGCGGTCGAACACGAAGCCTTCATGCTCGAGCATCCGGAGCGCAGCGCGTCCGCTCGGGTGCGGCTGCCCCATGACCGCTTTGCCGGTGTCGGCGAGCAGCGCGACGTAGATCGGAGTCTTGGGCATCAGGTCGGCGATGAACTTGGTGCCGTGGACGGCATTGAACTCGTCGGCTTCCGGAAAGGTCATTCCGAAGAAGCGCCCGGCGAGCGAGTCCCAGAACGGCGCGTTGCCGGCTTCGTCCATCACGCCGCGAAGCTCGGCCAGCGTACGATCGCCGAAGCGGGCGCGGTGCTGCTTGATGAACAAATAGCGGCTGCGCGCAAGCAGCGATCCCCAGCCGCCGGCCCGGCTTTCCGGGTGGAGGAACAGCCCGCCCACCTCGGACGCGCCTTCGAGGTCGGTGGTCAGCGTGAGGGTCTCGTTGCGAAAGGTCTTGCCAAGCTCCGGGCTGCTCTGGGTCAGCGTGCTCAAATGGTAGCTGTAGAATGGCTGGGTCACGCCGACCTGGCCGAACACCTGGCAGGTGCCGCGGATCTTGCCGCTGTTCGGGTCTTCGAGGACGAAGACGTAGAGGTCGCCGCTTTGGCTATCCTCCTCCCGTGAGAAGGACGCATCGGAGCGGGCGAGCTTGTTGACCAGGGTCGCGCGGTCGGCCGGCAGGTTGGTGAAGCCGCCGCCGGTCAGCTTGGCCATCTGGTAGATGGCGCGGAAATCCTCGCCGGTTGCGGGACGCACGCGGAAGGTCATGCGCGCGCTCCGGCTAGCCGAAGGATGGTCAAAGCGGACAAAGCGGCGCGCTCGCCGAGACTGTCGGTGATCAGATACTCCTCCATGCTGTGAATCTTGCCGCCGCGGACGCCCATCGTGTCGACCACCGGCACGCCGCAGGCGGCGATATTGTTGCCGTCGCACACCCCGCC
>JAZJZB010000152.1:15625-18618 GCA_040390085.1 Pseudomonadota bacterium | reverse complement strand
GATGGCGCGCTATGTTGGGGATTGCGTTTCTCCTCATCACTTTAGCCATTCCGGCCGTGAACCTGCTGGTTAGCCCCGCTGACTTCCGTGCGCGATGGCTTGAGTGGAGCTCGGCTGGCTTCGTAGTTGCGTGGCTCTGGTTTGCTTGGGTTGCGTGGCCAGCCTTTCGCTTCCTTGCGAATGGGCCTGAGACGGTGCGTGTCGAAGGTGGTGATCTCGTTTTCAGCACCGGCGAGCGGCATAAGCTCACCGAGCTCTCAGCCGTCGAAATACTTCGCCCGTGGCTGCGGCATCCTCAGGTCGCGCTGCAATTTGGACGCGAGTGGGTCACCATCGAGACAGCGTTCCAAAAGCTCGGTGAACGCAAGTGTGCGGATGATATCGCCAACACCCTAGCCCAAGCCGCCCGCCCCTAAGCCGCCCATTGCGCCTAATGGCAGGAGTGGGTGGAAAGCGGACATTGCACTCCCGCAAGGACCGTCGCAATCTTCGAAGATGAAGATCCGGCCCCTAGCCACGGCGCTTTCAATCGTTGGGACATATGCTTGCTAGCCCTTGGCGTAACCGCATTTGGTAGGCCGCTCGCTCGAAATCACGCTGCTGTTTTGGACACCTTTTCATTTCAGGAGGGACCATTCTCATGGTCCTATTCATTCGATGCGGGTGTCGTGGGACCGTTTGTGATCGGCGTCGCCCGCGAGGAAGCATTACAGTCCGCCAGCGCGTGCAACTGCTTTTGGGCGTACCCCCTATTACCGCAGGAGCCACGGATTAGGCTGGCCGACGTCCCCAAACAATCCGTTGGCAGGTACTTCCCCAAAAGCGGGGAAGCTTTGCTCTCAGACGGAGCGGCGCAATACATCCTCATATTCGCCGACGGACGGCTCAAGCGCGTGACGCGCTCTCGCTTTGTCTTTGCTGATCTTTGAGCTGCATCCTAATGCCTGCTTTGGGTCGAAAGCAGACATCCCCGCGACTCAAAAAGACTTTCCTACACGCTTGATCTATGTTCCAATATGGTTCATGATAAACGAATATAAATCACCAAAACCAACCCCATGCCCGCCGGCTCGCCGAATCCGCCACGACGGCTGGACCGCCGACCGGCAGGAAGCGTTCCTCAAGGCCTATGCCGGGTGCGGCATCATCGTCCGCGCCTGCCGCGCCGTCGGCATGAGCCGCCAGTCGCTGCGCGACCTCTGCGCCCACCCCGCCGCGATCGCCTTTCGCAAGGCGTTCGACGCGGCCCGGGACTGCGCTTTCACGTTGGTCGAGGACGGCGCTGTCGAGCGCTCGATCCACGGCGTTCGACGCCCGGTCTTCTACCACGGCGAGCTGGTCGGCGAATATCGCGAATTTGACGAGCGGCTGACGATGTTCCTGCTGCGTTATCGCCGCCACCATCGCTACGGTGCGCAGCTCGACCATCTGCCCCCGCCTCCGCCGCCGCTGCTTCCGCCTGGCTGCGAGTTCGACGAGCCCGACGAGGACGAGGCGATGGGCCGGCTCGACTTCTACCTCGGCGATCTTACGGATCTGGTTGTCGAATCAGACCTCGCGGAGGATTTTTCTCCTTCCGAAAGCATCGACAAGTTTGACAACTTTGTTGGATTTCCAGCCGAGGAGATTCCGGGGGACGCTTGGAGCATCGAAAAGCGCGCACCGACCGCCGGCGGCAATCCCGAGGACGCCGATGAGGACGGCCCAGAGGACTTGGGAAACACGGACTTGGGAAACACCGACCACCAAGTCTAAGGGCTCCCAATGACCGACTTCGCATCGCTCCTCGTTCCCGACCGCGGCCAGGCCGCCCGCCCGATCCATCTTGTCGACAAAGACAGTTTCGACAGCTGGCTCAAACAGCGCCCGGCCGAGGACCGCGCCTTGCTCGCCGCCCACCGCTTCGACGGCAAGTCCGCTTACGCCTTCGCAATCCTCCCGCGCGGGCCCGAGTTCGAGGTGGTCAGTACCGTAAAGAACGCCGCCGAACTTTCGCCGTGGTGCCTCGCCAAGCTTGCCGAGAGCCTGCCGGAAGGGACTTACAAGCTGGAAACGGGCGAGGCCGGTCCGGCGGCGCTCGGCTGGCTGCTCGGCCAGCACAAGCTCGATGCCTACCGCTCTAAGAAGAAGGACGAGCGGGGCGCGCGTGTCTTGGTCAGCGGCGCCGCGGCGAAGATCGACGGCGCGGTGCGCCTCGCCGAGGCGACCGCGCTGGTCCGCGACCTGGTCGACACGCCCGCCGGTGACTTGGGGCCCGCCGAGCTCGAACAGGCGGTGCGCGAGGCGGCCAACGGCTCGGGCGCACAGGTCCGCGTCACTTCAGGCGAGGAGCTCGACGACGGCTATCCGTTGATCGCGGCGGTCGGCCGCGCTGCAGCGCCGGGGCGCGAGCCGCGGCTGGTCGAGCTCGAATGGGGCAATCCCGAGCACCCGCGCGTCGCGGTCGTCGGCAAGGGCGTGTGCTTCGACACCGGCGGGCTCGATCTGAAGCCCGCCTCGGGCATGCGGATCATGAAAAAGGACATGGGTGGGGCTGCCCACGCGCTCGCGCTCGCCAGGCTGGTCATTGGCGAGCGGCTTCCGGTCCGGCTCCATCTGCTGATTTCAGCGGTCGAAAATACCGTGTCGGGCGCCGCCTATCGGCCGGGCGACGTGATCAAGTCGCGCCAGGGCCTGTTCGTCGAGATCGACAATACCGATGCCGAGGGCCGCCTGGTGCTCGCCGATGCGCTGACCCGCGCGAGCGAGGACAGTCCCGAGCTGATCATCGACTTCGCCACGCTGACCGGCGCAGCGCGCGTTGCGCTCGGCCCTGATCTCCCGGCGATGTTCGCCAACCAGGACGACCTCGCCGCAAAGGTCGAGGCGGCGGCGCGCGAGGTTGACGATCCGCTGTGGCGAATGCCGCTGTGGGATGCCTATGACGACAACCTCAAGAGCAGCATCGCCGACCTCGCCAACATGGCCAATAACGCGATGGCCGGCTGCATTTA
>JAZJZB010000152.1:8658-15615 GCA_040390085.1 Pseudomonadota bacterium | reverse complement strand
ATTTATGCCGCGCTGTTCCTCCGCCGCTTTGTCGGCGAGGACATCCCCTGGGTGCATCTCGACACCTGGGCGTGGCGCGACCCGGCCAAGCCGGGGCGGCCAAAGGGCGGCGACGCGCTCGGCCTCAGGGCGATCTTTTCGATGCTCCAGGACAACTATTCGAAGCGCTGAACGGACGTTTCGCCGAAAAACCAGGCACTTTAAGGTCACGGCTCTGCAACATTTCGCCTCCTTACCGGTTTACTTGGGCACTACGCGGCACCAGAGAACGGAGACGAGCAGCTATGAGCGAAGTCTCGCTTACAGGCTGGATGAAGGCGCTCATCGCCTATGTCCGTTCGGGCGAACCGGACCTTACCAACCGCCAGATGGCATTGTTGATGTTGGTCTATCTGACGCCCGGACCCCACACCGTGCGCGGGCTCGCCCGGGTGCTTGGCGTTTCCAAGCCGGTCGTGACTCGCGCCTTGAACACTTTGGGCGCGCTCGGCTATCTGCGCCGCGAGCGGGACCAGGACGACCGCCGCAACGTGTTCGTCGTTCGCACCAGCAACGGGGCAGAATTTCTTGAAGGGTTCAAGCGCAACCTCCGCGAGAGCGACGGCGGCTCCGCGGCCCACCGGCCGATCATCGGACAAGCCCCGGCCTACGCCCACCAGCGCTGACTTCGCGCTCATCGGTCCGTCGCGCCTTCCGGACCCGAATTTCAACGCCTATCGCAATGACCTCGCGGACGCTGCGCTCGCCGGCGAAGTGATCGCCTCCCATTATGCCGAGCCGGCGGACCGGATCGTCGCCCGGCCCTCGCCGCTTGTTCGCGCACCTTCCGACGACGCCGAACCGATCCGCGAGCTCGCCGCCGGGGAGCGGTTCGCATTGCTCGACGACAGCCTTGGCTGGGCCTGGGGCTATGCCGGCGCCGAGCGGCGGGTCGGCTATGTCCGGAGCGAGGCGCTCGCCGCCTAGCGGAGGACGGAAAAGTAGAGCCAGGCGAGCTGGTAGAGGCTGGTCGCGACCATCAGCCCGAGGACGCCGATGATCGCATAGTCGCGCGCCGGCCAGCGCGGCCGCCGCACCGGGAACAGCAGCCAGCCGGCGAGCGCGCTGAGGATCAGGGTGCCGATCGCGCTGTTGCGCATGAACGTGACGACGGTGGTCCGGACATGCTCGACGCCGGTGCTCGTTTCCGGCGCGTGCGGGCTCATCATCAGCGCAGTCGCCCAGGCGATCATCGCGGCGAACAGCATCAGCCCGCCGAAGAACAAGCGGGCGCGTCCGATTCCACGGTTCCTCACATCTGCCCCCGTTTGCGGCGCAGCGCGAACCACTTGGCGACGTTGGCGTTCTGCTCGGCCAGGCTTGCCGCAAACACGTGCCCGCCAGTGCCGTCGGCAACGAAATAGAGCGCCTTGGTCGGCGCCGGGTGAAGCACCGCGGCGATGCTCGCCTTGCCGGGGTTGGCGATCGGCCCCTCCGGCAGCCCCGCTCGCCGGTAGGTGTTGTAGCCGTTTTCGGCGTTGAGCTCGGACCGCAATATGCGCCGGCCGAGCGGCTTACCTTTTGTCACTGGGTAGATAATTGTCGGGTCGGCGTCGAGCTTCATTCCGATCCGCAGCCGGTTGCAATAAACCCCCGCGATTGTCGGCCGCTCGGCCGCCTTGCCGGTTTCCTTCTCGACGATCGAAGCAAGGATCACAGCCTGTTCCTTGTTGTCGATCGGGCAGTCGTGACCGCGGTTCGCCCACAGTTGATCGAGCGTCCGCGTCATCGCCGCCTGCATCCGCCGGACCACCGTGGCCCGGCTCTCACCGCGCTCGTAGCCGTAGCTGTCGGGCAGCACCGAGCCTTCGGCGATCGCCGGCAGCGGCCCGGTCAGATAGGGATTGGCCGCGAGTTTCTCCTCGACGATGACGGCCGGCATGCCTTCAGTGACCGTGACCAGCCGCTGGACCGGCTTGCCGTGCTGCAGCAGGTCGAGGATCGCAGCCCCGCCCATGCCGCGTGGAACAGCGAACTCGCCCGCCTGGATCGGGTCGCCCGAACCAAGCAGTCTGGCCATCACATAATAGGTCTTGGCCGTGCCCGGGATCGCGCCCTGCTTCGCCAGCTGGCGCGCGACCGTCCCGACCGTCGACCCTTCCTGGATGACGACGGTATGCGGTCCCGGCTTGGGCCCGGGCCCCCACCACAAAAGGTAGAGCGCGGCCAGCGCGGCGAGGGTCAGCCCGACCGCGCCGGTCAGCAGCGGCCGCTTCACACCGCCTTCATGATCAGCGACGCGTTGGTGCCGCCGAATCCGAAGCTGTTGTTGAGCACTGCCCGCACCGGCCGCTTCTTGGCCTTGTGCGGAACCAGGTCGACGCCCTCGGTGCCTTCGTCGGGATCGTCGAGGTTGAGGGTCGGCGGGACGATCTGGTCGCGGATCGCAAGGATGCAGAAGATCGCCTCGACAGCGCCCGCTCCGCCGAGGAGATGACCGATCGCCGACTTGGTGCTGCTCATCGAGGCGCCGCAGAGATCATCGCCGAGCACGCGCTTCGCAGCGGCCAGCTCGATCGTGTCGGCCATGGTCGAGGTGCCGTGGGCATTGATGTAATCGATGTCGCATGGCTCCATGCCGGCCTTGCGCAGCGCCATGCGCATGGCGAGCTCGGCGCCTCGGCCTTCCGGATGCGGTGCGGTGACGTGATAAGCGTCGCCCGACAGGCCGTAGCCGACCACCTCGGCGTAAATTTTCGCGCCGCGCTTCTTGGCGTGCTCATATTCCTCGAGCACCACGACGCCGGCGCCCTCGCCCATGACGAAGCCCTCGCGGCCCTTGTCGTAAGGGCGGCTGGCCTGCTCCGGCCGGTCATTGAAGCTGGTGTTGAGGGCACGGGCCTGGGCGAAGCCGGCCACGCCAAGCGGGTTGATTGTGCTCTCGGCGCCGCCGGCGAGCATGATGTCGGCATCGCCGTCCTTGATCATCCGAGCGGCGTCGCCGATCGAATGCGCGCCGGTCGAACAGGCTGTGACCACCGAATGATTGGGGCCCATCAAGCCGTACTTGATCGAGACCTGCCCGGAAGTGAGGTTGATCAGGCGGCCGTGCACGAAATGCGGGCTGACGCGCCCGGGCCCCTTTTCGGCCAGCACCAGCGATTCGCTCTCGATGCCCGGCAAGCCGCCGATGCCCGAACCGATCGAAACGCCGGTGCGCTCCTTGAGGTCCTGGTCCATCTCGGTGAGGCCGGCGTCCTCGATCGCCTGGCCGGCGGCGTCGATCGCGTAAACGATGAACGGGTCGACTTGGCGCTGGACCTTGTGGTCGACGCGCTTGTCGGGATCGAACCCGTAGGGGTGGTCCTTGGGCTTCACCTCGCCGGCGATCTTGGCCTTCTGATCCGTGGTGTCGAACCGCGTGATCGCGGCGATGCCGCTCTTGCCCGCGAGAAGGTTCTTCCAAGTCGTCTCGACGTCGCCGCCGAGCGGCGTCACCAGACCAAGACCTGTCACGACGACACGGCGCATCATTATCTCTCCGTCAGTGCCTCCAAAACAAACGGCCTCCCGAATGGTTCGGGAAGCCGTTCGTGCCGCTTCACGGCTCAGCCGGGCGGCAGTTTGCGGACCCGATCAGCCCTTGTTCTGGTCGATATAGTCGATCGCGTCGTGAACCGTGGTGATCTTCTCGGCGGCGTCGTCCGGGATCTCGACCCCAAACTCTTCCTCGAACGCCATGACCAGCTCGACGATGTCGAGGCTGTCGGCGCCCAGGTCATCGATGAAGCTTGCGTCTTCGGTGACCTTGTCGGCTTCGACGCCGAGATGTTCGACGACGATCTTCTTAACCCGATCCGCAGTCTCGCTCATGGGAAGGCTTCCTCCAGTTTTTGCTTTGGCCGATGCCCTAGCGGCGGTCCGGTTGGGCCGCAAGAGCGCTGGCTAGGCGGGGTTGGCGCGTCTAACTGGCGGCCATGCGCAGCCGCTCCCTCACGTCCGGAGAAATCGCGTTGCTGCGCTCGGTATTCGGCGACGCGATCGATTACGCCCGGGTGCGCCTGTTCGAAGGCAAATGGTGGCCGTTTCAGCCGCGCGGCACGGCAATGGCGCCAACCGGCGGCATCTGGTTTCATCCCGACGGCGGCGGCTGGGCGGACGATTTTTCAAACGAGCCACCGCAACGGCAGGGTTTCTTCGTCCACGAAATGACGCACGTGTGGCAGGCCCAGAAAGGCGGCAAGCTCTACCTGCCGCTGATGCGCCACCCGTTCTGCCGCTATGATTATGTGATCGAGCCGGGAAAGCCGTTCCGGCGCTACGGGATCGAGCAGCAGGCGGAGATCGTCACTCACCGCTTCCTCGCCGACCGCGGCGTTCCAGTTGCATCCGCCCCGCCGCGCGAGCTGCTGCCGTTCAGCTGAGCGCCCGAGCGGCTTAATCGCCATTGTCACAATCCTGCAACAGGTGCGGCAGGAAAGTTGGGTGGGGGCTTTCACACCCTTCCACCGAGCGAGCCGATTCAGGCATAGAGTCGGCAACGCAACATTCCATAACTGGGGGATTCACATGCGCATTCCAGCCGCTTTCCTCGTCGGGACTTCTCTCCTCGCAGTCGCAATGCCAGCAGCAGCGCAAACCGCGCAGGAGCAGGCCGCGCAGGCGGTCAACCCGCCGCCGACGGCGTCGCCAGCCGCCCCGCAGTTCGAAGAAGGGGCGATCATCGTCACCGCGACCAAGCGCGCTTCGACCGTTCAGGACGTGCCTTTCTCGGTCAATGCCCAGACGCAAGCCGACATTCGGCGTGCCAATGCGCAGACGCTTGAAGACATCAGCCGCAACGTCGCCGGGCTCACCGTTCAGAATCTCGGGCCGGGCCAAAGCCAGGTGTCGGTGCGCGGCGTTTCGGCCGGCCAGATCGCGCGCGACCAACCGGGCGTGAAGGAACAGGTCGGCATCTACCTCGATGAGACGATCACTTCGCTGTCGCTGTTCACGCCGGACTTCGACCTGTTCGACCTCAACCGTGTCGAGACGCTGCGCGGCCCGCAGGGTACGCTGTTCGGTGCCGGCAGCGTCGGCGGAACGATCCGCTACATCACCAACCAGCCCAAGCTCGACCGCGTCGAGGGGACCGTGGAAAGCGACGTCAACGTCCTCAAGGGCGGCGATCTTGGTTATTCGCTCAAGGGCGCGGTCAATGTTCCGCTGGCGCCCATCGCAGCCCTTCGAGTCGTCGGCTACGGAACCCATTTCGGCGGGTTCATCGACTCGGTCGGCCCCTACAGCAAGAAAAACGTCAACGACGGGCGCCGCGTCGGCGGCCGCGCCTCGCTGCTGCTTCAACCCACGCCTGAGCTCAAGATTACCCCGCGCGTCGTCTATCAGGACGTCGAGGCGAACGGGTTCAACCGTGAGGATCATTATATCCTCTTCGACAACCAGTTCACCAGCGGCGCCGCGGGCAGCGACCTCGGTAAGCGCAAGCAATATCTAAGGTTCCCGGAGAAATTCCGCGACAAGACCCTGCTCGCCGACCTCGTCGCAAGCTACGACTTCGGTCCGGCCGAGCTGACCTCGGTGACCAGTTACGTACACCGCAACATCCTCGTCAGCCGCGACGCCTCGGCGCTGACCGGCTCGGTGTACGTGTCGTTTGCTGGCGCCGCTCCGGACGCGATCGGGGGCGCAGCACTGAATTCCAACCTGCGCGACACCACCAAGCTCAAGCAATGGACCCAGGAACTGCGCTTGTCCTCGACCGGCAGAGGTCCCTTCCAGTGGGTGTTCGGCGGCTTCTACAGCGACGTGAACCGCAAGTATGAGCAGCGGCTGCCGACCCCCGGCTCGGACCCGTTCGGCCAAGCGTTCCTCGACGTGGTCGCCCCGGGATTGCCGATTGCGGCGCTTCGCAACGGCTTTCCGGCCGACAGCCCGTATAACGCGGACCTGCCCTACAAGATCAAACAGCGGGCCTTGTTCGGCGAAGCGAGCTACAAGTTCGCGCAATTCAAGGTGACTGGCGGCGGCCGCTATTACAGCTTCAAGGAAAAGCGCGACTTCATCTCTGGCGGCGTCTTCTCCGACGTCAGCACGCGTATCGGCGACAAGACCAAGTCGAACGGCTTTTCGCCGCGGCTGATCCTCAGCTACGAGCCCAGCCGCAACCTCAGCGTCAACGTTCAGGCAGCCAAGGGCTTCCGGCTCGGCGGCATCAACGATCCGCTGAACGTGCCACTGTGCCAGGGAACGGACATCGACACGTTCGGCAACTTGCCGTCCTACAAGGACGAGACGTTGTGGAACTACGAAGCCGGGGTCAAATATTCCAAGCACGGTTTCACGTTCAATTCGGCGGTGTTCCACAACGAGATTCGCAACCTTCAGGTGACCCTGACCGCGGGCAGCTGCTCGTCGCGTATCGTGTTCAACGTGCCCAAGGCGCATTCAACCGGGCTTGAGGCTGAGTTGGCCGCTCATCCGCTGCCGGGACTCGAGCTGTCGCTGGCCGGCAACGTGCAGAGCGCGAAATTCGATTCGACGGTGCTTGGCGGCACACCTCTCGCGGTGATCGGCGGCATCGAAAAGGGCAATCGTCTGCCGACCGTGCCGAAGTTCCAGATCGCGGCGGCGGCGACCTACGGCCAGCCTCTCAACGACGACGCCGAATGGTCGATCACCGGCAGCGTCCAGCACATCGGCAACCGCTTTGGCGAACCCGGCGACCAGGTCGCCGGCGCCGGTCTGGTTCCCAATGCGTTATACTATGATCCCGCGACCGGCGCTTACGGATCGGGGATCAATGACATCGGTTCGCTGCGACTACCCTCTTATACCGTCGCCAACCTGTCGGGCACGGTGCATTGGCTCAGCGGCATCGACGTGACGCTCTACGTGAAGAATCTGTTCGACACGAATCCCAAGCTGGCGATCGACCGCGAACGCAACCTGCGCGCCCGGTTCGGCTATCTGATCGGC
>JAZJZB010000152.1:8067-8648 GCA_040390085.1 Pseudomonadota bacterium | reverse complement strand
GGCAGGAGTTCGAGCGCACGCCGTACCACCGGGGGTCGGTGCCGATCAACATGGACGGCGTGGACCCGCAGGACTTCGTAGACAACGACGACGAACACTTCCGCCGCATCGTCCCACGGGAACCCATCGGATGAACTACATTCTACCTGTCATCCTCGGCGTCATCGTCGGCTATCTGATCGGCCAGCCACGGACGATCGGTCTGACGCTTCGCAAGAGCTTCGGCCATCCGCTGGTGACGGCAGCAGCGCCGCTGCCCGCGCCACTGCCGGAACCGATTGCCGCTCCGGCGGCCCCGGTTCCGCCGGCTCCGGAAGCACCGCCTCCGCCGCCCCCGGCAACCAGCGGCGAGCGCGGCTGACACGAACAGCGCAATTCGTGAACGTAACGCGCCGCTCGCTCCACCGTTGGAGCGGGCGGCGCGATCGTTTCCGGCCTATGGCGTGAATCATGGCTAAAGCTGACAAAGCCGACGTCGCGGTGGTCGGCGCGGGCGTGTTCGGAGCGTGGACCGCGATCCACCTGCTCCGCGCCGGCCATAAGGTGACGCTGGTCGACGGCTTGGGGCCGGCCAATGCGCT
>JAZJZB010000152.1:0-8057 GCA_040390085.1 Pseudomonadota bacterium | reverse complement strand
GCTTCATCCGGCGGTGAATCGCGCCTCACCCGCGGCGCCTACGGGAATGACGCGATCTACACCCGGATGGCGTTCGACAGCCTGCACGAATGGAAGGCGCTGAGCACGGGGGCCGGCCTGCCGATCTTCCACCAATGCGGCATCCTGTTCTTCTTCGCGGCCGAGGAAGCCTATGCTCGCGACACGCTTGCCGCGCACCAGGCGCTGGGGCTGCCAACCCAAGCGCTGACGCAGCGCGAGATGGCGCGGCGCTTTCCGATGATCGACTTCACCGGCATCGAACTCGGCCTGTTCGAACCCGGCTTCGGCGCGCTGATGGCTCGCCGCGCAGTGCAGGTGCTGGTCGAGGATTTCACGAGGCAGGGGGGAAGCTACATGACGGCGGCCGTCGCGCCGCCCTCCAGCGACGCCAAGGAGCTGACGAGCGTGGATTTGTCGAACGGCGAGCGGATCGAGGCTGATCGCTTCGTCTTCGCCGCCGGCGCGTGGCTGCCCAAGCTGTTCCCCGAGGTGATTGGGCCGAAAATCGTCGCAACCCGGCAGGAAGTTTTCTTCTTCGCGCCGCCCGCCGGCGACCGCCGCTTCCTCCCGGGGGCGATGCCAGGGTGGGCCGACTTCAACGGCGGCGACATGTTCTACGGCTTCCCCGACCTTGAAAGCCGTGGCGTCAAATTCGCCTACGACAGGCATGGCGTTGCGGTCGACCCGGATACGCAGGACCGGCGACCGACGCAGGCCGCGCTCGACGAGATTATCGCCTTCCGCGACCGCCGCTTCCCGCTGCTCAAGGCTGCCCCACTGACCGAGGCGCGCGTGTGCCAATATGAAAACAGCTCGAACGGCGATTTCCTGATCGATTTCCACCCGCGCTGGCCGAATGTGCTGCTGGTCGGCGGCGGCTCCGGTCACGGCTTCAAGCACGGGCCGGAGGTCGGCCGCTATGCCGCCGGGCGGATGTCAGGTGAGATCAAGGCCGAGCCTCGCTTTAGCCTCGCAAGCAAGAGCGAGGTCCACCGCCGCGAGGTGCATTAGTCCGGCTTTTTCGCCACCGCGACCAGCGCCGGTCGAAGCAGCCGGTCCTTCATCATATAGCCGGCCTGCATTTCCTCGATGATCGTGCCCGGCTCCTGGTCGCTCGGCATTTCGATCATTGCCTGGTGGCGGTGCGGATCGAGCGGCTCGCCGACCGATTTGATGCGGGTCACGTTGTTGCGCGCGAACACCGCGTCGAGCTCGCGCGACGTGGCCTCGATCCCGGCCAGGAACTGGCTTGCGGTCTTGTCGGCGCGAAGGTCGTCGCCGACGGCTGCAAGCGCGCGATCGAGATGATCCTTGATCGCAAGCATGTCGCGCGCGAATCCGGCGGCCGCATAGTTGGTCGCCTGCTGCAGCTCCTGCTCGAGCCGGCGGCGCACGTTCTGGGTCTCGGCCGCAGCATAAAGTGTCTTGGCCTTGGCCTCATCGAGCTGCTTCTCGAGCTCGGCGACATGATCGTGCTCGGCCACCTCGGGCGCGCCGTCGGCGGTCTCCTTGCGCAGCTCTTCGGCCGCTTCGTGGAGCTGTTCTTCGTCTTTGGTCGTCTCTGTCATGCCATCAATCTCGTCAGCGCTTTCGCAGTGAAATCCACCATGGGGACCACGCGCGCATAGTTCAACCGCGTCGGGCCGATCACCCCGACCACTCCGACCACCTCGCCCTTGCTCCCGCGATAGGGCGCGGCAATCACCGATGAGCCGCTGAGCGCGAACATGCGATTCTCGGATCCGATGAAAATCCGGCAGCCCGGACCGTCGCGCGCGCTTTCGAGCAGCCGGGCAATTTCCTGGCGGTCCTCCAGCTCGTCGAGCAGCTGGCGAACGCGCTCGAGGTCTTCGGCGGCGGTCGGGTCGATCAAATTGGCCTGGCCGCGCACGATCAGCACCGGCCGGCGCGCATGGTCCTGGCTCCAGGCGGCAAGGCCCGCGGCGACCAGTTCGGCGGCAGCGCCGTCGATCGCTTCCTTGCGCTCGCGAATCTCGGCGCGCAGCCGCACCTCGGCTTCGGCAAGCGTGAGTCCAGACAGGCGCGCATTGATGAAATTGCTGACCTCGTTCAGCGCGTGCGCGCTGGTGCCGCGGTCGAGCGGGACAATGCGATTCTCGACGCTTCCGTCGGCGCCGACCAGCACGGCCAGCGCGCGGGTGTCGCTCAAGGTCACGAAGCTCAGCTGCCTGAGGGTCATTTCGCGTTTCGGTGCAAGCACCACGCCGGCCGCATGGCTGAGCCCCGACAAGGCGGTCGTCGCCGCCGCAAGCGCGTCCTCGATCGGCTGGTCGCGGACGATATGCCGCTCGATCTCGCGCCGCTCGCGCGGGTCGGGCGCGGCCGCCTGCATGATCCCGTCGACGAACAGCCTGAGGCCGGTTTCGGTCGGGATTCTTCCGGCCGAAGTGTGCGGATGGGTCAGCAACCCGCGCTCCTCAAGCTCCTGCATCACCCCGCGGATCGAGGCCGGCGACAGGCTGATGGTGCCCGCCAACGCCTTCGAACCGATCGGCAGCCCGCGCTCGAGATACGCCTCGACCACCATGCCGAAGATCTCGCGCATGCGGTCAGTCAGTTCGCCGATCGGCTGCGCCATGCGCACCATCTAGGATTGCAGTTCCCGTCGGTCTAGGGACGCGATCGCACCAGTATCAGGAGAATGAGTTCATGCGCCCTTCCGGACGCGCCCCCGACCAAATGCGTGAGTTGCGCTTCGAGCCCGGCTTCACCCGCCACGCCGAAGGCTCGTGCCTCGTCAGTTTCGGCGACACCCGCGTCCTGTGCACCGCCAGCGTCGAGGAGAAGGTCCCGCCGTTCCTGCGCGGCAAGGCCCAGGGCTGGGTCACCGCCGAATATGGAATGCTGCCGCGCGCCACCCACACCCGCGGCAACCGCGAGGCGGCCAAGGGCAAGCAGTCGGGCCGCACCCAGGAAATCCAGCGGCTGATCGGCCGCAGCCTGCGCGCAGTCGTCGACCTGCCGAGGCTCGGCGAGCGGCAGGTGATCGTCGACTGCGACGTGATCCAGGCCGACGGCGGCACCCGCACCGCGGCGATCTCGGGCGGCTGGGTCGCGCTTCGAATCGCGATCGACAAATTGCTCGACAGCAAGGCGCTCGCAGCCGACCCGATCCGCACCCAGGTCGCGGCCGTGAGCAGCGGCTTCCATAATGGCGCCGCAGTGCTCGACCTCGATTATGACGAGGACAGCCAAGCCGGCTGCGACGGCAATTTCGTGCTCACCGCCGACGGGCTGGTGGTCGAATCGCAGGTCACCGCCGAGGGCGAATGCTATGACGAGGAAGGGTTGTTGCGGCTGCTCCGCCTCGCCCGCATCGGCTGCTCGGAGATTTTCGCGGCTCAGCTGAAGGCCACCGGGCGGTGAGGCCGATCGGGGACCGGCTGGTCATCGCCACTCACAACCCCGGCAAGCTGCGCGAGATCGCAGCGCTGATCGAGCCGCTTGGGATCGCCTGCGTCGGCGCCGAGGAGCTCGGCCTCCCGGAGCCGGAAGAGATCGGCAACACGTTCGCCGACAATGCCGATTTGAAGGCGCGCGAAGCGGCGGACCTGTCCGGCCTTCCCGCCCTCGCCGACGACAGCGGTCTGTGCGTCGACGCCCTCCACGGCCGCCCCGGCATTTTCTCCGCGCGCTGGGCCGAGGACGAGGACGGCAATCGCGATTGGATGCGCGCGATGGAGCGCGTTTGGCGCGAGGTCGAGGCGACCGAGCCGGATGCCGCGCCCGCGGCGCATTTCATCTGCTCGCTGGCGATCGCCTGGCCCAACGACGGCCAGGCCGAGACCTTCGACGGCCGAGTCGACGGGACGCTGGTGTGGCCGCCACGCGGCGAGCGCGGATTCGGCTACGACCCGATGTTCGTTCCGGTTGGCCACGAGCAGACCTTCGGAGAGATGGAGCAGCTGGCGAAGCACAAGATGAGCCACCGCGCCGACGCCTTTCGCAAGCTGGTCGAGGCGCTCAAGGAATGAGTGGGCAGCCGCTCGCGCTCTACGTCCACTGGCCGTTTTGCGTCAGCAAATGCCCCTATTGCGATTTCAACAGCCACGTCCGCAGTGACATCGACCAGGCGCAATGGCGCGACGCGCTCCTCGCCGATCTCGCCCACGAAGCGCGGCTGCTTCCTGGCCGCGAGCTGACCTCGATCTTCTTCGGCGGCGGGACGCCTTCGCTGATGGACCCGGCGACCGCGCAGGCGGTGATCGGAGCAGCATTCCACCACTGGGCGCCCGCCGAAAAGGTCGAAGTCACGCTCGAGGCCAACCCGAACTCGGTCGAAGCCGAGCGCTTCGCCGACCTTGCAGCGGCCGGGGTCAACCGCCTGTCGCTCGGCCTGCAAAGCTTTGACGACCAGGCCCTCGCCTTCCTCGGCCGCGCCCACAGCGCCCGCGAAGGGTTCAAGGCCCTCGAAATCGCGCAGAAGCATTTCCGGCGGGTCAGCTTCGACCTGATCTACGCGCTCCCGGGGGACAGCGAAGCGAGCTGGTCGGCGACGCTCGCCCAGGCGCTCAGCCTCGGCACTTCGCACCTCTCCCTCTACCAGCTGACCATCGAGCCCGGCACGCGCTTTGCAACCATGGTCGCAAAGCACGAATTCGAGCCGCTCGGCGCCGACGCTTCGGCAGCGCTGTACGAGCTGACCGACGCCATGACGTCGGCAGGGGGGATACCAGCGTACGAGATCAGCAATTACGCGCGGCCCGCCCAGCAAAGCCGGCACAACCTGACTTACTGGCGCTACGGCGACTATGCCGGCGTCGGGCCCGGCGCGCATGGCCGCCGGCTCGGCGCGCGCACGGTTCGCCACAAGAAGCCGGAGAATTTCCTCTCAGCGCTCGCCCGCAACGGTCACGGCACTGCCGAGGAAGCCGTCTTGTCCCCGACCGAGGCGGCCGACGAAGCCTTGGTCATGGGATTGCGCCTGGGCGAAGGCATCGACCCGACCGCGCTCGGCGAGCGGTTCGGCGTGCCGAACATCGTCGACTGGGGCCGGGTCGAGCGACTCGTCGGCTCAGGCCACATGGCGCGGAGCGGCTCCCGCATCGCGCTGACGGCCAGCGGCCGCTTGCTGCTCGATCACATACTCGGCGAGATTGCCGCGGTCGAAGCTATGGCTTTGGCGGTTGCGGGCTAGAGGCCGGCGTTGGAGCGGGCGTTGCCGCTGGCGCTGGTTGCGCCTTGGGCGCGTTCAAGGTCGCCATATACTGATAGTTGTCGACCGGGCTCGCGACATAGTCATCGACCGTCATGTCGGCATCACTCAGCGCCGCCTTGCGCGGCATCCCGTTCTTGACCCGGAATGCGACCACTGCGCTTTTCAGCGCCGACATCTCTCCGCTGCAGGCGTTGCGCAAATAGGCCTCGATATTACTCGCGGCGACCTTTTCGTTGGTCGCTTTGGCCGTAGCGCCGCGAAGGCAGGTGCGAAACGCGTCGGTCGGCCCGGCGATCGACGCTTGCAGCGCCGCCAATGCAATTGCCGAGGCACCCAATAATGCAATCATCGTCCTCTCCCCAGGTACCGATGAACTGGACTCAGAATGACCCTTTTCGTGTTCAATTGGAAGAGGTTAATCGACTCTCGTGAGTAAATCCTTACCGCCCGGTCTGCACATTGTCGCAACGCCGATCGGCAATCTCGGCGACCTCAGCCCGCGCGCCGCCGATACGCTCGCGCGGGCCGACCTCATCCTGGTCGAAGATACGCGCGTGACCGCCAAGCTTCTCGCCCATATCGGCGCGAAGGTGCCGATGGCGCGGTATGACGATCATAGCAGTGACGCGGATCGGGATCGGATCGTCGCCCGCCTCGGCGACGAGGCAATCGCGCTGGTCAGCGATGCGGGGACCCCGCTGATCTCCGATCCCGGCTACAAGCTGGTTCGCGCCGCTCGCGCGGCGGGGCGGGATGTGCACACCGTCCCGGGACCGTCCGCGGCTGTCGCTGCGCTGACCCTCGCCGGTTTGCCGACCGACCGCTTCCTTTTTCTCGGCTTCCTGCCGTCGAAAGCCAAGGCGCGCAGCGACGCAATCGCGGAGGTCGCAAGGCTGCGCGCGACCCTGGTCCTCTACGAAAGCGGGCAGCGGCTCGGCGACGCGCTCGCTGCGCTCGAGGCTGAGCTCGGCCCCCGTGACGCCGCCGTCGCCCGCGAAATCAGCAAGCTCCACGAGGAATGCGTTACCGGCTCGCTGAGCGAGCTCGCCGCGCGTTACGCCGACACCGCCCCGAAGGGCGAGATTGTGATCGTGGTCGGGCCGCCCTCCGAAGCCGCGCAGGCAAGCGACGAGGAGCTCGACGCCGCTCTCGATGAGGCCCTCACCCGCCTGTCGGCATCGCGCGCCGCGGCCGAGGTCGCGGAGGCGCTCAGAATCCCGCGCAAGCGCGCTTACGCGCGCGCGCTTGAACGCTCGAAATGAACCGCGAGGCTGCTGAGAGGCGCGGCCGCGGCGCCGAAACGCTCGCCTGCTGGTATTTGCGTCTCCACGGCTGGCGGATTCTCGCTCGGCGGGCGCGGGTGCCCGGCGGCGAAGTCGACATCGTCGCCCGCCGCGGGCGGACGCTCGCCTTCGTCGAGGTCAAGGCGCGCGCGAGCGCCGAGTCTGCGGCGATTGCGCTCGATGACTGGCGCTTGCGGCGCGTTGCGGTCGCCGCCGAGCGCCTAGCGCCGCGCTACATGCGCGAAGGCGACGATATCCGGATCGACGCGCTGTTCATCGTGCCCAGGCGCTGGCCGATGCACCTGCCCGACGTCTGGCAAGGGTGACAAAACAACGGTGAGACCGTAGGCGCGCGCTCATGGCCTTACGCGTCGCCGTGCAGATGGACCCGCTCGAGCGCATCAACATCGCGGGCGATTCGTCCTTCGCGATCATGCTCAAGGCGCAACAGCTCGGTCACGAGCTCTATCATTATGCCCCCGAAGACCTCAGTTTCGCCGAAGGCCGGCTGTGGACCATGGCCTCCCCGGTCACCGTCCAGCGCGTCGCCGGCGACCATTACCGCTTCGGCGAGCCGCGCATCCTTGATCTCGGCAAGGACGTGGACGTCGTGTTGATGCGCCAGGACCCGCCATTCGACCTCGGCTACATCACCGCCACCCACCTGCTGGAGAAGATCCAGAGCGAGACTTTGGTGGTCAACGACCCGGCGAGCGTCCGCAACGCGCCGGAAAAGGTGTGGGTGCTGGATTTCGCCCGGTTCATGCCACCGACGGCAATCACCCGCTCGCTCGGCCTCACCCGCAAATTCCTCGCCCAGCATGGCGAGATCGTGATCAAGCCGCTCCACGGTTTCGCCGGCGGATCGGTGTTCCGGATTGGCAGCGAGGGACGCAACCTCGCCTCGCTGATGGAGCTGTTCAACCAGACTTATCGCGAGCCGCACGTCGTGCAGAAGTTCATCCCGGAGATCGCGCAGGGCGACAAGCGGATCGTGCTGGTCGACGGTGAGGTCGCCGGAGCGATCAACCGCGTTCCCGGCGAAGGCGAGATCAGGTCGAACCTCGCGGTCGGCGGCAAGGCCGCCAAGACCGAGCTTACCCCCGGCGAAGAGGAAATCTGCGCCGCCCTCGCCCCCGAGCTCAAGAAGCGCGGACTGCTGTTCGCGGGTATCGACGTGATCGGCGGCAAGTGGCTGACCGAGATCAACGTCACTTCGCCGACGGGAATCGTTGCGATCGACGAGTTCAACGGGACCGACACGCCGGGGCTGATCTGGCAGGCAATCGAGCGGCGGCTGGGTTCGCGCTAAAACAATTAGCGCCACTTTGGCACGGCCGCGCCTGGAAACTGCGGTAAATTATTTATCCATTATGGGTATTTAGCATTCGGTTTACCCAGTTGATCTAGCCCGGTTGATGTCGCGGCCCGGCGGTTCCCCACTATCCGACGTGCCGCGACAATCTACGTACCACCGGGCCGCGGCTTGCCTGCGGCCCGCCTGGGCCTCTGTTCACGCACGGGGGTGGGCGTGGCGATAAACGTCGAGCAGGCGCGCCGCGTCCACCGCCGTG
>JAZJZB010000151.1:0-11509 GCA_040390085.1 Pseudomonadota bacterium | reverse complement strand
GAATGGGTTGCCGGCGCTTACGTCCTGGCCGACGACGCCGCCCTGGTTGACGTTGCTGCGCAGGCTGACCCCGTCGATGAAGACGTTGACCTGAGGACCGCCAAAGCTGTCGCCATTTGGGTCGGCGCCAACGCCGCCGCCTGCGAACGTCTGGCGCAGCTCACCTGCCTGCACCGAACGGATACCTGGGGCCAGCTGCGCGAAGTTGAGGAAGTTGCGGTTGCTCTGCGGCAAATTCTCGATTTGCTGGTCGGTGACGTTGGTGGCGACTTCGGACGTACGCGTCTCGACCAGCCGCCGGCCGGTGACGACGATGCCCGCCCCGGGCGCGGTCGCGCCTGTGACGCCCGCTTCGGTCGTGCCCTTGTCCGGGGCGGCGACGTCCATGTCGAGGCTCGCAGTTTGGCCGACCGACACGATCACCCGCCGCGTTACCGTTGGACCGCCAGAAACGGCGAAGGTGAGATCGTAGCTGCCGGGACTGAGGCCGGTGAGGACATAGCCCCCGTCGGGGCCGGCAACGGCGTGCGAGACTGCTCCGGTTTCGATGCTCTTGGCGGTTACCGTCGCACCCGGGGTCGGGGCGGCACTGTTCGAGACCGTGCCGCGAATAGTCGCCGTCGTGAGCTGCGCGTGCGCAGGCTGCGCAAGGCACACGGACACCGCGACGACGACTGCGGACACGGTCGACTTCAGCACGCGCTTGTTCAGGATCTTGGTCACTTCGCGCTCTCCCCAGATGCGGCTGTGAATGTAACCGGTTACAATTACCGATGAACCTTAGCTGTTCGCGGCGGGATCAAAGCCCAATCACGGGTTGCGAGTCAATCGCGGTCCAGCAATCCGATCACAGGGCATGGACTGTGTGCTTTTCAGGACACGTCCGCCGAACGCTCGCAGCGAGACCCGATCTGTGTGATCGAAATTTCTCGGGGGTTTGAAGTTTGACCGCGCCGGCCGGTTAGGCGCAGTGGCCAGGGGTGGCCGTAGCGCGACTCGGTCCCCCAACAAGGAGACTGCGATGAGCACTGAAGACAGCGTGATGCTCCGCTCCGCCGACCGCGCGACCCTGACCAACCTCGAGCAGGCGGCGACGCGCGACATTTCGGGTGCGCTCAACGCGCTGCTCGCCGACATGTTCGCGCTCTACATGAAGACCAAGAATTTCCACTGGCACGTCTCCGGGCCGCACTTCCGCGATTATCATCTGCTGCTCGACGAGCAGGCGGACCAGATTTACGCGACCACCGACCCGATTGCCGAGCGGGTGCGCAAGATCGGCGGGAGGACGCTCAAGTCGATCGGCCAGATCGCGTCGCACAAGAGACTGCTCGACAATGACGCCGATTATGTGACCCCGCAGGACATGCTTGCCGAGCTTCGCGAGGACAATAAGCAGCTGGCGGGCGAGATGCGGCGAACGCACGAGCTGTGCGACCAATATGGCGACGTCGCCACTGCGAGCCTGCTCGAAGTGTGGATCGACGAGGCCGAGCGGCGGACCTGGTTCCTGTTCGAAACGGCGCGTTCGGCCCGCAGCTGACGCGAGTTGGTCCGGCGGTACAACATCCGTTACGGATCAATGCTTTAGACCTCCAACACCGCTCCGGCCGTAGCCGGGTGGACGATGGCATCGACCGCTCCCCGCCAGGCCCACCGCCCGCGCGAGCTGAGGCGTCGCGTGCTGTTGCCCGCCCGGCTGTGCACCGGCGCGCAGTGGAGCGACACCTGCATCCTCAACATTTCCTCGCGCGGGCTGCTGATCCATTCGGCGCGACCGGCGGGGAAGGGGAGCGTGGTCGAGCTTCGCCGCGGCGACCATGTGATCCAGGCCCGGGTGGTGTGGCGCGACGGAGCGCGCGTCGGATTGCAATGCGACGAGCGGCTGGCGATCGAGCAGATCGTCACGCTCGGCCAATCGCGGGCGTTCCAGCTGACCGCCGGCGAGAGCGCGACCGGCGCGCCTCCATCGCGGGCGATGGCCGAGCGCAGCCGGCTGCGCGGGCGGGCGTTGGAATATTTCAGCATCGCAGTCATCGCGGTGTCGATCGCGACCAGCGTGTCGGCGATGGTCGAGACCGCGCTGGCGCGGCCACTGGCGCTGATCGAGCAGGCATTTGGCAATCCCCAGCGCTAAGCGGCGGTTGCAAGGTACTCGGCGAGATCTTCGCTGCCGCCGATCCGCTTGCCGTCGATGAACACCTGGGGCGTCGTGTCGACTCCCTGCTCCGCCATGAACGCGTCGACCTGCTCCCGCGTGGTCAGCAGATGTTCCTCGATGTCGAAGCCGGCCTCCTCCAGCATTTGCCGGGCGCGCAGGCCATAAGGGCATTCGTGGGTCTCGAGCTTCATTCGGTACAAGGCCGCGATACGCTGGGCCATAAACCCTCCTCGACAAGCGGGAAGCAAATGCGCGCCGGCGATTAAGGTTGCCTCACTCGCGGTGAGGCGCGGGCCGCGCTATGCGGCGCGCCATGAACCCGATTTACGAGCAGATGAAGACCAGCGTCTTCGAACGCATGTCAGGCCTTGCCGCCAAGCATGGGGCGGTGAACCTTGGCCAGGGCTTTCCCGATTTCGGCTGGCCCGAGGAAATCCTCGACGCCGCGGCGGCGGCGGTGAAGCACGGCTCCAACCAATATGCGCCGTCGCGCGGGTTGCCGGCGCTGCGCGAGGCGATCGCCGGCCATTACGGCCGGCAATTCGGACAGCAGTTGGCGGCCGAGCAGGTGTGCGTCACCAGCGGCGCGACCGAGGCGCTTGGCGCTGCGACCCTGGCGACGGTCGAGCCGGGCGATGAAGTGATCATCTTCACGCCCGCCTATGACAGCTATGCGCCAATGATCCGCCGCGCCGGCGGAACGCCGGTCGAGGTCGCGCTGCGGCCGCCCGCCTGGCGCGTCGAGCAAGGCGCGATCGAGGCCGCGGTGAGCCCGAAGACTCGCGCGATCCTGTTCAACAATCCGCACAATCCGGCCGGCCGGCTGTTCGACCGCGAGGAGCTGGAAGCCGTTGCCGCGGTTGCCCGCGAGCGCGAGCTGATCGTCATCAGCGACGAGGTGTGGGAGCATATCGTGCTCGACGGGCAGTCCTTCACCCCCATCGCCACCCTGCCGGGGATGGCCGAGCGGACGATCAAGATCGGCTCGGCCGGCAAGATCTTTTCGCTCACGGGCTGGAAGGTCGGCTGGATGGTCGCCGAGCCAGCGCTCGCCAATGTCATCGCCCGCGCGCACCAATTCCTGACCTTCGCGACCGCGCCCAACCTGCAATCCGCGGTCGCCTTCGGTCTGAACGAGGGCGATTCGTGGATCGAGCCGATGCGCCGGCGCTTCGAGCGTTCGCGCGACCGGATGACCGAGGGTTTGCGCGGCGCCGGCTTCGCGGTGCTCGACGCGGCTTCGACCTATTTCCTGTGCGTCGACCTCAAGGCCTCGGGCCTCGACTGCGACGACGAGACGTTCGCTGCGACGGCGGTCGAGAAAGCGGGGGTCGCAGTCGTGCCCTTGTCGGCGTTCGCCGAGCAGGACCCGCCGCGCCACCTTGTTCGCCTGTGCTTCGGCAAGAAGGACGAGACCATAGAAGCCGGAGTGGCGGCGATGGCCAAGGCGAAGGAGCTGCTGGCATGACCGTGGCCGACGAAGCCGCCGAGATACTCGAGCAGTTCGGGGTCGCGCCCGCCGGCACCCTCGCCAGCTTCTCGCCGATCGACGGCAGCGAGATCGGCCGGGTCGCGGTTGGCGACCCCGGCGAGGCTTGCGCACGCGCCGCCGACGCCTTTGTCCATTGGCAGATGGTCCCGGCGCCGCGGCGCGGCGAGCTCGTCCGGCTGATCGGCGAGGAGCTGCGCGAAGCCAAGCCGCAGCTTGCCCGGATGGTGACGCTCGAGGCGGGCAAGATCCTGCAGGAAAGCATCGGCGAAGTGCAGGAGATGATCGACATCTGCGACTATGCGGTCGGCCTGTCGCGCCAGCTTTACGGGCTGACCATCGCAAGCGAGCGGCCCAACCACCGGATGATGGAGCAATGGCATCCGCTCGGACCGGTGCTGGTGATCAGCGCGTTCAATTTCCCGGTCGCGGTGTGGGCGTGGAACGCGGCGCTTGCGATGGTGTGCGGCGACCCGGTGATCTGGAAGCCGAGCGAGAAGACCCCGCTGGTCGCCGAGCTGGTGATGAAGCTGGTCGACCGCGCGCTGCGCCGGTTCCGCGATGCACCTGATGGGCTCCTTCAACTCGTGCAGGGCGAAGGCGACATTGGCGAGACCCTGGTCGACGATCCGCGCATCGCCTTGGTGTCGGCGACGGGCTCGACGGCGATGGGCCGCGCGGTCGGCCCGCGCGTCGCCGCGCGCTTTGGCCGGTCGCTGCTCGAGCTCGGCGGCAACAATGCGATGATCGTTGCCCCGAGCGCGGACCTCGAGCTGGCGGCGCGCGCGATCCTGTTTTCGGCCGCCGGCACCGCTGGCCAGCGCTGCACGACGCTCAGGCGGCTGATCGTCCACCACAGCATCGCCGATCCGCTGCTGCAGCGCGTGCGCGAGCTGTTCGCGCAGGCGAAGGTCGGCGATCCCCGCCAGGCCGACACGTTGATCGGTCCGCTGATCGACCGGGCCGCGTTCGAGGGAATGGCGGGCGTGCTTGGCGACAAGGTCGATCGGGTCGACGCCGTGCCCGGCGGCTTTTACGTGCGCCCGGCGCTGGTCGAGGTCGACCGGCAGGACGGGTCGATGCTCAAGGAGACGTTCGCGCCGATTCTCTACGTAATCCGCTATCGCGACTTCGATGACGCGATAGCGCTCAACAATGCGGTTGTGCAGGGGCTGTCCTCATCGCTCTTCACCAACGACGTGCGCGAGGCGGAGCGGTTCGTGTCGGCCGCCGGCTCGGATTGCGGGATCGCCAACGTCAACATCGGCCCATCGGGCGCGGAGATCGGCGGCGCGTTCGGCGGCGAGAAGGAAACCGGCGAGAGCGGATCGGACAGCTGGCGCGCCTACATGCGGCGCCAGACCAACACGGTGAACTACGGCTCAGACCTGCCGCTGGCCCAGGGGATCAGGTTCGACGTCGCTCCATAGCGCAAGGCCCCCGTCACCGATCAGCGCCGGCCACGAGGCGCGGAAGTCGCGGGCCCAGCCGACCAGGCTGTCCGGCTCGAGCGGCGGCGAGATCAGATAGCCCTGGGCAAGGTCGCACCCGACGTCGCGCACCAGCCGCAACTGCTCGACCGTTTCGACGCCTTCGGCGGTGGCAGTGAGGCCAAGGCCGTGGGCGAGGCCGGCGACCGATTCGACAATCAGGCGGCAGTCGCGCGACCGGGTAATGTCGGCGACGAACGCCTGGTCGATCTTCACTTCGGTGAACGGCAGCTGGCGGAGCTGCATCAGCGACGAGTAGCCGGTGCCGAAATCGTCAATCGCAAGCCCGATCCCCTTGATGCGGAAGCGGGTCAGCGTGTCCATCAGCTTGACCAAAGGCTGGGTCGCGCCCTCGGTCAGCTCGAGCACCAGGCGGTCGGTCGGAACCTCGAGCGCGCGGCACATCCGCTCGACCAGGTCGGGGAAGTCGAGGTGCTGCAGGCTGAGCGCCGAGATGTTGAACGCGATCTGCGTGTCGAGCCTTGCCTCGCGCCAGTCGAGCCATTGCCGAAGGATCGTCCGAAGGCCCCATTGGGTCAGGTCGTCGATCAGCCCGTGGCGCTCGGCCAGCGGGACGAAATGCGCCGGCTCGACCGGGCCGAACTCCGGATCGTCCCAGCGAACCAGCGCCTCGACCCGGACCAGGCTTCCATCGCGCAGGCTGACCTTGGGCTGATAGACCATGTGCAGCCGCTGTTCTTCGAGCGCCCGATGGAGGCCGCCGAGCAGCTCCTTGGTGGCGCGGGTCACGGTACCAGCGACGAGCGGAGCTGGATGAGGAGCGCGCCGAGCACCTCGAACCGGACCGGCTTCTCGACCGGGCCAACCATCGTCAGGCCGAGCGCTTCGCCAAGCCGGAAGGCGGATTCGAGCACCCGCCGGTCAAAGCCGCTGACGATCAGCACCGGCGCGGCATAGCCCTGGCCGGCGAGGAAGCGGATCAGCTCGACCCCGTCCATGCCCGGCATTCCAAGGTCGAGCGCGACCAGATGTCCTGAGCCGTGCCCCTGACCATCGTCCAGTCCTCGTCGGAGTCGGCGATGACCGGCGCGAAACCGCTTTCCTCGGCAGCGCTGGCAAGGAATTCGGCAAGCGCCGGCTCGTCGTCGATCAGCAGCAGTCGCGGCTGCGTCATTCGGCAGTCTCTCCCGGCGATCGGCCTACGCAGCAACGTCGCTGCAGATCAAGGATTCTGCGCATTTTGTTGAAGGAAGTCTAACGGCGGCCTCGCGGCCGGCATTCGTCCCCCGTTCGGAGGGGGCGAATGTCCAACAAATGTCCAACAATAGGAATTGGGTAGGCATAGAAGCCGGCGAACTTCGACCCCAATCCGAAACGCTCTTTTAACCACAGGGCCCTAAAAGTCCCATTTCGGCGCGATTGCCGCGCGTGGGGAGCCGCCAGGCCAATGTTCGCATCGCTCATTCGACGCAGATCCGGAGCGGCCGCCTCGGCCGACGCGGCGTTCGAGTCGACCACCGTGTCGCTATCGACCGCGGTTCCGCGGCCAGCCGAGCGCCGCGACGACGAGCGCGTGTCGGCCATGCTGCGGGTCGCCAAGCTGACCAATGCCGCGGGCGAGCAGCAGCTGATCAAGGTCAAGAACATGTCGGCCGGCGGCGTGATGGCAATCGTCCGCCACACGCCCGAGGTCGGCGAAAACGTGTTTCTCGACCTGTCGTCGCAAAACATTCCCGCCTCGGTCGTGTGGACCCGCGACGAACTCGCCGGGTTGAAGTTCGATAGCGACGTCGACCTTGGCGAGCTGCTCGCCGGCCGCAAGCCGCGCCACGGTTTCCGCGCCCGGCCGCCGCGGCTGGAGATCGCCTGCAAGGCCTCGGTCCGGGTCGGCAAGGTCTATTATACCGTTGATGTCCACGACATCTCGCTCGCCGGAATGAAGGTCGAGCCGATCGACGAATATTGCGTCGGCAAGAAGGTCGTCGTGGTGGTCGAGAGCCTTCGCCCGGTGAAGGGCGAGGTGCGCTGGTATTCCGACCGGCTCGCGGGGATCGTGTTCGACAAGGCGCTCGACTTCGACGAATTGTCGGAATGGGTTGGAAAGCGCCTCGAGCTGGCAAGCCTCAAGGCGTCTTACAAAGGCAATTGAGGCATCCTATTTCGCTCCTGATTGCAGGAGCGGAAATCATGGCTGAACAAGTCGCAGTCCTGGCTGGCGGGTGCTTCTGGTGCACCGAGGCCGTGTTCCTCGACCTGGTCGGGGTCAAAGCGGTCGAAAGCGGATACACCGGCGGTCATATCGCCAACCCGACCTACAAGCAGGTGTGCGGCGGCGACACCGGACATGCCGAGGCGATCCGGATCACCTTCGATCCCGACCAGATCAGCTTCGACGATTTGCTCGACATCTTCTTCGCGACGCACGATCCGACCCAGCTCAACCGCCAGGGCAATGACGTCGGCACCCAATATCGCTCGGCGATCTTCCCGCAGGATGCGGAGCAGGAGGCCAGGGCGCGGGCGGCGATCGAGCGCAACAACGCCGATCACGGCGGCGGCATCGTGACCGCCATCGAACCCAAGGGCGAATGGTACCCGGCCGAGGATTACCACCAGGACTATTGGGCGGGCGAAGGCCAGAGCAATGCCTATTGCATCGCGGTCATCCCGCCCAAGCTGCAGAAGCTGCGCAAAAACTTCCAGGCGCGGCTGAAGTCGGCGCAGGCGCCGGCTTAAGCGTCCACATTCGACCGGTCCGCTCTTGGCCTTGACCGCCGGGCGTGCCAAGAAGCGGGTTCTAACAGGGGTGGGGCGGATGCTCGGTTCCGCCCCTTTTTCCTTGCTAGCGACCAGCGGCTGCCCGGCGCAGGCGATCATTGATCGCTTCGCCAATTCCTTCATTCGGCACCGGAGCCACCGCGATGCGCGGTTGCGGCGCGGCGTCCGCGCCGTGCAGCAGGTCGAACAAGTGGGCTGCTGCTTCCACCAAGTCGCCTGAGCTGCTGAGGCTTTCGTCACCGCCGATTTCGCCGAAGCCGATCAGATATTCGTTCGCTTCTGCCGATGTCGCGTCGAGGCGCAGCGGCTTGGACGGGGCGTAATGGCTGGCGAGCTGGCCGGGCGCCTCGATCCGGTCGTCCGATGCCGGCTCGGCGTCGATGGCGATTGGGCCGGGACGGAGCAGGCGCAGTGGGCCGCCGGTCGCCGCGACGATGGTCGATTCGAGTCCGCGCTCGGTCGGACCGCCGTCGATGATCAGCGGGATTCTTCTTCCGAGGCTTTTCAGCACATGTTCGGCGCGGGTCGGGCTGATCGAGCCGCTGGCGTTGGCCGACGGCGCGGCCAGTGGGCGGCCAGTCGCGCGCAGCAGCGCCTGCATCGCCGGATGCGCCGGGACGCGCAGGGCAATGGTCGAGAGACCGGCGGTGACAATGGCGGAGATCCCGGCTTCCGCGCGCAGCGGCAGCACGAGCGTCAGCGGCCCCGGCCAGTAGCGGTCGGCGAGCGCGAGCGCTTCATCGCCGAAGACGGCGACCTCGGTCGCTGCGGCGAGGTCCGGGACGTGGACGATCAGCGGGTTGAAGCTTGGTCGGCCCTTGGCGGCGTAAATGCGCGCGACCGCTTCGGCGTTGGTCGCGTCGGCGGCGAGGCCGTAGACGGTCTCGGTCGGGACAGCGACCGGCTGGCCGGCAAGGATCAGCCGCGCAGCCTCGGCAATGACCTCGTCGGTGAAGGGCAGGACCCGCGTCTCCATCGACGCGCGGCTAGAGCATTATTGCGCGTGCAGGAACACTAAGCGCGTTCGCGCTCCAGCAGGCTCGCCGGATCGATCCCGAGGCGGTTCATCCGCGCCCGGATCTCGGGCCATTCCTCCGTGAGGAAGCGGCTGCGCTCGGACTCGCTGAGCCGCGCGCGCGCGCCGGGAGCGACGAACATGCCGACTCCGCGCTTGACCACGATCAGGCCCTCGTCCTGGAAACCCTGATAGGCCTTGGCGACGGTCAACGGGTTGGCCTGCTCCTCGGCGGCAAGCGCGCGGACCGAGGGGAGTGAGTCGCCGTCGTTATATTTGCCGGCGAGGATTGCGTCGGCGATGATCTCACGCAGGCGGACGTAAACGGGCTTGTCGTGCTGGGTGCGAAGCGTCATGCTGTTCTAATACACCGGTGCGCAAAAAGTTGCAAGTATTTCAAAGCGTCGGCGGATTCCACGGCCGTGCGATCGTCGACAGCGCCGGCCGTTCGCGTTCTTCGAGCGCGCGCATCGGATGGCCGATGAAGATGAAACCGGCGATCCGCTCGCCTGGACCGCAAAACGCCAGCCGGACCCGTTCCGAATAAGCGCGCCAGCCTGTCACCCAGCCGGCGACGTAGCCGAGCGCGTGGGCTGCGAGCAGCAGGTTCATCGCCGCTGCGCCGCACGACAGCTCCTGCTCCCACACCGGGATCTTGTGATCGGCGACCGGCGCCGAGACCAGCACCACCAACTGGCCGGCGTAATGGGCGAATTCCTCTTCCTTCAGCAGCTTTGCCGGCGGCGCCTCCGGCTCGTCGTTGGCGAGCGCTTCGCGCAGCACCGCGGCCAGGGCGACACGCTGGTTGTCGGCGACGGTGACGAACCGCCACGGGGAGAGCTTGCCGTGGTCGGGGATCCGGGCGGCGACGGTCAGGATGCGGTCCATCTCCGCCGGCGTCGGGCCGGGCCCGACCAGCTCGCGCGGCTTGCCGGAGCGGCGGGTCTCGAGCAGCGCGAGGATCGATGAACGGTCATTGAGCATCGACGAGGGCGCATAGCGGCGCGGGCCGGGCGCAACAATCGGCTTCACAAGCCGATTTTGCCCGTTAGGGTCGCGCTCGCTCTGGGGAGAGAAACAGATGGTTGATACGCCGGCGGTCGAAGAACCGAATTCGCCCGACACCAGTCACGTAGATCCGGCCCGAAAGACCACCTGGTTCGGCCACCCCCGCCAGCTCGCGCGGCTGTTCACCACCGAGATGTGGGAACGGTTCGGCTATTACGGAATGCGGGCGCTGCTCACGCTCTACCTGACCAAGCATTTCCTTTTCTCGGACCAGCAAGCGACCGGGCTTTACGGCGGCTACACCGCGCTGGTTTATTTGACCCCGTTGGTCGGCGGCTTGCTCGCCGATCAATATCTCGGCTCCAAGCGGTCGGTGAAGTTCGGCGCGATCCTGATGGCGATCGGCTATTTCACGCTCGCCTTCGGCGGCACGCCCGCCAAGCCTTATGCGACGATCGACGGCCAGCGCTACGAAGTCGCCGTCGACAATTTCGTCGACCGGCCGACCAGCGATCCCAACGAGGCGCGGTTCATCGTCGACCAGGGCAAGAAGCTGCAGATCCGCGGCAATGACGACGGCTCGATCTCGCTGCTCGATAATGGCCAGGAGGCCAGGCGCCTGCCCAAGGGCGCGATGCAGTCGGGCAGCGACCGCAACTCGCTGACGCTGGCGATCATGCTGATCGCGCTGTCGCTGATCTCGGTCGGCAACGGCTTCTTCAAGCCCAACATCTCGACCATCGTCGGGACGCTCTACGAGCAGGGCGACCGCCGCCGCGATGCCGGTTTCACCATCTTCTATATGGGCATCAACCTGGGCTCGATCCTCGGCCAGCTGTTCTGCCCGCTGCTCGCCGATTATTTCGGCTGGTGGGCGGGCCTCAGCCTGGCCGGCGTTGGGATGCTGGTCAGCTATGCGCTGATTCAGTTCGATGGCGGGCGACTTGCCGGCTTCGGCGAGCGGCCGGCAAACGCGCCGAACAAGGATATCGCCATTTACATCGGAGCGCTGATCGCGGTGCCGGTCGTCGTGTTCCTGTTCAACAATCTCATGAACACGGCCCCGGCCGCCGAGGGCTCGGGCTTTGTCGGTTACCTCGCCTCACTGTCGCTGATGGGCAAATTGCTGTTCGGCACCTTCATCTTGAGCGTGCCCGGAATCCTGTTGTGGTCCTACGCCAAGGGAACCCGCCAGGAAGCGCAGATGATGACCGCGGCGATGATCCTAATCATCTTCAACGTCTTCTTCTGGACGCTGTTCGAGCAGGCCGGTTCGTCGCTCACCTTGTTCGCCGATCGCAACACGGACCGCAGCGTGTTCGGCCTGTTCACAATTTCCGCGCCGCAGACGCAGAATTTCAACCCGATCTCCATCGTTCTGTTCGCACCGATCCTCAGCGTGTTCTGGGTGTGGCTTGCGAAGCGCGGGCTCGAACCGTCGATCCCGGTCAAGTTCGCGATCGCGCTGGTCGGCGTGGGCGCGGGCTTCCTGTTCCTGGTGTGGGGGACGACTTTCGCCGGGCCGAACTTCCAGGTCGGCCTCTGGTGGCTTGCTGGCCTCTACTTGATCCACTCGCTCGCCGAGCTGTGCATTTCGCCGGTCGGTC
>JAZJZB010000150.1:0-2218 GCA_040390085.1 Pseudomonadota bacterium | reverse complement strand
CTGCCCCAAACGGAAATGGGGACCGGCATTGCTGCCAGTCCCCACTGCGCCGAGCAAAGGATATGCCGGTGTTCGTAACCTTGGATCCGCCGAGCCGAAGCTCCTTGGTCCCCGTTTTCGATCCTTGCGCACCCGCTCAGGCGTCGCTTCCGAAACCGCGATCCCAATCCCCTGGACTTGCATCCCGGGACGGGCTCGCTGCCCTTTCACGGCCCTTCTTGGGGCAATCACTCTCGCGTCCTGCTTCGTCTCCATTTTCCCGAAGGAAAACCAAGACCGCATCGCGCTAGAGACGAATGCCTCTTCCGGCGCCTCGTACCGGCTGACTACCGGGTCGCTCCCGAAAGAGCTTCCCAACTGCCTGCCGGCAGGAGATCGGTGTTTCTGCCTCTTCCTCCTCGCCGGGTTGCCCCTCGTTGGAGACTGAGGCGTCCGCCCCGATCACCTGATGACTATGCTCGGCCCGACCGATTCGCGAAAGCGGATTCGGTAACCCCAAGCCTGTGGATAACGGGGATATGGCGCATAAGTGAGGAACATCATGGCATCGGCCGCGGTTGCCCGAATCGCCGCCCGCTCCTACCTCCGACCTAGTGCCCGAATCCCCCGCCCTCTCGCCCGAACCCGCTTACCTCGCCGGCCTCAACCCGCCGCAGCGCGAGGCGGTGCTGACCACCGACGGCCCGGTGCTGGTCCTCGCCGGCGCCGGCACCGGCAAGACCGCGGCTCTGACCGCGCGCCTCGCCCACCTCATCGCCAGCCGCCTGGCATGGCCGAGCCAGATCCTCAGCGTCACCTTCACCAACAAGGCCGCGCGCGAAATGCGCGATCGTGTCGGCAAGCTGTCCGGCGGCGCCCTGGAAGGAATGCCGTGGCTCGGCACCTTCCATTCGGTTGCCGCCAAAATGCTCCGTTCGCACGCCGAGCTGGTCGGGCTGCACAGCAATTTCACGATCCTCGACACCGACGATCAACTGCGGGTGATGAAACAGCTGATCATCGCCGCCGACCTCGACGAAAAACGCTGGCCCGCGCGCCAGTTCGCCGGCCTCATCGACCGCTGGAAGAACCGCGGCTGGACCCCGCAGCAGATCGACGCGTCAGAATCCGAAGCCTTCGCCGCCGGCCGCGGCGCCGAGCTTTACGCCGCTTATCAGGCGCGGCTCAAAACCCTCAACGCCTGCGACTTCGGCGATCTGTTGCTGCACATGCTGGTGATCTTCCGCACCCAGCCCGAAATCCTGGCATCGTATCGCGATCGCTTCCGCTACATCCTGGTCGACGAATATCAGGACACCAACGCGTCGCAGTACGAATGGCTCAAGCTCCTCGCGGCCCCGCGCAACAATTTGTGCTGCGTCGGCGACGACGATCAGTCGATCTATTCGTGGCGCGGCGCGGAGGTCGCCAACATCCTTCGCTTCGGCCAGGATTTCCCCGGTGCCGCGATCATCCGGCTGGAACAGAATTACCGCTCGACCAGCCATATATTGAGCGCCGCCGACGGCCTCATCGCGCATAATGAAGGGCGCCTCGGCAAGTCGTTGTGGACCGACCGCGGCGACGGCGATCCGGTCAAGGTCATCGGCGTCTGGGACGGACCCGAGGAAGCGCGCCGCATCGGCGAGGAAGCCGAGCGCCACGAAAGCGACGGCAAGTCGCTCGACGACATCGCCATCCTCGTCCGCGCCCAGTTCCAGACCCGCGAGTTCGAGGAGCGGTTCATCGCCATCGGCCTCAGCTACCAGATCATCGGCGGCTTCCGGTTCTACGAACGCGCCGAGATCCGCGACGCCATCGCTTATTTGCGCCTCATCGCCCAGCCGGCCGACGACCTCGCCTTCGAACGCATCGTCAACGTTCCCAAGCGCGGCCTCGGCGACAAGGCGCTGGCGACCATCCACCGCCACGCCCGCTCGACCGGCCAGCCCTTGCTGTTCGCCGCCGCGACCCTGCTCGACAGCGACGAGCTCACTCCCCAGGCGCGGCGAAGCCTTGGCCGCTTCGTCGCCGACATTGCCCGCTGGCGTTCGCAGGCGGCAACCCTGCCCCACCCCGAACTCGCCCGGCTGCTGCTCGACGAAAGCGGCTACACCGCAGCGCTCCAGGCCGACCGCTCGGCCGAAAGCGCCGGCCGCCTCGAAAACCTGACCGAACTGACCCGCGCGATGGAGGAATATGAAACGCTCGGCGCGTTCCTCGAGCACGTCAGCCTGGT
>JAZJZB010000149.1:2626-15450 GCA_040390085.1 Pseudomonadota bacterium | reverse complement strand
ACCGAACGTCAGGAACCGCTGGAACACCTTGCGGATGCTGGCGATGTTGGAATCGATCTGCTCGTGGGTGAGCAGCTTTCGGCTCTCGTCCTTGCCGGATGGATCGCCGACCTTGGTCGTCCCGCCGCCCATCAGCACGATCGGCCGATGCCCGGCCTGCTGCAGCCGGCGGAGCATCATGATCGACACCAGATTGCCGACATGCAGGCTCGGCGCCGTCGCGTCGAAGCCAACATAGGCGCTGACCGTGTCCCTGGCGGCGAGCGCGTCGAGCGCGGCGGCGTCGGTCAGTTGATGGATATAGCCGCGCTCGTCGAGCAGCTTCAGCAGCGAGGATTTATAGGCGGTCATGCGCTTGCGCTTACCCAAGTCGTCACCCCCGCGAAAGCGGGACCCGTGCCGCTCCTGAGAAACAATCGGGATTCCCCCTTTCGCCGGAATGAGGATAGTGAGCTGAATGCAGTTGAATCTCATCCCGCATCCTTCGACACCGCCTGCCGATCCGGCATTCAAGCTGTGGGTGAATGTCGATCACGCCGGCGCATTTGGGGCCGTCGCGACCACCAACATCTGGTTCGGCGTCGGAGCGCCGGCTGGGCGCTTCGTCATCCCGGAAGGCGAGGCCGCCCGCGCCGATGATTTGTGGCAAACCACCTGCTTCGAAGCGTTCCTTGGCGACGGTGCCTATCGCGAGTGGAATTTCGCGCCGTCGGCCCAGTGGGCCGCGTACGATTTCACCGCTTATCGCGCGGGGCGGACGGACGCGGACGTCACGCCGCCCTATGTCCGGATGGAGGACAATTTCACCTGGTGGGCATTGGGTGCGACGATTACGGTCGAGGCCGGCACCGAGTGGCAGCTCGGCCTGTCCGCGATCCTCGAAGAAAAAGACGGCACCAAATCCTATTGGGCGCTCGCCCATCCCGACGGCGACAAGCCCGATTTCCACGACCCGGTTTGCTTCGCAGCGCGGCTTGCCTAAGCAGCCGCGATGACCCTGTTCGGTATCGACCGCCTGCTCGCCGACCCTGAACTGCGCCGCCCGCTCGAAGGCAAGCGGGTCGCGCTGCTTGCCCACCCGGCATCGGTGACGCGTGACCTCACCCACAGCCTCGACGCGCTCGTTTCTGCGGGGCTCAATATCTCAGCCGTTTTCGGGCCGCAGCACGGGGTCCGGGGTGACCTCCAGGACAATATGATGGAGTCGCCGGACTTCACCGACCCGACCTACGGCGTCCCGGTGTTCAGCCTGTATGGCGAAGTTCGGCGCCCCACCGGCCAGTCGATGGGTACGTTCGACACAATCCTGATCGACCTGCAGGACCTCGGTTGCCGGATCTACACCTACGTCACGACGCTGCTGTACGTGCTCGAAGCCGCCGCCGAACACGGCAAGAGCGTGTGGGTGCTCGATCGCCCCAATCCCGCTGGCCGGCCGATCGAGGGGCTGACGCTACGCCCAGGCTGGGAGAGCTTTGTCGGCGCCGGGCCGATCCCGATGCGTCATGGGCTGACCCTTGGCGAGCTCGGCCAATGGTTCGTCGACCATTTCAAGCTCGACGTCGATTATCGCGTGATCGCCATGGACGCCTGGCAAGCGGACGGCGAGCCCGGCTTCGGTTGGCCGCAGGAGCGGGTCTGGATCAACCCCAGCCCCAATGCCGCCAACCTCAACATGGCCCGCGCCTACGCCGGCACGGTGATGCTCGAAGGGACAAATTTGAGCGAGGGCAGGGGCACGACCCGCCCGCTCGAGCTGTTCGGCGCGCCCGATCTCGAGCCGCGCAAGGTCATTGCGGAAATGGAGGCGCTCGCGCCTCAGTGGCTGCAAGGCTGCAAGCTGCGCGAGATCGCCTTCCAGCCGACTTTCCACAAGCATTCCGGCGCGCTCAATCACGGGGTCTTCATCCATGCCGAGGGCCCGTTCTACGATCATCAATCGTTCAAGCCGTGGCGGCTCCAGTCGCTCGCCTTCAAGGCGATCCGGCGGCTTTATCCCGACTACGACCTGTGGCGCGATTTCCCGTACGAATATGTGTTCGACAAGCTGGCGATCGACGTCATCAACGGCTCGCCCTTGCTCCGCCAATGGGTCGACGATGCCGAGGCTTCGCCAGGCGATCTCGAAGCGGTGGCCAGTGCGGACGAACGGGCCTGGGAAGAGGAGCGCCGGCCCTTCCTGATCTATTGATTGGACTTGCCGAACAATTCGCGTTCGCTGCGATCGAGCGCACCCTTGGCGGCGAGCCTGCGGAACAGGGTGCGATGCTCCTTCGGAATCTGTTCGATGTCGGCACGGTCGATATTGATCCGCGCCTGGCGCCGCAGGTTGGTGATGTCGGTGAACCACGGCCGCGAATAGACGACGTAGAGTATTGGCCGGTCGCCGGCCGAGCGGTTGGCGGTGCCCTGATGCCGCAGTCGGTAATCCATCACGAAGCAGTCGCCGCGCCGGACATAAGGCAGCTCAGCTTGCTCCGGCTCGGCGCCGCGGTGAGTGCCGGTGAACAGCTTCGTCGTTCCCGATTCCTCATTGAGGTCGATCAGCGGGATGACCGCGGTGATCGCGTAGGGCGGCAGCTGCGCGTTCATTGCTTCATGCTCGGGGAACAGCTCGGGATGGTCGCGGTGGAGCCGCTGCTCGCTCGCCGCGGAACGCGCGAGCACCAGCGTGATGTTGTCGATCAAAATGTCGCCGCCGATCAGGTTGCGGAGCATCGCGAGCAGCAGCGGGTTGGCGTAGAATCGCGGATCGAGGAACGGCCCTTTTAGCTGTACCGGAAGCATCAACCGTTCGTCACCGACATTGAGGTAAGCGCGGACATCCTCGCGCTGCCCGAGCAGCGTCTCGCGCTGATTTTCGAACTCCGCCCGCAACGCATCGATGAACGCCGGCTCGAAAATGCCGCCGATCGTCAGCCAGCCGTCGGCCGCATAGCGCTCGAGGAAGGACATGGCGGCTTCTTGTGGCCCCACTGCCGCCTTGTCGAGACCTCCCGTGGTTAACGAAGAAGTAGGAGGTTGCCGCTTATCTCCATTTTCGAACTGTTCGGGAGCTGGGGCTCAAATGGCCACGCAAGGGATCGAAGAAGTCACCGAGAACGCAATCCGCGCAGTCGCGCGTGATTGCGGGTCGCTGTCGATGGAGTGCAGCGACGTCTCCGGTTACGTTCAGGGCGTCGCGACCCGCATCGCCGAGCATCTCAAAATGCTCGACCAGCTGGAGGAAGTGACGACCCGGCTGATGAGCGACCAGGCGCGAGTCTCGGATTCGACCGATGAAGCGCGGCTGCTGTCGGAACAGGCCAAGAGCAAGCTCGACGCCGGCCGCGAGGCCATCGACGGCACCATCGGCGGCTTCAAGGGCCTGACCGACCTGATCGTCCAGCTCGGCGAACGCATGGCCGGTTTCGCTTCGGCGATGAACCAGGTCCAGAGCGTATCCTCGACCATCGAAACCATTGCCCGCAAGACCAACATGCTCGCGCTCAACGCGACCATCGAAGCGGCCCGTGCCGGCGATGCCGGACGCAGCTTCGCGGTCGTCGCCGCCGAAGTGAAGAAGCTCGCGCACGATACGCGCGCGGCCACCAGCCAGATTGCTTCGACCATCGGCGAGCTGACCCGCGAGGCGAGCGCGGTCACCAACGAGATCAAAACCGGCGTCGAGCGCAGCCACGCCGCGCAGACCGGCTTCAATACGATCAGCGAAACGGTCCGCGAAGTGAGCGAGATTGTCGGAATGGTCGACCGCCAGACCGAGGGCATCGCCCATTCGACGAGCATGATCCAGACCAGCGTCGACCGGGTGAAGGCGGGGCTGACCGACTTTGCCGCCGACGCTCGCGACAACGGCAAGGAATTGCTGACTGCCGAGAAGCGCCTCGGGCATCTCGAACTTCTATCGAACACGATGCTCGACACGCTCGCCAATTCGGGCGCCGAGATCGACGATACTCCCTTCATTCTACGCGCCCAGGAAACGTGCCGCCAAATCCAGGCGGCGATCGAGCGCGCGATCGACGAGGGCGAGGTCACCGTCGATGACGTGTTCGACCGCGATTACAAAATCATCGAGGGATCGAACCCGGTCCAGTACGACGTCCGCTTCAACGCGACGGCCGACAAATATATTCGGCCGCTGCTGGATCGCACCAAGGGCTCGGACAGCCGGATCATCGGCTCTGCGATCGGCGACATGAACGGCTATCTGCCGACCCACCTTAGCGAGCGCAGCCATCCGCAGGGGCCTGATCCGGTGTGGAATGACGAGCATTGCCGCAACAAGCGGATCCTGATCGACGACACGACGCGGATGGCCCTTGCCAGCGACAAGCCGGCGACTCTGGCGACCTACCGGATGGAGCTCGGCGACAAATTCATCCCGGTGAAGAACGTGTTCGTCCCCTTGTGGATCAAGCGCCGGCGCTGGGGCAATTTCGAACTCGCCTACCGCGACGACTGAGCTCGCCGCGCAATCAAGGTTCGTGAAAGCTTACCCGGCCATAAACCTCGTCTTTACTGCCTTGGGTTAGGGTCGCCGAAATAAGGCTTCGCCCCAGCAGAGCCTTTTGTGACGAGGGGAGAAGAATGGCGATCAACCCGTCCGTTGGACAACCGGCGGTCAGCGTTGCCGAAGCCCAGCTTGCACGAATTGCAGGCGTGGGCTGCGCGCGTCATTCGCATTTGCATCATCTCGTCGAAGAATCCGGCCCCTTCTCTGGCCGCGACCTGACCGACGCAGTGCATCTTCTGTGCAGCCTGCACGGCCGCTACCCCGGCCTGATCGCGCTTGCGTTGGAACGCGCGCCGAGCGGCCCGACACGCGACTGGCTCAATCGCGCCGCCGATGCTTTCGAGCGCGAGCGGCTCTACCTTGTCAGGCTGACGGCCGGCGTCGGCCCGTTGCCGAGCACGCCGGGTTCAGCCGAGACCGAATCAAGCCTGGCCGCTGCGCGCCACGCACTGGAGACGCTCGCCGCATCCGAACGCAATGGCTGCGCGCTCGGCGCAGCAACGGCGCTGGTTGGCGATTGGTGGCCGGTTCGCCGCGTGCTCGACCGCGCTGCCGCGCGCGTCGGGACTGAAATCCCGGCACCGTCGCTGCCCGACGAAACTTCGATGATCGCGACCGTTGAGCAGGCCGCCGAAAGCCCTGCGGCTGCACGGGCGCTCGCGTTCGGCGGCGAGCAGCTCCTGCTCCAGCACCGCGCCTTGTTCGATCTGCTCGAGGCGCGGGCCGAAGCTCGCGGAGAATTCTAAGCCGCTTCCGCCAGTTCGCGCTGCTCGTTGTGAGCCGTCGGCTGAACGCTGGCGGTCTCGGCTTTGACGGCTTCCGCCTTCGGGAAGAGCAGGCGCGAGGCAAGCACCACGGCACCAAGCGCGAAATAAGCGACGATCGCCCACATCGGGCTCCACAGCACCGAGGCGGCCAACGGAACGCGAAGCAGGATCGGGTTGAACCCGAAGTCCTCGCCGATCGCCTCGCACACACCGAGCACGGTGTGCGACCGCAGCGGAAGTGCAACCTGATAGTCTTGCGCGTTCATCTGTCTGCTCCGTTGGCAATGTTCGTACCCATGACTAAGCAAGAGCCGTGCCAGTTGGAAATGTGTCGAGAATTGAATAACTTGAGTGTTCCGCGTACCCTCGGGTTCGCAAGGTTCGCCAACTTCCTGGCCCACGAGTTGGGAATTTTCGCCGCATGCTGCAAGTGCGATACTGCGGTGCAGCATTGATAATCGACGAACGGATGCAAATCTACTACAGGGCGCGCCCAAGCAGCACCGAGAGGAGTTCGACTGCCGTGATGCGGGTCATGATGAAATCGAAGATCCACCGAGCGACGGTGACGCAGGCCGATTTGGATTACGTCGGCTCAGTCACGCTCGATGCTGCGTTGATGGAAGCGGCCGATCTGCTCGAAGGCGAGCAGGTGGCGATCGTCGACATTACCAACGGCGCCCGGATCGAGACCTATGTCATCCCCGGGCCGGCAGGCGGCGGCGTAATCGGAATCAACGGCGCCGCCGCCCATCTCGTCCATCCCGGCGACCTGGTGATCATCATGAGCTATGCTTTGATGGAGGACGCCGAAGCGCGGGCGATGAAGCCCCACGTCGTCCATGTCGATGATCAGAACCGGGTGGTGAAGATCGGCAACGACCCCGCCGAGCCGGTTCCGGGCTCTGACCAGGTCAGGGGCGATTTCGTCGTTGCGAAATAGGCTCGCCGGCGACCAGTAGCCGCCACGGCGGCGGCAGATAATCGGTCGACATATAATAATAGAAATCGCAGCGATCTCCCGAACGGTTGATGCCCTTGGCCATGCCGAAGGCGACCGAGCCGCTGAACACTGGCCCGCCGCTATCGCCCGCGATGCAACCCGGGCCGTCGACCGTGATCCAGGTTGGCGAGCAGGGTCCGCCGCACAGCGCTCCGGGCGGCGCGTAATCGGTGAGCTGCACGAGCGCGCAGCTGTAGCCCGAACTTTCCCCATAATGGCAGACGAAGTCGCCGGCGCGCGTGCTCGCAGAATTGCGCCAGGTTTCGACCCGGCGGAGGGCGTTGGCGCCGCGGTTGGCATAGAATTGAGGGTCGGGCGAATTCGGGCTGCCGTTGATCTGCACGTCCTGATAGCCCGCGCCCCACGATCCGATCAGCGGCAGGCTGACAGTGGTTCCATCCTGATCGACATAGGTCAGCTGGTCCGGGCAATGCGCCGCCGTGCTGATCGCGGTCTGCTCGCCGTTGGTGACGACGAAGCCCGTGGTGCAGCGGTTGGGCCGGCCGGTGACGCTGCTGATGCCTTCGACCCGGCCGCCGCCGTCCACACTCATGTTCGATTCGTCGAGATTGTTGATCACCACCCGCACCGGGACTCCGCTGATCTGCTCGGCGCGGGCGCGGATCGAATCGATCCCGAAGCGCCGCGCATCGTTGGGCGTGACGAGCAGGACAACTTGGCCAGTGCGCTGGTCGTAGCCGGCGCCGCGCGCCCCCGGCAGCTCGCTTCGCAAGTCGATCAGATGCTTGCGCATTGCCTCGACCGCTTGCGCGTGGGTGGCCTTGGCGCCGGCGCGGAAGACGATCGGAACGCCCGCCGCGCTGCGGTCCGCGACGGGCTCGCCGCCGGTCAGCAGGACGACGATCCGATAATTGGGCTTATGGTCGATCGAGATCCCGGCGAGGCGATCGGCGAACTCGCGGGAGATCTCGTTGGTCGCTTCGACGCTCGCCTGCTGGGCCTTGAGGCGGCGCAGCGCCTCGTCCGGCGTCACCCCGAATTGGCCGGCATAAAGGACCGAGTCCTCGCTGAGCGCCTGGTCGTGGGTTTCAACCGGTTGCGCTGCCGCGGGAACGGCGAGCAGCGCCAAGATCAGAGCCAGGATCCGCATTGATCCCGGCCTGTGCCGGGACGCGGCTTGATGCAAGCTGACTGCGATCCCCATGTAAGGGCGACGCGAAGGAGACCGCTGATGCCGCACGATGCCGCGACCGCCCATTTCGATCTGACGCCTCCCACGGAAGACCAATTGCGCGGCCTCGTCGCCGATCTCAGCGAGGAAGAGCAGCATGTCCTCCTCGAGCACGGCACTGAAGCGCCATTTTGCGGCGTGTTCCTCAATGAAAAGCGGCCCGGCATCTTCACTTGCCGGCTGTGCGGGCTGCCCTTGTTCCAGGGCGGCACCAAATTCGAGAGTGGCACCGGCTGGCCGAGCTTCACCCAGCCGTTCGCCGAGGGCCATCTCAAGACCATCCGCGACACCAGCTACGGAATGGTCCGGACCGAGATCGTCTGCGCGCGCTGCGGCGGCCACCAGGGCCACGTCTTTCCCGATGGCCCGCCGCCGAGCGGCGAGCGCTATTGCATCAACTCGCTCTCGCTGAGCTTCACGCCCGACGGTGAGCCGCTGCCTGACAAGCTCGGCCGCGGCGGTCCCGAAGGCCAAGCCTGGGAGGGTTGAATGGCCGATCCTCGCGCCTCGGCGCCGCGAATCCCGTTCCCTCTCCTGGCCCTCATCGTCGGCCTTGCGGCACTCGTCGGCGGCGTGGCGGCCAGAATGCTTCCGGTTGGCGGCGATGCGGCCGCGGCGCCGCGAGTGCTCGCCGGAGCTGCCGACGACAGCCTCGCTCCGCTGGTCCGAAAGACTTCGCCGGCGGTGGTCAACATCGCCGTGCTGCAGCCTTCGCCGGCCGAGCAGAATCCACTGCTCCAGGACCCGTTCTTCCGCCGCTATTTCGGCGTGCCGGACACGGCCTTGCAGCCGGCGGTCAGCGCCGGCTCCGGAGTGATCGTCGACGGCAAGCGCGGCTTCGTCATCACCAACTTCCACGTCGTCCGCAACGCAAGCGCGGTCGAAGTAACCCTGAAGGACGGGCGGAAGCTTCCCGCCGACCCGGTCGCGCTCGCGCCGAACCTGGATCTCGCCGTGTTGAGGATCGGTGCAAGGGACCTGCCGACGCTTCCGCTCGGCGATAGCGGCAAGCTCCAGGTCGGCGATTATGTGGTGGCCATCGGTAATCCGTTCGGGCTCGGTCAGACCGTCACCAGCGGGATCGTCAGCGCGACCAACCGGCCGCTGGGGCAGGGCGATTCGCGGCGGTTTATCCAGACCGACGCGCCGATCAATCCGGGCAATTCGGGCGGCGCGCTGATCGACCTTCACGGCGAGCTGGTGGGCATCAATTCGGTGCTGTTCAGCCCGCGCTCGAGCGAGGGCGGCGCGGGGACTGTCGGAATCGGCTTCGCAATCCCGAGCGACGTCGTGAAGCGAGCCCTGGCGGAAGCCGAGCGCGGCGGCTGATCAGCGCTGCTTAGTCGCCGGCGCCGCCGCCGGTGTGGATGTAATCGATCCTGATCTGGACCCACGAGCCGACCAATGGCTTGCCGTTCTTGCGCGGCGGGCGGACGCGGAACTGCCACGCCGCCTGGCGTACCGCGCTTGCGAGGTGCGAGCCGCGCGGCTCCTGGTCGAGCTCGATGCAATCTTCGACCCGGTTGCCGGCGACGGTCTTGCAGGCGATCAGGCCGAAGCCATCGGGCGCGTTGCGGGGCAGGTAGCCGCCAAGCTCGGCATCGGTCGGGTGGCGCGCCCATTCGGCGGCGTAGAGCAGTTCGCCGTTGGGGGCGTGGCCGACCGCCTCGCTGTCGCCGGCGCCCGATTCGGCCGATTTGGGCATCTTGCCGATGTCCGAAGCGGCAAGCTCGGCGCTGCTCAGCTCGATCCACGGCGGCGGCTTGTCGGTCGGCTTGTCGGGCGGCGGAGCGATGGTCGGCTTGACCGGAAGGGTGATCGGCGGCGGCTTGGGCGTCGGTCGGCTGGGGTCGGCGCGGCGGCGCTGTTGCTTCGCCACGGCCTTCTGCTCGGCGGCGTGGTGGCGCGATTCGGGCAGCAGGTCGACGGTCAGCGCGTTCGAGTTCTTGTCGCCAGGGACCGGGATGATGCCGAGGGTCAACAGGATCAACAGCAGTCCGACGTTGACCGCCAGCGCGAGCACAAGCCCGGACGCTCGGCGCCGCAGCGGCGGCCGGTCGTAAGGGGAGGGAATCCGATAGGCGGGCAAGGCTGTGCTGGCTGGTCTTTAAGGCTGCGTCGCGGGTAGCGGCACCTAGCGCGCGGCGCGGTGAACGGACAATGAAAGTGGGGTCGGGGACGTTCGGAGGCAAGCAATGTTCGAAGGCTGGAGTGAATTCTTCCTGCTGGCGAGCTGCGAGCAGCCCTAAAAAAACAGGCAAGCTTACAATCGTGGCGGTTCGCGCCTATGTGAGTGCTGCTACTAGTCGCAAAATGACGGTCTCAAGGCGCTTTGCGGCTCCTTCTTCCTTCTCTTGTCGCTCCTAGCATGAAGGGAGCCGGCAAGTCGGTTCCCAACCAAGAAGGAATACCGATATGACCACAGGTACGGTCAAATTTTTCAACGAGAGCAAGGGCTATGGCTTCATCGCGCCGGATGGCGGCGGAAATGACGCCTTCGTCCACATCAGCGCCGTCGAGCGTTCGGGCATGCGCAGCCTGCGCGAGAACCAGCGCGTGACCTATGAGCTCCAGCAGGACAATCGCGGCAAGATGAGCGCAGTGAACCTGCAGTCGGCCGACGACGCAGCGCCGGCGGCCGAAGCTTCGGACGACGAGCCCCAGGCCGAGTAATCTTGGCCGGACCGATCATCCGGAACTCGAATCTCGAGTTTTTCCTCGCTCGCGCCGAACAGGCGCGGGTCGAGGCGGAAGCGGCAACGCTCGAGCATGTGCGCGAGCGTTGCCGCCGGTCCGAAGCGGCATGGACCGCGCTCGCCGACCGCGCCCAGCGCAGCGAGCATCTGAGAATCGCCGAACAACAGCGCAAGGCGCTGCAACTTCCCGAGTGATGTCGGCCGCCCAATTCGTCTTCTGAAGGCGGATATGATAGTGTTGAATCATCTCGCGAATTCCCCATCGTAGGCAGTCGCGCGACTGAGAGACTTTCTTGCGCTCCCGCTTACCAGCCCGGAGCGTAACCCTTGGATCTCCACGATCAGGCCTCCCCCGAACATTCCGGCCCACGGCCAGGCCGCGACACGGCCGACAGCCTGCGCGAGCAGGCCGCCGCCTGCCGCCGCCTCGCAGCCGCGGCGCGGACCCGCGCCGGCACCTCATCGCTTGGAGCGCTCGCCGATCATTTCGACGAGCAAGCGCGCAAGCTCGATCCGTCGAGCCAGCGGATATGAGCCGCGTCATCCATCTCAACCTCGAGGAAGGCGCCGTCATCAGCAAATGCCAGGCAGCCGACGTCGGAGTCTCGGCGATCGAGCGCCTGCCCCAGGGCGGCGTGCGCCTGGTGTGCATGAGCTCGGACGGAGCCGAGGTGATCCGCCGCAAGCTCAAGTCCCACCTCATCAAGAATGAAGTGACTCGCGAGCGGCACCGGCCGGTCAAGCCGCTGTGGTGAGGGCCATCACGGAGTAAATCCGTGACGTCGATCGACACGGCATCGCCGGTCGTCGGCCGGTTCTCGCCAGCTCTTCGCACTGCTTCGGCGACGCTTCGCGTCGGCGGCGCTGCGCTCGGCGGCTCGATGGCTACCGCATCGTCAACCATGATGATTTGCAGCGACTTAAGCCCGGCCGGTGCAATGCTTGTGCCGGCGGCGTCGTCTTGAACTTTAGCGAGCTCGGGCGGCGCCGCTACCTTTAGGATTCGTCCTCGGGCGGACGCGACCGCCACCCATCGAACAGCTTTTTCTCGCCGCTCCGGGACGCCCGGTTGCGCCACAGCAGGTCCTCGGCCTTGCGCAGCAGGACCTCGACCTCGGCGATCGTGCGCCGGAGCTCGGTGCGCAGCTTCACCGCTCGCTGGAGCTGGGGATCCTTCGATTCCTTGGGCAAGGCGGACCAATCTTTGTCGCGTAACCGACACAACGATGCTAGCAGGCGATTTGTTCAGCGGGCCGCAACCTTTCGCCTCGCATGGCGAATGCCACCTTCGTGCCGCCGGGGAGGCGCATCATGAAATTGTACCGCGTGGACAAGCTGGCCAAGCCGGGCGGAGTGGTGATCAAGAAAAAGCACATCCTCGCGGCCTCGGACCGGCAGGCCATTGAGCAGGCGGCCGACAGCGCCGACTGCCCGCTGTGCGAAGTGTCGCGCGACGGCCAGCCGGTCGGGCAAGTGCTCTAGCCGCCAGCGGACGCGTAAGTTGTCAAAGTTGTCGATGCAACGCGCGCGCGGACGCTCGGGCGCGCGTGTGCGCGTGGGCGCGCGAGGGGGGTGCGGTGTGTCGGCTTTGTCGACTTTGGGCGTGGGGAAGGAAGTCGGCTGCGGCTGCATCCGCCAGCTTAAGCCATAAAATGGGGGCTGTAGGACAGGTGTTTTTGCGCGAAAGCGCCAACGGCAAAGGCGTGCCCGCGACTGGGCACGCCCCGTCGTCTTACTGCCCGGCCATGGCTAGATATTGCGCCGGAGTGACCGGTCCGATCGCGAACGTATCGGTGTGCATTGCGATATGCTTGCGGAACTCGAGCGCGCCGGCCGGGCCGATCGGCAGCCCCATTTTCTTGGCCGCGGCGTCGACTGCCGCGTCTTGCGCGTCCGTGGTGATCGGGTCGATCGCCAGATAATCCCAGCTGTCGCCGTCGGTATGGACGTAGAGCTGGCCGACGGGAACGCCCGCCGCCTGCGCGGCGCGATTTTGCGAGTCGAACCATTTGAGCAGCGCGACCTGCTGCCCCGGAGCCGCGCGGTAAATCGCGACGCGGGCGCGGGGCGGCGCCGAAGCGCCCGACTGGGCATAGACGATCGACCCGGACGCGAGCGCGCCCAGTGCCGCCGCAGCGGCGAGCTTGATCAACTGCTTCATGATGTCCCCTTTTCTGGCGCGAGCCTGCGCGCCGGCCGGAGAGGCTGCGCCCTTAATCCAGGTTAGTCAAACTTTGTCACGTGGATTGGCGGACCCGAGACTGCCCCGTGGGGAGAGGAGGCTGAGTATCCCCACGGGAACCTCTGTCGCCGACACGACGTTTGCCGGCGACTTATGGACGACAAAAGCCTCAACCTGTGGCGCCAGATCGAAGGCGCCCGCCGCGCCGAGAAACAGCAAGCGCCCAGACGCTCCGCGCCCGACAAGGCGCCGGCGCGCGAGGTCGTCGCGAGCTAGGGTAAGCGAGCCGCGGGGGCGAGGTGCAGTCTGTACTGTCACCGTAATCGAAGCGTTTCGGAAAATTTGTTCAGCGTCAGCTCAGGCCTGGAACCGGCCCGCGCGGAAGCCGTTTCGCCGGTGAAACAGGGGACTTGGCTGCGATGAAGCTGTACCGGATCGACAAGCTCGCCGGGCACGGCGGGGTGGTAA
>JAZJZB010000149.1:0-2616 GCA_040390085.1 Pseudomonadota bacterium | reverse complement strand
CGCGGTCGAGCAGGCGCAAGACAGCAAGGACTGCCCGATCTGCGACGTCCTGCGGGACGGGAGGCTGGTCGGGCAGGTGGTTTAGCGGGCCCTGGCGGAATTCGGTATTCAGTACACTGTCACCGTAATCCGGTATTCAGTACACTGTCACCGTAATCCCTGTCACCGTAATCCCTGTCACCGTAATCCACACTGTCACCGTAATCCTTATGGGTCCGGACCCTAGTGACCTTAGGAACTCGGCTGACAATGATAGACGAGTTTCTCGTTAGATCTGGCTGGAAGTGAGGCGATCAGTGTTTCGGTTGTTTTTTCCAGTCCGTGGAGTGCAATTGAGTCTGCCGTGCAGCTCTTGGACGTTAAGTTGCCCCTAAGATCACGCAGGCGAGTCATGTCTGGTTGATCGAGCAAATATCGGGTCGAGACATACTCGCCCTTGGAAGCGTCGAATTCCTGCAAATAGACCGTCTCGGTACCATTGGGCACAAGTACGCGACGCCAAAGACCATCCTCCTGCACGTATTGGGTGCGGCCGTTCATACAGCCATTGGCTTCCCAAGTGATCGGAAGGTCCTCGCTTGACGAAACTGTGATGCGGCTTCGATCAGGTTGGACCTGACATACGAGCTTGCCAGATACGGGTACCGCAGCGGCGGATACCGAGTCCGTAACGGGTGTGAGATTCACATCCAGGCTCGGCCGGCTGAAAAAAGCGAAGGCTGCCCCGGCAAGCGCGAGCGCGGCGACACTACCGGCGGCTGCCGCAGGCCGCTCACGATCTTTGAAGAATAGCACGGATCCAAAGGCGCCGGCGACGACGGCCAGGACGGCCAACAACGCAGACGTCACGGCATGATTTTCGCGAGATTCCTGGATCATTCCCTTGGCCAAGGTCTCCCGGCGCTCTTGCGCCTTTTCGCCACGCTCGCGTGCCGCTGCTTCTTCGCGTGCTGCGGTTTCGCGGCTTTGCTGCTCGCGCTGCGCCAGCGCGGCCATGCTAATGCACGCCGTTCCCACCTGTTGGAAGTGTTCGCCATGCTCATGAAGGAAAGACATCAGTTCTTGGCTCACCACCGCAAAGCCGAATGGTGAATCACCTGACGCAGTCACAGCTGTGTAGGTATTAATGCCAAGGACCCGCCCACATTCATCCACGAGCGGTCCGCCACTATTCCCTCGGGAGATCGGGGCTGTGTGCAGAAGTGCGGGGGTGCCCTCAATGCGCCGCTGACCGGACACGTTGCCTTCGGCGCGCACGGGTGCGGTTGGGGTAATCAGGTCATACATCGACTCAACGGTCGCGCGATCGACATTGCCTGGGTAACCGAGCGCAGCACTGTGCTGGCCGGCATCAACCGGTCCGGAATAGATTGCGAGCGGTTCAAGTCTAGTGTCGCCAACGTCAATAATCGCGAGATCGCGAACCGAATCATAGGCAATGACTACTCCGGTGAGGGCGCGTCTTCCTTCGGACGGAACGATCGCGACGACAGTATCCGCATAGGGATTTTGGGCTGCTTCCACGACGTGGGCGTTTGTAACGATGTGATGAGGGCTGATGGCAAAGCCACTGCCGAAACCAACTGAGGAGTTTTCGGGGTCCGAATAATCTTTGGATGCGACGATGATGCGAACGACGCCCCGCGCAGCCGCGCCGATATCGTCAGCACCCGCACTTGAACTCATCGCGGCCGCAAAGGCGGCCAAAACAAGACCTACCGGGAAACGCACTGGCTGCCCCCTCCGGCACCGAGCGGGCGCCATTGGGAAGGATTTTTGACTGTAAGTCAACGGGTTGAATCATAAATTACCATCGCCGCTTACAGAGCATAGTGATATAGGAGGATCCGGCTCGGCGAGCACTCAGTGGGATTCTATCATGCGAGTATCGATCATCGTCGGCGCATTTGTCGTGACGGCAGCATCCGTGGCAAGCGCGCAGTCAACCACGTACCAGCAGTACGGTAATACGATCTACGGGTCGAACGGCTCAACCTATCAAACCTACGGCAACACAACCTACGGGCCGAAGGGATCAACCTTTCAGACATACGGAAACACAACGTACGGCCCGAATGGCAATTCCTGGCAAACGTACGGCAATACGACTTACAGTTCGAGCGGAACCACAAGCCAAACCTACGGCAACACAACGTATATCCATGGGCCGAATGGCCAGAGCCGCGTTTGCCAGCGGTACGGCAACACGGTTTACTGCAACTGAGCTCAGCCTTTGTCGCGCCGAGTGAAGTCAACGTCGTCGATCAGCCCCTCTGCCCGACGGGTAGAGGAAGCTATGCTATTGATCCAAGAAACTCCGCATCTTCCGTGACCGGCTCGGGTGCTTGAGCTTCCTCAACGCCTTGGCCTCGATCTGCCGAATGCGTTCGCGGGTCACGCTGAACTGCTGGCCAACCTCTTCCAGCGTGTGATCGGTGTTCATGCCGATGCCGAAGCGCATGCGGAGGACTCGCTCCTCGCGGGGGGTTAGCGACGCCAACACTCGCGTGACGGTTTCCTTGAGGTTGGACTGGATCGCGGCGTCGACCGGGATCACCGCGTTCTTGTCCTCGATGAAGTCGCCGAGGTGGCTGTCTTCCTCGTCGCCGATCGGGG
>JAZJZB010000148.1:0-6123 GCA_040390085.1 Pseudomonadota bacterium | reverse complement strand
TAATGTCCGTCATTGCGAGGAGCGTAGCGACGAAGCAATCCAGCGGCGCGAGGCTGGATTGCTTCGCTGCGATCGCAATGACGGTTAGGTAGGGCCGTGCAGGTCGTTTCCGAAAACAAGTCTCACGGCGGGCGGCAGCTGGTCGTCCGCCATTCCTCCGCCGCGACCTCGACCGGCATGACCTTCTCGATCTTCCTTCCGCCGCAAGCGGCTAGCGGCGCCAGGCTTCCGGTCGTCTGGTATCTGTCGGGCCTCACCTGCACCCACGCCAACGTCACCGACAAAGGCGAGTATCGCGCCGCCTGCGCCGAGCTCGGGCTGATCTTCGTTGCTCCCGACACCAGCCCGCGCGGGGACGGCATTCCCGATGCCGAGGGGTATGACTTCGGCCAGGGCGCCGGCTTCTATGTCGACGCAACCGAGCAGCCGTGGGCTGCCAATTACCGCATGTGGAGCTACGTCACCGAGGAGCTGCCAGCGCTGGTCGCCGCCGAGTTCCCGGTCGATATCGACCGGCAGGCGATCACCGGTCATTCGATGGGCGGCCACGGCGCGTTGACCGTCGGCCTTAGTTTTCCGGATCGCTTCCGGTCGGTCTCGGCGTTCGCGCCGATCGTGGCCCCGTCGCAGGTGCCGTGGGGCGAGAAAGGGCTCGGCGGCTATCTCGGCAACGACCGCGCCGCCTGGCGCAAGCACGATGCAGTTGCGCTGATCGAGGATGGCGCGCGACTGCCCGAGCTGCTGGTCGACGTCGGCGACGCCGACCAATTTCTCGACTCCGAGCTTCGGCCCGAGCTGCTCGAGCGCGCCTGCGCGGACGCCGGCATCGCGCTGACGCTGCGCCGCCAGCGGGGCTACGACCACAGCTATTTTTTCATCTCGACCCTCATGGCCTACCATTTGCGCTGGCATGCCGAGCGCCTGGCCTGATTGGGCGAGTCAGGGGCTGGCGGTTGCGACCGCGCTCGCCTGCGGCCTGCTGATCGGCATCGAGCGCGGCTTCACCCTGCGCCGCGAACATTCCGGCGCACGCGTTGCCGGAGTTCGAACCTTCACCCTGCTCGGGCTGGTCGCCGGGCTTGCCGGGCTGATCGGGCAAGGCGGCCAGGCGCTCGCCGCCGGAGCACTCGTCGCCGGAGCGGCCGCCGTACTCGCGGTTGGCTACGCCCACCGTCCCGACTTGTCGAAGCGCCCCGATGCGACGACGCCGATCGCGGCAATGGGCACGCTCGGGCTCGGCTTCATCGCCGGATTCGGCAACCCCGGCCTGGCCATTGCCGGTGCGACCATCGTCACGCTGCTGCTCGCGCTCAAGCAGGAGACGCACCACCTGATCGACCGGCTCGATCAGGACGACGTCAAGGCGCTCGCCCGCTACGCGGTGATTGCCGGCGCGGTCCTGCCGTTCCTGCCAAGCGGCCATTATGGCCCGCTCGGCGCGTGGAACCCGCAGAAACTGTGGCTGGTGGTCGTCCTCGTCACCGGCTTCTCTTTCCTCGGCTATGTCGCCAACCGAATCTTCGGCGAGCGCCACGGGACGATCGCCACCGCGCTAATCGGCGGCGCCTACAGCTCGACCGCGGTCACCCAGTCGCTCGCACAGCGGCTCGGCAGCGAGGAGAAGGGCGGCGCGGAGCCGGCTGGAATCGCGCTTGCGACAGCGGTCATGTACCTCCGCGTCCTGCTGCTGATCGGCGTGCTCGCGACGCGCGTGTTCCTGCCCTTCGCGCTGATGATCCTGCCGGCGCTGCTGGTCGCCTGGGCGGCCGGCTTCTGGCTCTATCGCACTGCGCCCAAATCCGACGCTCCGAGCCCGCCGGGCAACCCGATCGCGATCCTCCCAGCGCTCGGCTTCGTCCTGTTTGTCGCGATTGCCGCGGTCGGCGCGAAATGGGCTTCTGGACGATTCGGCGAGCAGGGGATTGCGGCGCTGCTGCTCGCTGTCGGGTCGACCGACGTCGACACCGCGATCATCACGCTAGGCGGCCTCCCGGCCGATGCCATTTCGCCGTTGCTCGCGGCGATTGCGATCAGCGGGACGATCATCGTCAACATGGCGGTGAAGATCGGGATCACCTTGGTCTATGCGCGGCGCAAGGGCCTGTCGGCCGCTGTTGCGATGGCGGCGAGCGTCGTCGCGCTCGGCGGCGCGATCGCGCTGGCCTGGACCCGGCTCTAGGCGCTCAGTCGACTTGCGCGGCCAATTGGTCGAGCGCTTTCAGGTAAGCTGCCGCGGCTTTGTCCTCGCGATAGCGCTCGGCCGCCGCCCGCAGCCGGTTGGAATCGACCGGGTCGTCGAGCTGCCGAGCCATCGCCGCGGCCATTGCTCGAGGGTCGCGAACCGGGACCAGGCCGCCGAGCTCGCCATCGCGCAGCAGGCTGCGCGAATCGCCGGGGCAGTCGGTCGCGACGACCGGGCATCCGGCGGCCATCGCCTCGATGATCGAGGCGGGACATCCCTCCCACCAGGACGCAAGGACCAGCAAGTCGGCGCGTTCGAGCCAAGCCGGCACATCCTGCCTCCAGCCGAGCAGCGCAACGTCGCCCTCGACCCCCAGCCTCCTTGCTGTGTCGATCAGCTGCTGCCGCATCGCCGCCGACCCGCCCCCCAGGATAACCAGCCGCGCATGACGGCTTCGGCGCAAGATCGCGAAGGCGGACAACAGCCCGGGATAGTCTTTCGACGGCGTAAGACGCCCGACCGAGAGGATGATCGGCACGTCGTCATCGACCCACGCGTGCTCGATCCGCGCCGCGGCCTTGGCCTCGAAGTCGGCGCTTACGACCGGGCTTGGAAGGGTGATGACCGGAGTCTCCGGGGCGATCCTCCGCACCGCGCTCGCGGTATCGTCCGACACTGCGATCACCAGGCTGGCCTTGCGGTAGCGGCGGTCGCGCAGCGGTCGCTTGATCGCCTCGACAAGACGCGCGCGCCATTTGGTCCAGGGTATCCGCCGTGACGGGTGGCCGCTCGCGCGAAGCACCAATGGCACCTCAGGGACCGAGTCCGATGCCGCCACCGCGACTCGATGGACTGGGGTGCCGCCGGACAGCACCACGTCCGGGGGGTCGGCGCGCAAGTGTTGCGCAAGGTCGCGCGCGCGATCACGTCCGAGCCGGGTGACCCGCACCGATCGAGGCAAGCTTTCAGCGCGATGCCGGTCGCGTTCCCCGACAAACAGGTCCACCCGCCGTCCGCGCCGCGCGAACTCGCGCGCAAGCGCCAGCATGCGCATCTGGACGCCGCCGCCCGACAGCGACTGGACGATCAGCGCAATATGGTCGGCGCGTCGGCGAAACCCTTGTTGGGGAGCGTTCATGTCGCCTAAAGCCTTCAAATCCCGCGAAATTGGGGATGGTTTTTCATCCGGCTTACAACCCCCAAAGGAACCATTGGGTTGCGGCGGCCGCTCTAACTTGGCTTGGCGAGGCCCCGTGAAGTCGCTTCCCGCCGATCACGGACTGGTCTTCACTAGGCCAAGTTTTTGACGTGTTTTGGTGCTTAACAGCGACAATCTGGAGAAGATTGCGACTGACCATGAACTGCATGAATCCGGCGACAATCAGGCGCGCGGCGTTCGTCGTGGGCGCTCCGCGTTGCGGGACGACGACCATGTCGACGCTTCTCAAACAGCATCCGGACGTATGTTTTTCGCGTCCGAAAGAGCCGCATTTCTTCAGCCGGTACGACTTCAACGATCTCGGCGATCGGGAGCTCAGGGACGTGGCGTCGCGCTACGTGAAGCGCTTCTATGATCCGAAGCCGGGGCAGCGCATGCTCGCCGAAGCCTCGCCAACCTATCTTTACTTGCCCGAGCAAATGAAGCCGATCCTGCGCATTTGGCCAGACGCGCGGTTCATCATCAACGTCCGCAATCCGGTCGACATGCTGCCATCCCTCCATGCCCGGCTACTGGTCACTGGCGACGAGAATATTCGCGACTTCGCCACCGCGTGGTCGGTCACGCCCGAACGCGCGGAGGGGCGGCGAATTCCACGCTCCTGCATCGAGCCGCGCTGGCTGCGTTACGACCTGGCCGCGGCATTCGGCACGCAGGTCGCCGCGTTCTGGGAAGCGGTCGGGCGCGAACGCTGCCACATCGTGGTGTTCGACGATCTCGCGCGGGATCCCAAAGGCACCTATGACGAGGTGTGCAACTTCCTCGGCCTCGCGCCGCATGCCCGGACCGAGTTCCGCGCCGAGCGAAGCCATCGCGAGGTCCGTATCCCGGGCCTGCAGCGCTTGCTCAACCGGCCGCCATTGTTCCTCGAGGCGATGCTTGCCAGCGACCAGTTCCTGCGCCGCGACGGCAAGCGCAGCCGCCTGCGCGATTATCCGATCGTGCAGGGCATCCTGAAGGCGCGGCGCGCGATTCTGAGGTGGAACGAGGTCGAAGCGCCGCGCGAGCCGCTCGATCCCTCGCTGAAGGCCGAAATCATCCATCGTTATCACGACGAGGTCGAGCGGCTGGGGCGCTTTATCCACCGCGACCTGTCGGACTGGCTGGAGCATGCGCCGAGGAAAGAGCTGGCTGCATGACTCCGCCGGGGGGGAAGGGGATGCGCGCCAAGTCAGTGCGCGTAGGGTTCCTGTTCAATCACGACCAGATCCACCAGGTCGCGCACGGCCTTCCGGTCGCGCTCGAGCTCGCACTTGGAGGGGCCGGCGTTGAAGTCGTGGTTGCCTCGAGCAACGACCGGCTGAGCGAGGAGATCAGGCGCCTTGGCGGCGCGGCCATCGGGGACCGGATCGAGCTCGTCGAGCTGCGGCTGAAGAGCGCCGCGGCGCGCTTCGCCGAACACTTCCTCGGCCGTCTTATCCCCGCCGCGAAACTGCTGATCTACAAAGACAATCTCGACTTCTTCAAATCGCTCGACGTGCTCGTCGTGCCCGAGAAGACCTCGCTCGTGCTCAAGGATCGCTTCGGTCTTACGGGCCTGAAGATCGTCCATACCCGACACGGCGCCGGCGACCGCGCCATCGGCTTCAACCGGGCGAGCGCGCGCTTTGACCATGTGCTCGCCTCCGGGGCCAAGATTTGCGATCGGCTGATCAGGGATGCGGGCCTCGCGCCGGAGCGCGTTTCGATCGTCGGCTATCCCAAGTTCGACCTATATCCGCCGCCGCGTCGAGCCAGGCGAAAGGGCAGGTGCCCGGTGGTGCTCTACAACCCGCACCCGGCGCCGCACCTGTCATCCTGGTACAAAATGGGCCCGGCGATCCTCGAATGGTTCGCCGATCATCCCGAATACGAGCTGATCTTCGCACCGCACATCATGCTGTTCGAGCGAAAGCTCGTGGTCACCATCCACCCGCCCGGAATTGCGACGGTCGGCCACATTCCCCCACGCGTACTCGCTGCCGAAAATATCACGATCGACACCGGCAGCCGGGCGCTTACGACCATGGAATATGCCAACCGCGCCGACATCTACCTCGGCGACGCCAGCAGCCAGGTCTACGAGTTCCTGGCCAGCCCGCGCCCCTGCATCTTCATCGATGCTCACCACACCAATTGGGCGGGCGACGGGAATTTCGCGCACTGGACCGTCGGGCGGGTGATCAGCGGCGTTGACCAACTGGAAAGCGCGCTCGCCACCGCGTTCGTCGATTTCGAGAAGAAGTACCGCAAGGTGCAGGAACAGCTATTCGCTTACACCTTCGATCTTGGCGATGAGCCATCGGCGAGGCGTGCCGCTGCCGCGATCGCGAAGGTTGCGGGAGTTGGCTTCGGCCGGCGCCGGCCGCGAAATCGAGGTGATGAAAGCTGAGCGCTCAGCAGTGCGGGCGCTGGAATGACGTAGCGCAGCTGCCTTGGTCGGCGTTCTTGATGAGATACATTGCGACCGCGCCAAGAACGATCAGGAAGATGATTCCGATCAGGGGTCCGGCGAGGCGGTCTGCCGAGTGGGTTAGTTTCCGCCAAGATTTACGAAAAGACATGCCAACCCATCTTTGCTGAAAACGGCTATCCGGTCTTCAGTCGATCTAACTCGACCAGGCCGTCAGCGCTAGGGTTTCCAGCAAGCGGCCCGCCATTGGGCGCTGTTGGTGACCCCAACGGGAATCGAACCCGTGTTTTCGCCGTGAAAGGGCGACGTCCTAGACCGCTAGACGATGGG